>JAJZGH010000269.1 GCA_021798635.1 Planctomycetota bacterium | reverse complement strand
AGGGGCGTGGCGGCCATAGGCAGGCGGGTAAAAGAGATCGCGAAGCTGTATGAGGTTCCCTCTGCGAAAAACGGAGGCCATGAAAACGGATATTTCAATGTATGGATCTTATCGGCTCCTCGGCGGGGCGATGCGGCCTTGCACCCCTCGCAGGGGTGCAAGGCCCAGAAATTGCTGCGGATGCTTGTGCATAAACCTCATCTTTGCGTTGTAAACCCTCACCATTTGATTAGTTGCGTACAGTTCGGGGTACCCGAGCGATGGAAAATAAGCGGAGATCCAAATCTGGAAGGGACCGTCTGATTTGCCGGAAAATTTATCGTTGTCACTGGCACCTGCGATCTTGAATATCCGAAGCTTACCTTGCCGAAAATCATGTAGCGCGCGTTCGGCACCCATATAGCCGGCGAGTCCAAAGGTTTGTTGCTGCCATAAGCAGTTAAGCCGGTATTCCCGCACCACGAAGCCAAGAGATACGACCAAGGCGAACGTATTAAGCACCACAGCAATCTTAAGAACTCTACAGCCATTCATATCAATCATTCCTTTTTCGCGAGATCGGTAAGGCTCAACAAATCATAATGATCCCTCATAACAGCGTAAATGAAAGAGCGATCTTTGTATCGCTTGCCGCGTACTTCTGGTTTTTTGCTTCCCGTGCCGCGCCCGATTAAAATGATGGGTTCTGTAACTTCAGGAACAGGCGGTTCGGTTATGAGCAAAACGGTTTGGATGGACGGGCGGCTGGTTCCTATGGAGCAGGCGGCGGTGAGCGTGTTTGATCACGGGCTGCTGTATGGCGACGGCGTATTTGAAGGCCTGCGGCAATACAATGGGCGGGTTTTCCGCCTGGCTGATCATCTTAAAAGGCTCTACAACTCCGCCAAGGCGATTCGGCTGGAGATCCCCCTTTCTCAGCATGATATGGGCGAAGCGGTGGCGGCCACACTGCAGGCCAACAAGCTTACCGATTCTTATATCCGCCTGCTGGTGACACGCGGCGTGGGGGCCTTGGGCATATCACCGGCGACTTGTAGCAACCCCTCGATTTTTATCATCGCCGATTCCATTAAAATGTATTCGGAAGAAACGTACCGTAACGGCATGGCCATTATTACCGCCAGTACGCCGCGCATTGCCGCCGCCGCATTATCCCCGAGAATTAAAAGTCTCAATTATCTCAATAACATCATGGCCAAATGGGAAGCCATTGATGCCGGCGTGCCCGAGGCCGTGATGCTCAACCCGCTGGGCTTTATCTGCGAATGCACGGCTGATAATATTTTTATTGTGCGCGACGGTCAATTGTTAACACCGGCGGAAGAAAGTGGCATACTTCTGGGCATCACGCGTGAAGTGGTGCTGGAACTGGCGGTGGCCGCCGGTATTCCAACCCGGCAATCGAATCTCACGCGTTATGATTTATACACGGCCGATGAATGTTTCCTCACCGGCACGGGTGCGGAAGTGGTGCCTGTAACCAGTGTGGATAAACGCCTGATTGGTGACGGCAAAGTCGGCCCGATTACTCGGCAGCTCACCAGCGCATTTCATCATTACGCGCGCCACAGCGAAAATACAGCGCCCCGTGCAACGACTGCGGCGCGGGAAAAGCTCCCCAGCGGGGTATAACGCCCGGAACATTCTTCCAGGGGCACGGCAATTTTTCTTGGCGGGTAAACCCCGGCGGCTAACATTTGGGGCCGCGGCTGTAACCTGTAACCTGTAACCTACCCTGCGGTGTCATTCCGCGTGGAAGGCGATTACAATACGTTTTGCTGTATGTTGTTTTGTTCTTCCGCGTGGCCATCTGATCGGACGAGAAGCTATGCCGATATCGCTTGAAATTATGCCGCTGGAACCGGTGGTTCCGGATCCGCCTCCGCCGAAAACCATGGTGGTGCGCTACGGCTACCTGAAGCTCATCGGCGAATTTCAAAGTGATGTAAAAGAAAAAGTGGGGTGCGGGTCGCGCGTGGTCGTGCGCTCCAGCCGGGGCGTGGAAATGGCGGAGATGCTGACCACCGTCTGCGGCAACGGCGGGTGCAACAAATCCATCACGCGCGACAAAATGCTGGATTATATTGATCAGTCGGGCGGGAAAGATTTTCCATTTTCGGACAGCGGCCGCGTTCTGCGCGTGGCCACCGCGCAAGATATTGCCGAGCAGGCCCGCCTCGACAGCCAGCGTGGGCAATTCCTGAAAGTATCCCGCAGCATGGTGGAAGTGCACCGTGTTCCGATGAAAATTGTGGATGTGGAATTCCTCTTAGGCGGCGAAAAGGTAGTCTTTTATTTTCTCAGCGAACACCGCGTGGATTTCCGGTCTTTAGTGCGGGACATGGCGCATCAGTTGCGCGCGCGCATTGATCTGCGGCAAGTAGGCGCACGCGATGAGGCCCGGCTGGTGGCGGATTATGAAAAATGTGGCCAACACTGCTGCTGCAAACAATTTCTCAAGGTGCTTACGCCGATTTCCATGCGCTCCGCCAAAGTGCAGAAAGCCACGCTGGACCCGGCAAAAATCAGCGGTCGCTGTGGACGCCTGATGTGCTGCCTGCGTTATGAAGACGAAACCTATGAAGATTTGCGCAAGCGACTGCCCCGGAAACATTCCCGGGTTCGCACTGCCGAGGGTGAAGCCTGGGTGATGGACGGCCAAATTCTGACCCAGTTGGTACTGGTGGAATATGACAACGGCAATCGGGCAGCGGTGCCGATGGAAAATATTGTAGCCTTTGATTTGCCAAAACCGTTGAATTCCGACGGACGGGCGCAGCAATTTCCCGGTGACGGCGAAAATCTCGCCCCGGAGCTGCCACGTCCCGGCCAAACCATGCGAAAACCCGGCGATCAGGGGCAAAATCGTCCCACTGCGGGCCCGCAAAATAGACCGCCCGCTGCCCCACCCCCAGGCCAGCCCGATAAAT
This sequence comes from Planctomycetota bacterium, assembly GCA_021798635.1. Next base: position 3,096 of record JAJZGH010000269.1, on the reverse strand, counting down.
CCGGCAAGCCACCACAGCGCAACGCCGGCAATCAGAACTCCGGCGGCCATGGCAAACATTCCCGCAATGCCGGCCCGCGAAATCAACCGCGCCGAGGGCAGAACCAGCCACCGCGACCCAAACCCAGTGCCGGTCCCAACGCGCCGCCGTCCAAGCCACCGCCAACGGATCCATGATGAATGTTGAAAACCATACCCACCGGCTTCGGACGGTGCCGAGGGTCCGTTGATTTCCAATCCCTAAGTACGAGGAACTAACCCATGGCCAAATGGCTTCTAAAAACAGAACCGGATGATTACAGTTTTAAGAATTTGCTGCGTGACGGCAAAACGATCTGGGACGGCGTTAATAATAATCTGGCGTTGATATACCTGCGGCAAATAAAAAAAGGTGACACCCTGATGATTTATCACACCGGCACAGAAAAGGCCATCGTGGGACTGGCGGTGGCGGCATCAGACGCATACGCTGATCCCAAGGGCGACAACCCCAAACAGGCCGTGGTGGATATTAAACCGGGCGCACAATTGCGCTTTGCCGTCACGCTGGCCGCCGTCAAATCGCAACCGCGCCTGGCGCAGTGGGAACTGCCCCGGCTTGGCCGATTATCGGTTATGCCGGTGCCGGAGGACATTTGGAAAATAATTTTAACCATGGCCGAACAGCCCCCGACAAAGTAATGCAATCTTTTGCGTCAATGGAGTGACAACGGTGCCAAACCGGGAAGACAAATCTTGGGTACTTTCCACAGCGCTGGTAACGATTCCCATTGTGCTGGTAGTTCTGGCGCTGTGGCTTTGGCCGCTGATGCGGAATGTTTACAGCCTGCCGGATTCCGCAGTTGTCACGTATCAGAAAGCGCTGAATCGTGCCGTACCTCCCGGAACCGGCCGCGTAACGCGCACCGCACTTATTGAGGAAGCCTTGGCTAAAATCTTGGGACGCTTAAGCGATACGGCCGCCCTGCCGCAGCAGCCGTCCCCACAATTGCGTTCTGTGCTGCGGTATAACGCCCGGCTAGGTCGATGGGCCGAGGCCGTGATGACATTTCCCCGCTCGGGCCGCGTGGCCCTGTTCAACTGGGGTTTACGCGGAGTCAACTTGCCGCTTGTCAATCACGTATTTTCCAGATGGTCCTTTCAACGCATTGCCGCCTCACACGCTCTGGCAAAAAGGGCCGGCCCGTTCGCCGATGCCCTGATCATGCGATTGTTACAGGATCCGGTTTTTGTCGTGCGTTTATCGGTGATGCCGGCCCTTTATGATCGGCGGCCCACATCTGCGGAAATGGTCCTTCTGCGGCAATGGGCCACAGAGAAAAGCGTGAATAGCTTGGCCAAACCGCGACGCTGGAAAATGTTTCTGTTTGGTCGCGACGCGGTAAATGGCACACCTGTCCTCTATCGCATGAACCGGCAAACCCATTTGACTGACACCCGACAATTCGCCACGGCACTTTTAGCGCGATGGAGCCTGCCAACAACAGCACCAGCCCAGGTCGCCACACAGCCGCTGGAAAGTGCCGCAGCGTCCATGCCGGCGGCCGCGATAGATCATGGCCGTGTAAAAAGTGATCGGGCGGAGATAAAAACGCGGATGAAGTCTTTGCGTAAAGCGATGGCCACGCTGGTGCGTGCCGATGCATCGGCAAAATCAGTCAAAGCAGCTTTGGCGGCTGAATACCGCACGCTGATCACGATGGCGACTGTCATGCCATGGCAGAAGCAGCTATCCCAAATTATGGCCTTCAATGCCGCGATGTCTCGATGGATTTATCTTGTTTCGCAGCTTCCGCCGCAACAACGGCAGGCTCTATTTAATTGGGCGCGATTCCGCACGCAGGATGTGGAACTCCTGCGCCTGGTGATGTCACAACAGCGCCGCCAACGGTTACATGCCGCGGCAATTGCCCCAAAATTGCACGGCACCGAACAGGTCTGGTTGGTGCATCGGCTACTGACGGATCCAAGCGTTACCGTGGAACTCACCATGCTGCATGAACTATGGAAACTACACCCCTCCGCCCCACTGCGGAACATGTTGGTTCACTGGACCAACCTTGAACCCCTGCCCAAAGGCCACAGTCCGCAAACCATCATGTTTAACGGAAAAAAGTATGTCGTAAACCGCACTATTTCATTGAATCGCTACCGCACCGCCCGCCGAATCGGTGCCCTGCTGCTGCAGCGCTGGAAGCGGCCGACCCCGTAACCCCCCCCGCCGTCCGTCCTCCCCTTACCTCCGCTTCCTCTTGTGAATTAACGTCTTTCATGCTCCCCGGTTTCGCGCGACGCCCTCGGCTCGACCGGCCAGCCCAACTGAGGTAACATTGCGTTTATTGTTTCTCGCAATTGTAAACACCGGGACCGGCGGCATTGTCCTTGGAAGCGAACGATATGGTGACGGCTGTTCTTTTTGTCATCGTGCTGGCGCTGTTGCTGACGGTTGCGGCAGGTGTTGTTTTCTGTGTCTGGATATTTTGGGCGGCCGCACGGGCGATTCCAAAACCGTTTCGGATGCGTTGGCCGTGGTTGAACTGGTTATTATTGCTGCCGTTCCAATTCTGGATATTCAGTCAGGTGTTACCGTTGGTGACTCTGCTTCCATTGACGCGCAGCTATCGGCGGTTCTTCAAGGAAAGCAAGATTAGCGGCGGCGGGGACTGCGGTTTCGGACTGGCCGTGGCGTATTGGCTGCTAAGCTTGTTAGACCTCCTGTTTCTCTGCCAGCCACTGGGGTGGATGCCGTCACACCACTCGCCAATTTTCTACACATTTTCCATAGACATAATCACCGCTACCGTCCTCGGAAGGGCCGTCGGATGGGCTCTTTTATTATTTCTGGCCGTGCGGATGTGGTTTCTGCGCCGTGCTGTGCTTAGCATCCAAGGGCAGCCAGCGCCTGCAACTAGCGAGCAGCCGCCCAAGCTGAGGCTGCTGGAATCTCGGCGCAAAAAAATAAGCATTGGCCTTTTGGTGGCAATCGTGGTCTTGCTCGCGGCGGATCAGGCTTGGATACATGTATGGCGGATAATTCCCGTTCGGCGCGATACCACTTATCTTCTCGGGCCAATAAATAAAGATGGTGGAGTCGATT
>JAJZGH010000268.1 GCA_021798635.1 Planctomycetota bacterium | reverse complement strand
ATTACGGCTTACGCCTCCTGTCGGAACCGGCCAAGTCCAGCATGTTTGCGCTGTATGCGTGGATGCGACGGGCGGATGATCTGGCGGATGATTCGGCTGATCTGCCATTAGCGCAACGCCGGGAACTGCTGAATCAATTCCGTGCGCTAACCCATGCGGCGATTGCCGGGCAGGCCTTACCCGCGATGGAAAGCCCTGCGTGGCCGGGATGGGCGGCTTTTACGGACTGTGTGCATCGCCACTCCATTCCCCCCGCGCTTTTTGATGACATGATCGACGGCCAACAGCAGGATCTGGAATTCCATCAGCCGGAAAAGGATGCCGATCTGCAGCAGTATTGTTATCGCGTAGCCGGGGTGGTGGGCGTGGCCAGTATTCATATATGGGGTTTTACCGGCGGTGCGGAGACAGTAGCTTTGGCGGTGGATCGGGGCATCGCATTTCAATTAACCAATATTCTGCGGGATGTGAAGGAAGATGCCGGCAGAGGCCGCATATATTTTCCGCAACAGCAGATGTTGCGCTGCGGCGTAAGCGGCGATGATCTGACGGGCGGAAAAGCTACCGAAGGCTTTCAGGCTCTGATGCAGCACCATATTGAGCTGGCGGAGCGGTTATTTGTCCGATCTGCACCGCTGGACCAGCGGATTACGCCGGGAAATGTCGCGGCGTTGACCGCGATGACCGCGATTTATCATGGCATTTTGCGCAAGATCGCACGTCATCCGAAGCAGGTGCTGCGTGGCCGCGTGCGCCTTGGCGCAGTGGCAAAAACCTGGATTGCCCTGCGGTGCCGCAGCGCGGGAAAATAGGGGCGGTGCCATAGCACAAGCCGAGGTGCGGCCAACAGCTTTCTTAACAACGTGAACGGGATAAAATTTTGTCGGTAAATAATCCTCAACATGGAAGTCAGAACGCCGGACCACGCGTCGTTGTTGTCGGCGGCGGGTTAGCGGGCATAGCCGCGGCGGCGGCGGCTGATTCCTGCGGTTATCACGTGACATTATTAGAAGCGCGGCGGGAACTTGGAGGGCGGGCCAGTTCCTTTGAAGACCCGGAAAGCGATCAACTCCTGGATAACTGCCAGCATGTGCTGCTGGGCTGCTGCACGAATTTGCAGGATTTATATAAACGTCTGAATGTCGCGGACCGCATTGAGTATCATCGTCGCGTGCATTTTCTGGATGCAGCCGGCCGGCAATTTGATCTTTGGGGCGTTTCGGGTCTGCCGGCACCTTTGCATCTGGGTCCGGCCATGCTGGGATTTAGCGCGTTGACCCTTCCGGAGCGACGGCAAGTCATAACCGCCATGCTGGCGATGCTGCGCATGGGAAAGTCCGGGCGGGAAAAGCTGGAGGGGCAGGCCTTTGGCCAATGGCTGACGGAGCACCGGCAAAGCGACCGCGTGATTCAGCGGTTTTATGATCCGGTGTTAATTAGTGCGCTAAACGAAGAAACGCGCCAAGCCAGCAGCAAATATGCAATCGAAGTTTTTCAGGACGCCATGCTGATGAACCAGCAGGGGTATGTGGTAGGCCTGCCGGGATGTGCCCTGGAGGAACTGTATTCCCATCGGCCCTGCGCGGATGTGCGCCTGGGTACGCGGGTTTCGGAAATTGTTTTTGCCGGGGGCCGGGCGACAGGGGTCATGCTGCACACCGGTGAAATGCTCGCCGCCGATGCTGTGATTCTGGCCACCAATTATCACGCGGTACAACGATGGATTCCGGAACAACTGCGGACTGCGGATGGACGCTTCGCGCATCTGGACAAACTTGAATCCGTGCCGATATTGGGGGCGCATCTCTGGTTTGATAAGCCGGTGATGAGGTTATCCCATGCCGCGTTATTTGAAGGGCCGCTGCAATGGCTGTTTCGGAAAGATGCGGAAGGGAAAATTCTCCACGGCGTGATCAGCGCGGCGCGGCAGTGGGTGGATAAGCCCCGAGAACAGTGCGCGGAATTATTCCAACAGCAGATTCAACAGTTGTTTCCTGATTCTTCGGCCCGCCTGCTGCGACAAAAAATAGTCATTGAAAAACGCGCTACCTTTTCCCCCCTGCCCGGCTGCGATGCGTGGCGACCGGCGCAGGAGCCACCCCCGGGCGGCATTGGAAATTTATTCCTCGCAGGCGACTACACAAAAACCAATTGGCCCGCCACCATGGAAGGCGCTGTTCGCAGCGGCTATCTTGCCGCAGAGGCCGTCACACGCAAAATTCCCAGCGCGGTTGATGGAGAAAAAAGCAAAACCTTTATCGTCCCCGATCTGCCAACCCAATGGCCCGCAAGGTTGCTGGAACAAAAACGCCCGTAAGCATGCGCAATCGATGGCGAAGCCTAAGGTTTTCGTCGCGGCGATGCCGGCACGGCGATGCCGGCGGGTTGCACGTTCCACAACAACCGGGTTTAATACTTATCTAGTTAAAGGGGAGCGTTCGTTGCGTTCAATTGAATTATTCGTCGGAGCCGGTGGACTTGCGATAGGCGCAGCGCATGCGGGGTTCGAGCATGAATCCGTGATTGATTTCGACCGCTTCGCGTGCGCCACTTTGCGGCGAAACAAGGCTGACCACGTTGCGCCGGCAAGGGACTGGAATATCCTTGAACAAGACGTGCGGGAATATGACTTTTCCCGGCATGGAGGGAAGGTTGACGTAGTTATTGGTGGGCCACCATGCCAACCATTTTCGCTCGGCGGCAAACACCTCGGTGCCGCCGACCGCCGCAATATGTTTCCACAGGCCATTCGCTCCGTGCGGGAAATAGCGCCAAAGGCGTTCATGTTTGAGAATGTGAGGGGCCTGTTGCGGCGGAACTTCGCAAACTATTACTCCTATATAATCAAACAATTGACATTCCCGACGTTGGTACCGAAGGGCGATGAGGAATGGGTTGACCATTTGGCCAGACTGGAAAAGCAGGCGACAAAAGGGCGCTTTTCGGGCCTGCGGTATCATGTGGTTTTCAGGCTTGTGGACGCGGCGGATTTCGGCGTTCCCCAACATCGGCACAGAGTCTTTATTGTGGGCATTCGATCAGATTTGGGAGTAGAGTTCTCATTTCCCCATGCGACCCACAGCGAGGACGCGCTGCTTTACGATAAATGGGTAACAGGCAAATATTGGGAGCGGCACGGAATCGCAAAGGCTGCCCGCCAAGCCATCACACCAGCGATTCGCCGGAGGGTAAATTCGCTTGGCGGATTAGTGCCGGGAATGCTCGGAAATCCCTGGCGCACCGTTCGCGATGCCATCGCTGATCTGCCTGTTTTGGCTCCGGGGGAGAGCAGCCGTAAGTTCAAGAACCATTTCCAAAATCCCGGTGCGCGGAGTTATGCAGGCCACGATGGCAGTTCGATGGATGAACCGGCGAAGGCGTTAAAGGCGGGTGACCACGGCGTACCAGGAGGGGAAAACACCGTCCGGATGGATGGCGGCGGAATCCGATACCTGACGGCAAGGGAATGCGCCAGGCTCCAGACATTCCCGGACAATTGGGGATTCGAAGGCTCTTGGACCGAAAGTATGCGGCAACTTGGTAACGCGGTGCCCGCCTTGCTCGGGGAGGTGGTTGCCAAAAGACTCCGTGAGGTACTTAGCCCGGCTGCGCAGTTGTCCGACCAATGGGCTCACGCGGCGGCGATCAGGCTTCTGGCGGATGCCGGCGGTAGTGGTCGGCAATCCCCTCCATGACCTGTCCGGAGGTCAGCGGATTCACCTTATTTCCAGAACGTGTCGCCCACGGCCGCCCCGAATGAAGAGTATCCCAAGGTGAACGGGTATTTGCGCGTGTGGACGGATCGTCGCCATGTTTGCCAAAACCGTAACACGTGGACTGATTCCAAATGGGGGTAAAACGGTGGATGAGGTAATCCTCCGCCGACCTCTGCCACCCGCTTTGGACCACCAAATAACGGCACCGAAAGTCGTTAATGTCTAAATTACCCGCCAAGCGAACGCTTTTGGCGTGTTCAGTCAATCTCGTCCATAGCTTCGTCCCCTGCTCCTTCGCATTTTTCGCATCCGGCGTCGGCGGATCGGCCTTACCGACATAGATCGGCGTTGTCTTTGCCGAGACAGGCCGGTATGCGGCAAAAGCGCCGTGATAATACAGGGCGTACACTCCCGACCCGTAGAACTTATGCACATTGGCAAGGGGATGGGCTGGCTGTTCGATGAGCGTCCTACCAACAAGTTGCCCAACAAATTCGGGGTTTGACGGGTCGAATACAAAGGTGGGTAGGCGAATGGGGTCAGCGGCCTCGCGAAGAAGTCCCAATCGCGAGATTGCGATTCCGATTTCTTCCATAAGCTTGCGCCTGATTAGCGGAGAAATTTCCTCACTGGAAAGGGCGATCGGATCGGGGATCGCCTCAAGCAATTCGGAGAGGAGCCGGCGCAAGTTATCTATTCTCGGTGACGACATTATGATAATAATGATCGAAACAGGATGGGTTGGCAATGACGGATAATTTAAGCCGGGCCGAACGAAGCAGGGTTATGTCGCGGGTCAAGAGTGTCGACACGATGCCCGAAATGCCCATCCGGAACATTATCTGGGAGTGCCAAGTTCAGCTGATATGCGGCAATGAAGGGTGTCACGAACTGCGGAAATTTCTACGTGCCCGCTCCCGGTGTCCAAAGAGTTGAAACCCCGAATGGTCACCGGGTCAAAATGCGGTCATCAAGGGTTGAACGCAATTTTTCCAACGCACGGTTTTGTATCTGCCGTACGCGTTCTTTGGTTACACCGATAACTTCGCCGACTTCCGCCAGTGTCATGGCCTGAGTGTCTTCGGGGCGGTTAACCGCAAAACGGGCTTCGATAACGCGGCGTTCAACATCCGTGAGTTCGGCGCTGTTGCGCTGAATGATTTCCTGAAGATCTTCCACCGCGTCCTTGGCCACGGATTGCCGCCGGAGTTCCATTTCATTGGAACGCTCCATGGTGGGATCAAACTCCGTGGGGAACATGGAGCGATAGCGATTGGACTTGACCGCACTGCGGCTGAATCCTTTTAGAATCGCCCGGCACGCATACGTGCTGAATTTGAAGCCGCGCGCGGCATCGAATTTTTCCACGGCCCGCAGCAGGGCCATGTTGCCTTCGGAAATTAAATCTCCGAAATCAACATCATTCATCCGCGTGCGTTTGGCCATGGCCAGCACCAGCGCCAAATTGGCACCGGCAATATTCTCACGCGTCTCTTTTGCACGGCGTTGCCAGAATGCTATTTCCCGTGCAATTTTTCGGCCCGGCGATGCCTCAAACGTCAGCACCGCTTCTTTCACACGCATGCGGGCATAGTTGTAGCGCAGAAACAAATGCTGCTCCTGCGCCATGGTCAGCAACGATGAAGAGGGCGCGGACATGGTGCTTAGATCATCGGCCATGGGATGGTACCAGCCGGTTTTGGCCGGCCCTATATCCAAGCCGTTTTCAAATAACTGGTCGGCAGCATCCGCTTCTTTAAACAAAGCGTTAGGCACAAAATACAGGGGTGAATTCAGCGCCTCCTGAACCATCTGGCGATCAAATTCGCCGATGGCCTGTAAAATGGACTCGTGACGCCGGGTCAGGGTAATTTCGGGTTTTATCGCAGCCACTTGAGCAAGCATGATGCAGCTCCTTAAACAAGCACTGGAAGGTCTGCATGGCCTTCCTATTTCTTTATACGGATAAAATCCGATAGCGGACGATCAATTTCAAACCGCCCTTGGAATTTTTTGTAAGTGCTTGTATAGAATGTATTTATCCGACGACTCGGCACCGCGACCACGACATTTTGGCACTGGACACATCCGAAATTTCCCGCGCCGCCCGCCCCCGTTACTTATCCCGATTTCTAGGAGCCTGTCCGAGTAATCGCCGGGTTGCGATCCCGGCGCGCCGGGACGATTTTTGGCTCTCATCAAGAAGCGGCGACGATGGCGTACCTGACACGGATGGTACTCCCAGGAGCCGCGCCGCAGAGGGGGGCCAAAAAGCACGCCGCCCTACGGGTGGGCCTGAAATGCCCCGTCTGCTTTGTTGTCGGATCTCGCAGACTCATTATTAAGAG
>JAJZGH010000033.1:6887-24986 GCA_021798635.1 Planctomycetota bacterium | reverse complement strand
AAATAAGCTCACATCACACGCCCATCCGTGTCTGCACTCCGGTGCTCCGTCAATTTTTACACAATCTTTATATCTTCGGCCCTATTTTTTACAGCATCTTGATATCGCGGCAGATAAACTTATCTGATGTTCCGCACCGGGAGGTGCATGCTTAAACCGGAGTGTTCCCATGGACACGTTATACATTGGAGCCATGATTTTACTGGGCGTTGTCACCTGGCTGCTGGTGAAACTATGTGAATATTTAGGAGATCGAAGATGAGTATCATGGATTTCATCGGTCTGGTGCTGGCGGGAGCCATCCTGATTTACCTGATTATCGCAATGCTTTTTCCGGAGAAATTTTAATGACTCCTGACACGTGGATCCAAATGGGAGTGTTTCTGCTGGTGCTTTCCGCGCTGGTTAAACCGCTTGGGGCATTTATGGCGCGGGTTTATGAGGGACAGCCCTGCGGCCTGGATAAACCGCTGGGTTGGCTGGAACGCCTGACGTACCGGGTAGCGGGAATTGAGCCTGCTGAGCCGATGACGTGGAAAACCTATGCCGTGGCCTTGCTGCTGTTTAATCTGCTGGGCGGAGTAGCGGTTTATGCGCTGCAGCGTTTGCAGGGATTTTTGCCATTAAATCCGGAACATCTGGGTGCGGTATCGCCGGCACTGGCGTGGAATACCGCAGTCAGCTTTATCAGCAACACCAACTGGCAAAGCTACAACGGCGAAACCACGATGAGCTATCTGACGCAAATGCTGGCGCTGACCGTGCAAAATTTTGTCTCAGCGGCCACCGGCATGGCGGTGCTGGTGGCACTGATTCGCGGTATCCGCGGCAAACAGACCGACAACATCGGAAATTTCTGGGGCGATCTGGTGCGCAGTACACTTTACATTCTGCTGCCGCTATCGTTTGTCCTGGCCCTGCTTCTGGTGTCGCAGGGTGTGGTGCAGACGTTTTCGCCGTATAAAAAAGTTCCGCTGCTTCAGCCGGTCAGCTACGTGCAAGCCGGCACCAACGCCGCGGGCAAAACCGGTAATCAGATCGTATGGGTTAAACACCAGATCTTGCCCTTAGGTCCGGCGGCCTCCCAAATTGCCATTAAACAATTGGGCACCAACGGCGGCGGATTTTTCGGGGTCAATTCAGCGCATCCGTTTGAAAATCCCAATCCGTTAAGCAATTTCATGGAAGTACTGGCCATTCTGCTGATACCTGCAGCGCTCTGTTATACCTTTGGCCGCATGGTTGGGGACACGCGCCAGGGCTGGGCGATTTTTGCAGCGATGATGATCATCTTTGTACCGCTGATGGTCGGTTGCGTGTGGGCGGAACATGCCGGGAATCCAAAACTCACCGCGCTTGGAGTAACTCAAAGCCCCTCTGCCCTGATGTCCGGCGGCAACATGGAGGGAAAGGAAACGCGCTTCGGCGTTACCGATTCTGCCATCTGGGCCACCGCCACCACCGCGGCTTCCAATGGATCAGTGAATTCCATGCATGACTCCTATACGCCGCTGGGCGGATTAGCGCCCATGTGGCTGATGGAACTGGGCGAAGTGATTTTCGGCGGCGTGGGATCGGGCCTGTATGGCATGTTGATGTTTGTCATCGTGGCCGTCTTTATTGCCGGGCTGATGGTGGGTCGCACGCCGGAATATCTGGGCAAGAAAATTGAAGCTTTTGAAATGAAAATGGCGACGATTTGCGTGCTGGTTCCACCCGCGCTGGTATTGGTGACCGCAGCGATCGCCTGCGTGACCGTCATGGGCACCAGTGCGTTGGCCAATCCCGGTGCGCATGGCTTTTCAGAAATTCTCTACTGGGCCAGTTCCGTAGGAAATAACAACGGCAGCGCCTTCGCCGGTCTGGGCACCAATACACCGTTCTACAATATCGCCGGCGGCATTGTTATGTGGGTATCGCGCTATTTTCTGATCGTGCCGACGCTGGCTCTCGCCGGCTCACTGGCGAGAAAAAAGCAGATTCCTGTTTCCAGCGGAACGCTTCCGACGCATGACGCACTGTTTACCGCATGGCTGGTGGCCACCGTGGTGCTTATTGGCGCTTTGACGTTCCTTCCCGCCTTGGCATTAGGCCCGATCGTTGAATCTTTGCATCTTTGGCACTGACGTGAAAGCTTACGACCCGGCCTGAATACGATTGGAGTTGCAATAATCATGACTGCAAAATCAACATCTCTGTTTAACAGCGCCATTACCCGGCGCGCCGTCATTGAATCATTCACAAAACTGGATCCGCGCATTCAGGTGCGCAATCCTGTGATGTTTGTTGTCTATATCGGCAGCATGTTAACCAGCGTCTTATTTATCCAGGCCCTCTTAGGGCATGGTGAAGCCCCTGCCGGGTTTATTCTGGGTGTCAGCCTCTGGCTCTGGTTTACCGTGCTCTTTGCCAATTTCGCCGAAGCCATGGCCGAAGGGCGCGGCAAGGCCCAGGCGGATACGCTCCGTCGCGCTCGACGTGATACGCCCGCTAAAAAGCTCACCGAAGCCCGGCGCGATGCCCCCGTTCAAAGCGTGTCCGCTGCCACATTACGAAAAGGGGACATTCTTTTAGCGGAGGCCGGCGATTTGATCCCCACCGACGGAGAAGTCATGGAGGGGGTGGCTTCTGTGGATGAATCGGCGATAACCGGTGAATCGGCCCCGGTCATCAGAGAATCCGGCGGTGATCGGTCAAGTGTGACCGGTGGTACGCGCGTACTTTCCGACTGGCTGATTATTCGCGTGGCCTGCGATCCTGGTGAAACATTTCTGGATCGAATGATTGCCATGGTGGAAGGGGCCAAGCGCCAGAAAACCCCCAATGAAATCGCATTGAATATCCTTTTGGCCAAACTGACGATTATCTTCCTGCTGGCCACGGCCACGCTGTTGCCGTTTTCCATTTACGCGGTTGACGCCGCAGGCCACGGCACCCCCGTCAGCCTCACGGTGCTGGTGGCACTTCTGGTGTGCCTGATCCCGACCACCATCGGCGGCCTTTTATCCGCCATCGGCATTGCGGGGATGGATCGCATGATCCAAAAAAATGTCATTGCCACTTCCGGCCGGGCGGTGGAAGCTGCGGGCAATGTGGATGTGCTGCTGTTGGATAAAACGGGAACCATTACGCTGGGCAACCGCCAGGCCGTTAATTTTATTCCCGCCAAAGGTGTAAGCGTTGAACAACTGGCTGATGCGGCGCAACTTTCGTCCCTGGCGGATGAAACGCCGGAGGGGCGCAGTATTGTGGTGCTGGCCAAGGATCGCTACAACTTGCGCGGCAGAGAATTAAGTTCCCTCCACGCCGAATTTATCCCCTTTACCGCACAAACCCGCATGAGCGGGGTGGATTTTGACGGCCGAAAAATCCGCAAGGGAGCTGCGGACGCCATTGCGGCTTATGTAGCTGAACTTGGCGGCGAACTGGATGCATCGGTTAAGACCGCGGTGGACGAAATATCCCGCCGTGGTGGAACGCCACTGGCGGTAGCGGACGGCCCGAATGTCTTGGGCGTTATTGAACTTAAAGATATTGTCAAAGGCGGCATCAAAGAACGCTTTGCGCAGCTCCGGAGCATGGGCATAAAAACGGTGATGATTACCGGCGATAATCCCCTTACCGCCGCCGCCATCGCCGCCGAGGCCGGCGTGGATGATTTTCTTGCCCAGGCCACGCCGGAAACGAAACTCAAGCTCATTCGCGAGTATCAACAGGGCGGCCGGCTGGTCGCGATGACCGGGGACGGCACCAATGATGCTCCCGCCCTGGCCCAGGCGGATGTGGCGGTGGCCATGAACTCCGGTACACAAGCCGCCAAAGAAGCCGGCAACATGGTTGATCTGGATTCCAACCCCACCAAACTCATCGAGGTTATTGAAACGGGCAAGCAACTGCTGATGACCCGCGGTTCATTAACCACGTTTTCCATTGCCAACGATGTCAGTAAATATTTTGCCATTATCCCGGCCATATTTGTCGGCATTTATCCGGCGATGGGACGCTTGAATATCATGCATCTGGCCACACCGGCCAGCGCCATTATGTCCGCTGTTATTTTTAATGCCCTGATTATCATTGTTCTGATTCCGCTGGCTCTGCGCGGTGTAAAATACCGCCCAATGCCCGCCGGGAAACTGCTGTTACAAAATATTCTGCTTTATGGCGTCGGGGGGCTTATTGTGCCGTTTATCGGAATTAAACTCATTGACATGGCACTTGTGGCCATGCACTTGGCCTGAAACACGCGCGTTGAAAGGAATTACATGATGTGGTCTCAATGTCGTCCGGCAATTGTTGTGTTTGTCATCTTGTCCGCCATCACTGGTTTGGCGTATCCCCTGGTGGTCACGGGCGTTGCAGCCGTGGCGTTCCCATGGCAGGCCAATGGCAGCCTGATAACGGATAGTGCCGGAACACCCGTCGGATCGCGTCTGATCGGCCAATATTTTTCCGCTCCAAAATACTTCTGGCCCCGGCCATCCGCTACCTCACCGGTTCCTTATACTTCTTATAATGGGCCTCTGGCTGATTGTGGATCAGGCTCCAATACGGGACCGATGAACCCGAAGTTATTCGCTTCGGTCAAACGCCGGATCAAACGCCTTCGCTCCGCTGATCCGACAGAAAAGGGACCTGTTCCCGTGGATCTGGTAACTTCCAGCGCCAGCGGGTTGGACCCCGACATCAGCCCGGCGGCGGCATTTTATCAGGTGCGTCGCGTGGCGGCGGCGCGCGGTTTGCCGACTTCCGCCGTCACAAATCTTGTTGAGCATTTCTGCCAGTGGCGTGATTTCGGTATTCTCGGTGCGCCACGCGTCAATGTGCTGGATCTGAATCTGGCGTTAGATCGATTATCATCCGCTTCGGCAGCTTCCCGGACCGGCAAAGAATAATGGTTGCAGATGATGGAACAAACGCATAGACCCAATCCTGACGAACTTCTTGAACTGCTTACCCGGCAGGAAGAATCGCTGCGCCGAGGTAAGCTCAAAATATTTTTTGGCTCTTCAGCGGGTGTGGGAAAAACCTATACCATGCTGGAGGAGGCCCAACGGCGGGCCATTGACGGCGTGCGCGTGCTGGTCGGTTATGCCGAGCCACACATCCGCCCGGAAACCGAAGCGTTGCTGCTGGGCCTGGATATTCTTCCCTATAAAATCGTGGAATACCGCGGCGCTGTTCTCAAGGAATTGGACCTCGATGCAGCCTTAAGCAAAGCTCCGGAACTTATTCTGGTGGATGAACTGGCCCATACCAACGCCCCCGGCATGCGGCACGCCAAACGCTGGCAGGATATAGCCGAACTTCTGGCCGCAGGAATTGACGTATACACAACACTTAATGTTCAACATCTGGAATCCGTCAACGATATCGTGGAACGGGCGACCGGCGTAAAAGTCCGCGAAACGCTGCCGGATTCGGTGTTTCAAAATGCCGATGAAGTACAGCTTGTGGACCTGCCTCCGGAAAAACTCATTGAACGTCTGCAGGAAGGTAAAATTTACACGCCCGATCGCACCGCCGCTGCGTTACAGCATTTCTTCAGCATTGGAAACCTCCTGGCCCTTCGGGAACTGGCTCTGCGCCGTACCGCTGATCGGATCAATCAGGATATTGATACACTGCGGCTGGGGACTGCCGCAGCCCGGACAGCGGCAGTTTCGGAACGCATTCTAGTGTGCGTAGGCCCCAGCCCGTTTTCGGCTAATCTGGTCCGCACCGCTGCGCGCATGGCCGCCGCCTGGAAGGCTCCCTGGATCGCGGTGTATGTTGAAACGGCAAAATCGCCGGGCTTATCAGAAGCCGATCGGCAGCGCGTGGCACGCACCCTGGAGTTGGCCGAGCAACTCGGTGGTCAGGCGGTAACACTTTCCGGCCTGCATCCGGACCAGGAGATTATCGCCTACGCCAGGAGCCGCCATGTGGCCCGCATTATCGTCGGAAAACCGGCTGATCGCGGCTGGCGACGCCTGCTGCGGCGATCTTTTGTGGACCTGCTGATTACGCGCAGCGGCGATATTCACATGGAATTAATCCGGGAGGATGCCGAAAGCCCACCACCGGCTCCGGTGAGTCGGAAAACAACCTGGGACAGGCGGGGAATTGCCTGGGCCTTGGCCGTTGTGGCATTCAATACAGCGTTGGGTATTTTTCTTTACCACCGGCTCGGCTTATCGGATATCAATGTCATCATGTTCTACCTGCTGGGGGTGATCTGGATTTCCGCCCGTTACAGCCGCTTTGCAGGCATTTTAACCGCTGTTCTCAGCGTAGCGGCTTTTGATTTCACCGTGGTCAAGCCCTACTACTCGTTCGCGGTCTCAGATACGCAATATCTGCTTACTTTCGCGGCCATGCTGGTAACGGGTGTCTATATCAGCACGCTTACCGCATCCCTGCGCGATCAGCAACGCCTGTCCCGCTCCCGTGAACAGCGTACCGAAGCGCTGTTACGCTTGAGTCGGGACTTGATTTCTTGTACGGATCATACGGCCCTTCTGCGGGTTTCCGTGGGACATATCGCCGAGTTTTTCAATTCGCCCGCTGCTGTGATTCTGCCCGATGCCGCCGGTATTCCAGTCTTGACCCACAGTTCCGCCCAGGTAACGCTTGATGACAAGGAATTGTCGGTCGCGGATTGGGTTATCCGTCATGGTGAAAAGGCCGGTGCCACCACCGCCACACTACCATCCTCTAAAGCGATTTACCTGCCTCTGAAAGGCGTGAAATCAACACTGGGCGCATTGTGTGTTATTCCCTCGGATCTTGACCGCCTCAGTCATCCTGATGAATGGCGCACGCTGGAAGCCTTCACCGCCCAGATTGCCGTAGCACTGGAGCGCATGGTGCTGTCGGAACAATCGCACCGCGCCTGGGAACGCACAGAACTTGAAATGCTGCGCAACACGCTGTTATCGGCGGTATCGCATGACCTCCGCACGCCGCTGGCGGCCATCACCGGTTCCGCTACCAGCATTCTCCAGGCGGGATCGTCCATGTCCGCTCCAATGCGTGAAGAACTGCTGACCACCATTTCCCATGAATCCCAACGCATGGAAGGTCTTATCGGAAAACTTCTGGAAATGACCCGTTTGGAATCCGGCAACCCGTCGATTCAGAGCCAAAGCGTGGATGTCGGGGAGGTGATTATTTCCGCTGTCCAGCGGTGGCGAAACACGGATCCGGACCGCAAGTTTCAAATTAGTATTCCTGATTCGCTGCCCCTGGTGCAAGGCGATCCCGTTCTTCTGGAGCAAGTTTTATCTAACTTACTGGAAAACGCCATGGATCACGCACCGACATCCAAACCCATTGAAATCGTCGCCATAGCCCGGCCGGATTCAGTGCTGATCCGCGTCATGGATCGCGGGACCGGGCTACCCGTTCACGATACCCAGAGAATATTTGAAAAGTTTTTTCGCGGAACCTCAGCCCCCCGCCGCCCCGGCCTGGGACTGGGCCTGGCAATCTGCCGCGCCATCATCCAACTCCACCACGGCACCATCACCGCCCGCAACCGCGACGGCGGCGGTGCCGAATTCCAAGTGACAATCCCCATTGCGGAAGCCCCCTGAAGGGGCCAAATCCGCAACAATGGATGTCAACTTATCACGTGGCCTATCTTCTTTTTTTAGAGGCCAAAAATGGATCCGTTCGCGAATCGGGTGAACTGGGAGCGGCATAGCGGTGGGTCTTGCGCATATCACGCGGTGCTTGTTTGAAGTATCGGTGAAATGACGTGCTGAATTGCCGGGGCGATGAATAGCCGGATTCTTCGGCAACCCGGGCAATGGGCATATCGGAATCCAGAATAAGTCGCCGTGCGGTTTCCATTTGAGTGCGTTGTATTTCCATGGCCGGAGTTCGATTCAGCGCCGCCAGAAATCGCCGATCCATCGTGGGGCGGGAAATCGCCAGTTGGTCGGCCAGCCACTTCACAGACAGCCCATTTCGCAATCGCTGTTGAATAAGGCCCAGGGCTTCGCGTACCACTTCATCTTCCACTCCAAAAATGTCTGAAGATAGTCGCGTCATCACCCGCACCGGCTCAATGAGTACGGTGGAAGATTTGACTTTTCGCCCGTGCATCAGGTGATAGAGCAACTCCATGGCCTGAAGTCCGATTTCCTGCGTATTTTGAAGGATGCTGGATAAATGCGGCGTGCGCAGTTGCCCGTAGAGGTCATCATTGTCCACACCCAATAAGGCCACGTCTTCCGGTATTCTGATTTTTAAATGCTGGCACGCTTCCACCAGATACGCTCCGAGATGATCATCCGCTGCG
This sequence comes from Planctomycetota bacterium, assembly GCA_021798635.1. The sequence continues at coordinate 16,699 of JAJZGH010000033.1, read as the reverse complement.
AAAATGGCGGCCGGCTTTGGCAGGTCCTTCAGCCAGCGAGCGGCCGTGCTGGGAAATATTCCGGCGCGGTCTTCAGCCTCAGCATTTTCCTTTTGAAAGCACTGCGCGGTAATGCCGTGCTTACGGGCTTGCTGGGAAAAACCTTCCCGACGCACATCGGAGGAATAGTGTTGTGACATGCCGTAGTATACCAGTCGCCTGAAGCCTCGATCAATAAAATAATCCGCCGCCATTCGTCCGACCATGGCATCATCGGTGACGACGCGTGGAACACTTGATGGTTTGAGTTCTGCCGACACATCCACCGCAGGTAAGCGCCGTTTGGCAATAGTCTCGGGCAGTCGCCAGGCTGGCGGGCAGCCCGCCGCTACCACGCCATGCACATCACCCTGGAGAAGTGCGGGCACGTCCGCGGATTCAAAGCTGTCCGGAAAAAACACGCGGATCTCCGGGCGAGTGGCAGCGCATTTTGCCACGCCGCGCAGCACATCACGATTGTATGCAATCATCAGATTGCCGAGAAATAACACCCGCTTGTCTTTTCGCATACGTTAACCTCACCTACCTGGGCCACGATGATAACGGCCATTTTACCTCGCCGGGTAAGCCCCGTGCTCAAATGGTAAAAAACAGAAGTTTTTTTATAAAAAATGGCCTACCATTTCTCCGGCATAGGTCTATACTCCATTCAGGCTTTAATGGTAACCACATATCGCAAGGTGCCTGTAAAAAGCTTCGCACCACATGGCACCGGAAAACGGTGTGGTGCGATTTACAACTTTGGCCTCGATCGCATGGGGTCAGAAGTCTGGATGCAAAAATCAATGCTGGGTTGCGTACTGGCATTGAGCCTTTGGTCCGTCCGGTTTGGACGTAGTTCGTGAAGTTCGGCCTAGATCGCCCCAACCGGGAAAGGAGTCTTTATCGCGGAAAAGAATGTCTGGGCCAGTTGGCTTGGAAGGTTACGCCGGTTTTTTTATATGGTGTTCTCGACTTCATGTTTGCTGACTGTCTTGTCAACTGGAGGAGAGAATCAGTAAATCCTTATTCATGGGAGTCTTATTATGATATCAACGCGTTTTATGAAATTACATACCTGTTGTGTCGCGGCGGCGGCGTCGGTGGTGGTCGCGGGGTCGGCCGCCACAACTTGTGCTGACACCGTGAATATTCAGTTTGAGGGTGTGGCTACCGTAAGCAGTGCTGATTCGTTCAGCGGCCACCAGGGGGTGTACACGGGTGATAACGTCGCCAGTCCCACGTGGAACGTGCTTGCCGGAGGGCAGGGAACACAGAGCAATCTGATGGACTCCAGCAGCAACGCGACCACTGACGCCATAAGTTACGTTGGCAACGCCACCAGTGGCCCCGACTATAACTTTCAGACCAACCCGACCAATGAGCTTCTCAGCGGATTCTTGCAGGACAGTACTCCTGCGGCTGTCACGCTCACTGGATTGGCCAATAACGGGTCGTATCAGTTGTATCTCTATGGTCAGCCCGGCCAGTTTGCCAGTTGGTATGACAGCCATCATCGCGGTGCGGCATTTTCCATAACCACCGGCACCGGCGGCCCGGTCAGCGGAAGCGCAGCATATACGCTGCAGTATAATTCAGGCACGCAAAATGTTTTTCAAGAGAATACGAACTACGTCGTTTTTAATGCAACCGCAAGCTCAAACGGCACACTGGCCATTACCTGGACCAACACTCCGACTGAAGTAACGCCAATCGGCACGAATGGACAGGACGGAAGTTTTAATGGGCTGCAACTGATTTCTGCCCCGGTGCCCGAACCAATAACTCTGGGATTGTTGGGCGTCGGTGGCGTGGGATTGCTGTTATTCAAACGCCGCCGAATAATTTGATGTTTTGACTGGGAGGTCAAAATGAGAAACGAATATTGGCTTCCCTTTTGTTCTTGTTCTTAACTTAGGAGATAAACATGAAACGAGACGGTTTCACACTGATCGAATTACTGGTGGTGATTTCCATCATCGCGCTGCTGATCTCGCTGCTGTTGCCGGCGCTGGCGATGGCCCAGCAAGATGCAAAAAGCATCCAGTGCCTCGCGAATCTGCGTTCGCAGGGGCAGATGCTTAATGAATATGCCGACGCCTATGGTAGCGCCATTCCTTATGACTACGACAATGGAAGCTGGCCCAAGAATCCGGTTACCACGGATGATTGGGATTCGCTTTTGTTCTGTTTCAACCAGGGGATAGATCCTAGAAATTTTGCGCTGGCGTTTTTCGGCACTTGGACCAACACCAACATTACCCAGCCGCAGGAGTCCGCCTATGTTGCCAACTTCGCCAAGATCTTTATCTGCCCGTCGTCTGTTTTGCCCGTGAATTACAGCCAGACGATTTCCAATAAGATACAGGGACCCGGGGATATCACCACCTATGCCGCCAATTGCAACTTTTTTATGCCGTACGTTAATGTTAGCGGCGGCTACTCAGGCGGAACGCATCCTCAAACCGTCACCTACAAGCTTTCCAATGTCGCCGATCCCGGCCAGAAGCTCGCCATCGGAGACTGCAACCAACTGCTCGCTAACGGCGGCACATTTGCCCCATGCTTCTTCTGGTTCGAGAACGTTTCCGGTTGGACCAGCATTCGCAATGGTCCGATGAATGCGTTGGTATCGCCGCAGGGGATCGGTGCCGCAGAAAATTCTAATACGGATTATCCGTATCCAGTATGGGCAGTCGGCATGCGTTATCGCCATGGACAGACAAATGCCAACGATAATGGCGGCTGGGCCAACGCGGTCTTCTTTGACGGACATGCCACCAGCGTTCCCATGAATCAGGCTCCCGCTGGAATGCCGGGCGTACAACCTGTTATCAACGGCACACGGGGATTAAGACTTCTGAATATCAATAATCCCAACTTGTCCACGACCCTTGAGCAATAGCGGCAGCGGTTCACAGGGCCGCCAAGGCCTCAGCCTTGGCGGCCCTTTCACTCCACCGATACAAGCATTGGGGCCGGCCGGCATAGGCTGGCGATGGCAGAAAATCGCCGGCTTTTCTTTCCCTAATCCGGCGTGGAGAGGCTATGATTTATCCTGTGGCCGCAGAAGAAACAAGATTTTTCCCCTTACCGGATCAATCCTATGGGTCGGCTGGTACCCGGCAAAACAATAACCGCAGTTGGTTAAAAGGATGCCAATGCCTGTAATTGCTACGACTTGCCGCAAACCTTCAACATCCAATGTGCCATGGGGGTTTGGTATTCATCATCATTTAATTTCGTTTGCCGCGCATTCCACATATTGCATTGATGGGCGCATAAGAATCTTTCCCAACCGAATCTGCGGCCTTCTGCTGTTGACCTACCTGGCACTTTGGCCGCCGGTAATATCGCATGTATGTGAAGCCGCACCGAACAACGCGGCGCTTATGTCGCGTTATCACCCGGGCACCCGGCGCGAACGCGTTGGCATTTACCAGTGTCGTGCGCCCGGCTGGCCAAAAAGTATTGCGTCCGCCCTGGCCTCGCATCTTCAGGCCGCCGGCATGACTCCGGTCGTATTGTCCAGCCACCAGTTGACCGGTCCCGCCCTAATCAAGGCGGGCCACTTGTCGGTGCTTATTCTGGTGAATCCCGCGATGATCCCCGCCGATGCGGTCGGGGCTATCCAGCGTTACGCCCGATCCTCCGGATTTCTCGTGTCGCTTGGTGCCCCGGCATTTACGAAAATGGAATTCCGTCTGGGTTCGCGTTGGGCCACAGAGTCACAGATGCTGCAGCGGATAAAACAGATCATACACAATCACCCGCTTGCTTTGCCCCGGCAAGCCGGGCGCTGGATGCAGGCAAGCTTTATTCCCACGGCACCATCTAAGGTAGAAATCCTCAAAACTCCATCGCAGCTTCCATCGGGTGTTCGTTATGGCTGTAAATTCGTCTTCCATTTCAACGGCTGGTGTAACTTTCGAAGCCCCGCCATCACGGTTCCCTTGCAAAATCATTATGCCGTGTTCTGGGCTAAGGCCGGGCCACATGCCCGTCAACTCGATGTTGAATTCGATGAGCACGACCGATCTCGCTGGATTGCCGTCGTGACACTGCACTCGCATTGGACGCGGTATGTACTGCCGGAGATTGCATTTCACGCCTGGCCCGATCCTCCTGTGGCCGGTCGCTTCTTCCTCGGTGACCATTTGCACTTGCCGCGTGCCAGGACAATCTCCTTCGGTTTGGCCAACGGGTTCACCATGGAAAAAAACGGGGGGTCCTATACCATTAGTATCGCGGGCGTTGGTACCGCCAGACTCCCCGTTCAAGATGCCCGACCCTTCGCAGCGGCACTTGCATCAAAGTTTCATGATGCGCCGATGATCCACATGATCTCCCCGGCCTATAAGTTATTTCCCGTAACCGATATGCACACATTGGCCGTTAATCCGCACCAGGCGATTGCTCCGTTAACCGCGCTGCCAACGCCAGAGACAACGATGGGATTGTACCCGCGCGCCCAGGCCACGGGATTGAATCAACACATGGCCATGCGTTATATCCCGTTACTGAATTGCATCGGCGGCAAGGGCCGCTTTGTCGCTGTCGCAGCAGCTCTGGAACTTCCTTCCACTGCCGCGCGCAATGGTCAAGGCAGCACGTTAAGTATCCCCGTTACCGATGGGACATTTTTTGCCTCTCCAGCCGTGCAAGACTGGCTGACTGCGGTGATCCAGCGTGTGCAACAGGGATTATATCTCGCGGAAGGTGGTGCCATACGTTATGCAACTTTTGCCAATACCCCGCTGCAATTTGGTGCCACAATTATCAACAAAGGCCCTTTGCCCCAAGCCGTGCGCGTGGTCAGTACCTTCACGTCCGCTTACGGGAATGCCGCATATAAGCACACGTTTACAGGTATAATTCGTCCCGATACCGCACATAAGTTCGCCTCAAGCTGGACGCCTCCCGTACCAATGCACTGGCAGAGCGTATACCACGTAACCACGGTTCTGGAAAAGCAGAAAGCCGGAGCGGAAATCGTCGTAGATCGTTTGATAGGTTCGCTGCGCGTGTTGTCCATTCGGAGCCAGCGGCATTTCGTGACAGCCCGCAACGGCCTGTTATTTTTGCGCGGCAAGCCTTGGTATGTGGATGGCGTAAATTTCTGGCCGGAATCATCCATGGCACAGGAGAACGGGGCGCTCTATCAGCATTGGTCTAGCCGCCAATCCTATGATCCACAAACCGTTGAGCGTAATCTGCGTGATGTCAAGGCCATCGGCTTCAATACGATTTCCATTCCCTTTGATCGCGGCGATGACCCTTGGAATTTATTGGATGTGCTGGCCCGCGCCCACTCACTGGGCCTGCATGTGAACTTGTCGATTGCCGGGATCGATGACCTCGGTGGCGAAGCTGGGGGGCCGGGCAAATTTAATCTCCAGGCGATGCAACATTTAATATCTGAGCTGCATTTGGCTTCCAACGCCACGCTTTTCGCGTACGATATTGCCTGGGAGCCTTTCTGGGGCCATTCTATCGCCCGGCGGCGTTTGGACGCTCAATGGCGAAGGTGGATTATCCGCCATTACGGTTCGGTAAAAAGCGCTCAGGCAGCTTGGCGTTTTCCCGTACCGCGCTGGCGCGGACAGGTTACTAATCCCCGTGAAGATCAGATCGTGGCCGGCCGCCACAATAGGGCTGCGGCCATGGTGCTGGCATACCATCACTTTCTGGGTGCAGTACTTGCTCGAGCCTACGGCCGCGCGATCAGTTTGATTCACAAGGCGGATCCCCGCCACCTCGTGAGTTTTCGCATGAGTATGGCGGGCTATCCCAAGGAACCACCGGACGTGTACTATGCTTTTACCGCCCTGAGCCATCTGGTCGATATGTTTGAGCCGGAAGGTTATGGCCACCTCATGAGCCAGTCACCGCGAAGGGTTCGTCGCGCTGCGTTCACGATCCAATATGCTCGTGCCGTTAACCCGGCTTTACCGGTTATTTATGCCGAATATGGTAACTCACAGTGGAATAATGCCCGCGATTCAGAAAGCGCCAGTGCGGCAAAACGCACCGCAAATATTTACGCCGGATTCTATCGCACCATACTGGCCGCAGGCGGCAACGGTGCCATTTGCTGGTGGTTCCCCGGCGGCTACCGTTGCGGTGAAAGATCTGATTATGGCATCATCAATCCGGATCGATCCTGGCGACCGGTCACCTATGTCATTCACCATTTTGCCGCACGGATGGAAGCTTCCCGCCCGCTTCCGGTACCGCGTGTATGGATTCCCATTCGACTCGGGGGCACCCAATCTGAAAGCAGTATTTACCAAAGTGTCAAAAGGAAATTCTGGGCGGCCTACCAGACCGGTCAACTGCCCGGATTGAAGGTAACGTGGAGCCACGGCACCGCGCCGGTGAGTCGGCATCATTTTGCCACGGCCCCTGCGCGTTAGCCGCCGGGGAATGCCTTCTTCCTTTTTTCCAGGATCGTTTATGAACAACAGGAGTTTGAAATTGGTTAATTCTTGGTTTAAATATTTATTCTTATCCGGAAGCATCATCATAGGTGCTGCTACTATCTCTGCGGGCAGCGCCGCCGCGCAATCCGGACGGCTCCGGCCGGCGAACCCAGCCGCACTGATGCCTGCCATTATGCATGCTTACCATTCCGGCACGGGGCAAATTGTCATCCCCCCCGGCGTATACAAACTGCCGGAACCCACAGGCGGATTTTATCTGGCTTTTGACCACCTTAAGAACTTTCGCATCATCGGAAAAGCGGTGACCTTATTACGCTCCGATCCAACGAAAGGCGGAATTAACTTTACCGATTGCCACCATGTGACACTCGATGGCATCACCCTCCGATGCGATCCAATTCCGTATACCCAGGGACGAATCCTCAAAGTGAATCGCCGGCAACATTTTATTAATGTCCGCATCAATGCAGGTTACCGCGCGGATTTGACCAATACTTCTGAGTTCAGCAGCGAACCGCCCAGTTGTACCATTTTCAATCCGCAAACATTCCGCATCATGTCAGGCACCCAGGATATCAACTCCAGCAAAGTAACAAAAATCGGACCGCGAGAGTTTCGTATCTACTCCCTTAAAACCAGGCCGTTCCTTGGCTCGGCGCGAGCCGGTGAATTAATTGCATTTCGCAGTTACATCCGCGAGGACATCGCCCTGGATGACTGCAGCGCTATGCGTATTCAACACGTAACAATCACGGCCGGAACAGGTTTCTGCTATCATGAAATCGGTGGCGCGGGTAACAACCAATATGTAGATGATTCCATTGTTTTTCCTCCCAAGCCCCACGGGGCGACCATTCCCCCACTTAAAGCTTCCAACGCCGACGGCCTGCATAGTTCCATGGCCCGGCACGGCCCCACGATCATCGGGTGTCATTTTGAAGGCACCGGCGACGACGGTATCGCAATTCATGGAACCTACAGCATGTTGCAGCACGCCAGCGGACGGCGTTGGATTGTGCTGCTGCCATGGCATTTGAAAAGCTATATTCGGCCCGGCGATCTCCTGAACCTATATAATCCGCATGACGGGTTTCTTGGGCAGGCCCGTGCGGTGTCTGTTACGCTGTTGCCGGATTATCATCCAGGTCGCATCCCGGCTGTTAATATGGGCTTTGATGGCAAGCCGCCGCAATACTGTTACGCTGTCACGGTAAGTCAACCCGTGGTCGGCGAAAGTTACGCCGATCGCATCAGCGATACCAATGCCAACGGTTCCGGATTCATTGTGCGTAACTGCGTGATCCGGAACAATCGAGCCCGGGGAATGATTATCAAAGGCGACAATGGCGTCATTGAAAACAACATGATCAGCGGCTGCTCGGTTGGTGGAATCGAAGTGGCTCCGGAATTCTGGTGGAATGAAGCCGGCAGCAGTTGCCACGTACTTATTGAGGGCAATACCATTAAGCACGTGGGGTACGCCACGCTCAACTTGCCGTATTGCTTTCAAGCGGGTGCTGTCAGCATCGCAGCCCGGACCACTGGCCCGGCTGCGGCCTTTAACCATTCGGGAATTGCCATAATTAACAACCGATTTGTCGATAATAACGGAATTAATCTGCTGCTGGCGGATGCACAAGATGTATTGGTTTCCGGCAACCGATTCATCAACCCCATGCGTAAAGCCAATAACCGTGGAGGGGCTTTTCATTTTGACACTTCCAACCTGATCTGGCTGCAACAGTGTAAAAATGTTCTCCTGGCGGACAATCAGGTGGTTAACCCGGGCGTGGCCATGAAGAAGATTGTCGGCGTGGGGACTCAAGTGAGTTTTATAAAAGGAACGCGTACCGGCTTTAAAGCGGCCACCGCTTCCGCCGGCAAGTAGAGGGCCGAAATATTAAGAATTCAGGCAATACAATAACTGTGAATGTTGCCAAAGATTGTCGCATGTTCGGCTGCCCGGACACCTGCGGATAATTCGATGACGACTGTGATAAAATGAAGGGTCATATTATGCAATCCCAAAATGTAACGCGGCGCCAACTTTTACAAACCGCAGCCGGTGCCGGCGTGGTCGTAGCACTGACAGGTTGCAGCTCCGATCCGCGACCTTACAACGCCATGGCCGCTCCGACAACAACATCTTCTCTGGCGCTGGATCTCACCGGCGATACCTGGACCATGCACCAAGAGGGTACGACCGAAATAGTTTCCGCCCTTGTGCCCGGTGCGACGTACACCGATCTGATGCGCGCTAAGAAAATTCCCGATCCCTATTACCGCGAAAACAATGGCCGGGGAGCCAGGGGTGGCTCAAATGTGTGGACGTTTAATTGGGACCAGTATCTTAGTGAAGTCGATCCGCAGCCGATTCAATGGGTTGCTGAAAAAAACTGGATATATCAACGCACCTTCAATATTTCAGACCAAATGCTCGCCAAACCGCACGTTGTGCTTAGATGTCATGGCCTTGATACGCTGGCAAGCCTCTGGATCAATGGCTCCTGGATCGGTGATGCGGATAATATGTTCCGAGAATGGGAATTTGACGCCAAGCCATATTTAAAGGCCGGTTCCAACGACATTCGCATCCGGTTTGATGCTTTGACACAGTCCCCCTACGTGAAAAAAAACCGCGCTGCTTATAAAAAAGAGCATGACATTGATTTGAGCAATCCGCGATCATGGATTCGCAAAGGGCCTTATATGTGGGGCTGGGATTGGTGCCGCCCCTTGCTCACCCAGGGAATATGGAAGCCCATCGAAATCGTCGCTTATGACGCGCAGATCACCGATCTGGGCATTCTCCAGCACCATCTGGATTCCGGTGCTGTCCGGCTAGATATTGAAACCATTGTAGATGGTACTGAAACGGGTGCCTGGATAAACGCTCGCGTGCTACTTGATAACAACATAGTCGCAACGGCTGCTGCACCAGTGATACACGGAGTCGCCACGTGCAATGTTGTAATTGATGATCCACAACTTTGGTGGCCCAACGGCATGGGTGACCATCCCCTGTATACCGTGGAATCGCATCTTCACCAGCCCACCGGGGGTGTTGTGGAGATACTTTCTTCCACCAGCAGCGTTTTGGATTCCACCAGCCGCCGTATTGGTCTGCGAAAGGTGGAAGTGCTGCCGCCGAAGGACGGCGTCGCCATGCACGTTCAAATCAACGGCATCCCCGTATTTGCAAAAGGTGCCGACTGGATTCCCGCCGACAATATCCCCACGCGCGTAACCCCGGATATGATCCGCTGGTTCATGCACAAAGCGGTGGAGTGTAATTTTAATTTTATCCGTCTCTGGGGCGGCGGATATTATGAACAGGATGAACTCTTTGAT
>JAJZGH010000033.1:0-6877 GCA_021798635.1 Planctomycetota bacterium | reverse complement strand
GTCTCATGCTGCAGTTTGAGTTCAAGTTTGCCAATACGGTCTATCCGGTTCAGGATCGAAAGTGGATGGAGAACCTGCAAATCGAAATTGACCAGCAGGTCCGCCGCTGCCGTAACCATCCCGCCATTGTGATCTGGAGCGGCAACAACGAGATTAAGGATTTCAAAGGGTATTACCATTTATTCGGTGATGTCATCGGTGGAACGGTGCGCCGGCTAGTACCGGGCGCTTTTTATGAGGTCGGCAGCGGTGCCGCCGGCAGTGGGGACATCCACACCTGGACGGTCTGGCATAACATGGCTCCGTTTTCCCAATATCGTTCCGTTGAAGGTTTTGTAACCGAGTTCGGCCTGCAATCTTTCCCGGTTCCCATGACCGTAGATTCTTACACCGACTCTGCAGATCGTACGAATATCCATTCACCGGTTATGCGATTCCACTCTTGTGACGGCAGCGAACACGGCATCGGGGATATCATTCGCTACAACAGCATGTATTTTGGCCGGACGCCGGATAATTTCGATGATACGCTCTGGCTGTCGCAAATTATGCAGGCCTATGGAATTCGCTATGGCGTGGAGCATTGGCGGCGCGATATGCCGCGCTCGATGGCTTCCACAATTTGGCAGTTCAATGACTCCTGGCCTGGTCCTACCTGGTCCATGACGGACTATTATCGTCGCTGTAAAGCCCTTCAATATCAGTCAAAGCATTTCTTTGCCCCGATTCTGGTCAGTGGCGTACCGAACCCGAAAACCGGGATTGTGGACCTATACATTACCAGTGATCGACAGAAAGATGTCTCCGGCGATCTGCGTTGGTGCGTCACTGATTTAGCCGGAAAAACACTCCAGCACGGCGATATTTCCGTCGCCATCGCGGCACGCACCAGCCGCGTAGCTCACTCCCTGGACCTTTCGGATTTAATTCAGACACACAGAGCCGCCAATTTGCTGATTTGGCCCGAAGTCCGCGTCGGCAGTGCAACCGTAGCGGATAATGTTTTGTTTTTCGGTCGTCCCCTGGAATTGAAACTCCACCAGCCCCAATTTGCAATCCAGGTTAGCGGTGCGGGGAAACAATACAAAGTACAGGTCGGTGCCAACGCGCCGGCGCTGTGGATGTGGGCCAATATAAAACACCGGTCCGCCACCTACTCCGATAACTTTATTGCCCTGCGCCCGGGCCGTACCGCAATGCTTGAAATCACCCTGGATGCCCCCATGGCATACGGCGATTTTCATCGCAACCTTGAAGTGCGGAGCATTTACGATCTTGCCCCGGATATGCGAGCGTAATTGGGCCTGCGGCCACATACCGCGGGTGAGGCAATATTTCCGCTCCCCACGTCCGGGCCGGGAACCTTCACAAAGGTGTCGGCTCTACCGGTGGTGGAACGCTCGATAGAAACTTCGCCACGCTCCGCGATCAGTCGCTGCGATTTTGCCACGTGTGTATCGTTATTTCGGCCCCGTCCGCAAAACTCGCCACACACGCGGTGTAAAAAAACGAACACCTCCATTGTAACATCACCCATCGGGCCGCTATTATGGAGAGTATTACCGGGCGAGGGCGAACTGATTCGACGGATTGATGCCTACTGCATGGAGGCTTGCGATGGAATTTACCGCCATTGATTTTGAAACCGCCAATCAGGCGCTGCACAGCGCGTGCGCTGTCGCGTTGGTGCGCGTGAAGAATGGACAGGTCGTTGAGCGATTCAGCGCACTCATTAAGCCGCCGCCCGGAGAGTTCATGTTCACCTATATTCATGGCATCTCGCATCACACCGTGCGGGAGGCCAAAACATTTCAGCAGTTATGGCCGCAGATCCAGAAATTCTGCGACGCCGCCCCGCTTCTGGCCGCACACAATGCTGGTTTTGATCGTGGCGTCCTGATGTCCTGCTGTGGCTATTATGGCATTGAGCCGGCACCCTATACATTTGCCTGCACGGTAAAACTTTCGCGAAGCGTCTGGCCGCACTTGCCACGCCACACTCTGGATACCGTATGCCGTTATCTGAAAATTCCACTGAATCACCATCAAGCCGAATCGGACGCCGAGGCTTGTGCGAAAATACTGTTGCACGCAGTTAAGGCGGGAGTAGCAGTCGATCAGCTTGGCGGCGCAACACGCAGTGCCGGCCCACAAACCTCGTCGCAATTACGCCCTTCGTTAAACACTTCGGTTGCACGAACCAACCCCACAATACCTTCCCGCAGGCACCGACGAGCGAAATCACATTAGTTAATACCTACAACAACAGTTTGTCTTAACTTAATCGTTGCATCGAAGATCCACTTGCTGCCAACTTTGCAATACGATGATGCCAGACGCATAATACGGAGGGAATGATCCCGTTGCAGAACTGCAACGGCGTTTGCCAACCCTTTAACTGCTGAGGCCGCTGCCATGCCAAACAGCCTAAACCGCCCGCAGCCCGCCGGTTTGAAGTATTGGGCCATCATTGTGCTGGGATTGGTAGTCGTATCGTCGGCGGCTTGGTATTACTTCCATAGCCCGGCTGCGCCAGTCAAGCCACAGCCTGTTGTGTATACAACGCGCCGCGCTGCCGCACCGGAAACAGCGCCGTTGCCTCCGTCGATACACAGCGTAATCAGCCCAGAAGCAGCCAAGCGAAGAAAGGCCAATAATCGCCTGATTGCCATCGGGGTTGCGGCAACGCCGATGTTCAACATGATCGCGGGCGGGGCGGGGCCGTTGCAGGGCACCAGGCAACCTGGGCACGGGCCTGACGCGACTGCCCTCGCCGATGCGTTGCACGGCCCGCTGGTGACCCTGCACAGCAAACGCTGCACGTTACGCAGCTTGCTGACTTCCGTTTGCGCAGCTGTGGGATTGGGATGCCAGTTGCCGAGAAATTGTACACGCCTGTCGGAGCATTTTGAAATTAAGATTCGACACGCATTGTTCTGGAACGTGCTGGTTCGCATCGCTGAAAGAACCGGCCTAAGCCCGGAAGGCGAGTACGGGCCGCTGCCCGGACTGATATTCAGCAGGCATGGCCTATTTAGCAATGGCGCGCGGGTTGAGGTAAATGGCGCGTTTGCCGTGGTGATTAAGTCAGCAACACTAAAATTGGCAAAGACAACTGCGGCATCGGGCCGGAAGTACCGCAACTTCCAGCTCGATTGCAACACCCTCTGGGTCCCCACGAAAAAGGCTTTTGTCCAGATCGGTATTCCGAAAGTCGTGTCGGCATCGGAACGTAACGGGCAAAGTCTTTCCGCGTCCGGCGGCCTTTTCGCCCTGAGTTACTACGGTGTGCCCGTCGGGCAACTGATATCCGGTTATCCGGGAACCTTGAACATCGGGCCGATTGCTCGCACATCGCGTGAAATTGTCAAGCTGGTCATGAACGCACCAATAGCCGTATCCTTGAATCCGGAAATTCAGAGCGCCAATAATCTGAATTCCGGCCGCGCGGAAATTGATGCGGATGGAATGCGGTTTCTTTTCGGGCGGCCCAAGCCGGCTAAAGGGCGATGGGGAGTTACAATGACTATTATAACCCCACCCTGGTTGGCAAAATCACTGCCGGTGCGAGCGTTTCTGTCGCGGATGAATTTCTTTTCTCCTAAGCCGTTTATCTTTACAACAGCGGGCGGCGATCCAATCGAAAATCCAAACGGCTTCGGCGGTGAATATCTTAAACCGGACCAGTATGAGTACTTTTTTCCGCTGACCTCCAAACCGGATGGAGTCTTCGTTAAAACGTATGCTCGCATGGTTGCCGTCAACGTACCATTTGTATTTAAACATATATCCATGCCGTTATCCAGGAAGGCTTCGTCCGTGCTTCACGTGCCACAACCTCCGGTAGTTATCCTGCAGGATATAAAGGTGCGGTCGCAGCCACCGACGTCGGAGGCTGTCAAACAGGTGGTCATGCTGGTTCAACCACATTCGGCGGCCGCCTCCCCGGCGCGTGTAGCAAACTGGATTCATGGCCTGGGAAGCCAGAAAGCCTCCGTACGCGCCGGTGCGATGAAGCAGTTAAGCCTGGCCGGTGATGCGGCAAAGCCGGCAATTAAAAATGCCTTGAGCGGCTGGACGACGCCGCAAATGCGTCGGGACATGCGAAAGGTGCTGGGAGAGATCGCCCAAGGCGATGCGGTACGCGGGCCGCTGGTGACGCTGAAACTCACCGATGCGCCCCTGACCACCATTCTAAAACAGCTTTGTGCACGAGCTGGTTTCTCTGCGGAGTTTGTTGACATCCACCTGCCGATCGACTTACGCCGGCTTACCATTAACATTCAGCGCCAGCCTTTCTGGAAGGTAATCCACCGCATTGCCATGCTCACAGGCGTAAGCCCTGAGGGAAATGACTATTGGGGAACAGGATTATTAACCTTTTACCGACCGGGTGCCTTTGTCCCAGGCACGCCGGTATACACCCACGGAGCGCTTTTGCTGGCTGCGCAGCGTTCTTCCGTCGCGCAGACCTTGAATTTTGATGCGGCACCCGGCCATCGCACTGTCGGCGGATTCAGTTTGAATATCCAGGGCTTTTGGGCACTGGGAAATACCCAGATCGTCCAGTTTGGGCCGGTGAAATTCAGCCGGGCCGTTGACAATCATGGCAGGTCGCTTCTGGCGGCCAAGTCGGCGCCGGTTATGGTGCCACTGCCTGCGGCAAAATATGAGTTTTCCTTCGGCCCCGCTTTGAACTGGCCTTTTCCCGATAGCACTAATATTCGTGATCTGCAAGGCGAACTGCCCATCACGCTTGCAGTGGCGCCACGTACGCGGCAAGTCGGCTCTTTGACTCGCGGGAAAGCGTTCATACAGCAGGCTGGCATACAGATCAGCATCGGTAAGCCAACCGGAGTGGTCAACAATGTGTCAGATCCACGGCACGATATATGCACGATTCAGATCACGGTTGGTACCGGCGGGAAAGGGACCAATTTGCCCGTGGCAAACTTTTTTATGCAATCCTTGCCGCAAGGCACGTCATTTGGCTACACCCCCAGCATCGGTGGTGTATTGGGCTTTAAAAGTAAATCGGGACGGCAACTATCATGCCGTATCTGGAAGCGGGGAGATGGTCCGGGCTGGAACTACAAGGTGTATGTTCATGGCGGACTGCCGGTAACGGCATGGGCGAAGTTCTACTCCAATTTTATTCACGTGCACGTACCGTTTAGCTTTCACAATCTCCCGATTCCTGCCAGCTCTGGCACGGTGGCGCAACCGTTGGCTATACCGGCGCAGGATCACATCCGAGTTCCTAATCCCGCCGAGCTTACGATGCTTGCCTCGCCCGGCCCCGGGATCTCGAAAACGCAAACCTCGCGGTGGATACAACAGCTAGCCGGCAGTGCGGCGGGCCGCCAGCGCACGGCAGCGCGTCATTTAATTGCCGCCGGTAACACCGCCATTCCGCTAATCCAAATGGCGCTAAGGCACGCCGCCGATCCATCGGTGCGCCGTGAATTATTGGCCGTTCTCGATGCCACCGCCGCCAACAACGACTTGCGCGGCCCGCTGGTTTCTCTGAATTTGAAACGGGCCTCTGCCCGCGAGGCCCTGACGCAGCTCTGTTCGGAAATCGGAATTGCGCCTCATTACAATCAATCATTGGTATGGCCCAAGATGACATTCAACATCCGCCGCCAACCATTTTGGAAGGTACTTCAGCGCATCGCCGGCATCACACATATCGGCCCGATGGGAAACGCGTACAACAACTATCGCCTGCAATTTGGCCACCAAAATCTTTTCGCCCCTGGCATTCCCACCGTAGTTCATGGAGCGTGCGTGCTGGCCATACAATCCATTCGGCGCTATCAGAATAAGTGGCTAACCAAGGTGGACCCGGGCAATAAAAACCGAAACTTTGCGGCAAGCTGCTTCGTATTATGGGCACCGACGCGAAAGCAAATCCTTGAACAGATTGGCGGTTGGCATGCGAAAGAAATTATCACTGATTCCCATGGAAAAGTGTTATTAACCGCCCCCATTAAGGCCCCTCAAAACGACTGGCCGCGTACGCGGGCCGATACCCTCTTTTCATTTCAGCTTCATTTGCCTTGGCCGCCGCCCGGTTCCGCAGCCTTGGCTTTGCGCGGCAATTTACGTGTATATCTATCCAGTGATATACAAACCATGCATCTAAGAAACCTGCAAATCGGTCGCACCGCCTTAACCGACGATGGCATGACGCTGAAATTTGCAAAGCTGCAACAGATTCCCGGCGGCTGGAAAATTCGCCTGGATATTGGTATGACCCAGGGCTTCTCCTACCAAGGCAAAACCAGCCATTGGCTGGCCTTCGCGCAGGTACCAATCGAACACTGTTTTGCCAAGCATCTTTTCGGAGGTAAAGAATTCACGCTGTACGACTCCGCCGGCCACCCACTACGCATTACCAGCCACACCGGCGGCCCGGTGGCAGGCAACTGGGGAGCCTACCGTTACACATTGAATATTGCCGGCACCAAGCCCCAAAGCGCCACCATAAAATTCTTCACCCGCACCATCCTCACAAAAGTCCCCTTCAATTTCAAAAACCTGCCGATCCCGCGTTAAATAAGGAAAAGTGCCCAGGCACGTTTGCGGAATAGCCCTTCCCGACTGCTCGGACGATGGAAAAGACCTGCGGCCATCTATTACGGGGAGCCATCGCGATACATGAATACGCCGACCCCTCCCGAACACTTTTTTTCACCGCTTCGAGGGCAGTTCCGCCAGCGGGTTCTCCGTCGTGCGTATTTCCGCAGCCAGCATTCCGAGGGTATCAACCCACAAAATGATCTGGCGTTTCGCCAGGCCCGCATCTTTAAGTTCCTGCTGCTGATGGGCCACATAAGTATTGCGAAAATCGTAAACTTGTTGGATTCGCTCC
>JAJZGH010000267.1 GCA_021798635.1 Planctomycetota bacterium | reverse complement strand
GACTTAAATGCGCGAGGATATGTCGCCACTGCCCCGCATCCGGGTCATTTAATTGCAGGCTATGATTCATATCCAGCAGCCCGGAATACAGCATCCGTAAAAAGGCGATGCTGGTCGCCGGGTTTACGTCATGGGGCGAATGCAATTCATCGGCGGCGTCGTTAAAGTCTATGTATATGCCATTCTTCAGCACCAGGTAATGATCCCAGAACCGCGCCACGCCGCGGAGAAATGGATATACCTTCCGTGCATAAGCTTTACTGCGGGTGTAACGCCAGCGTTGCAGGCAATCCACACAGGAGAACAACGCATCAGATTTCTGCCGAAGTGTTTTTGCGCCGTCCGCGCTCCAGCCGGGCGGCGGGCTTAAGTGGCAATAGTAAAACAAGCCCTGATAATGCCGATGCCGCGCCAAACCATGCCCGCGCTGCATCCAATCCAGCAGAGCCTGATCATAATTATCCGCCAGTGCCACATGATTGGTCGGGTAGGCCGCCCAGTATGGGGCTTCATAATTATAATCCAGCGTGTAATCGCCATTCCAGCCCATGTGCGGCGACGTATCAAAATTACCCCACAATCCCGGTGCAATTTGTCCCGGTGCGCTGCTGCACGCAAAAACATACAACGAACCATACCAGAAATTCTCAATGGGCTTATTGGCTATGTGAATATAGGATCGCCCCCAGAAGTTCTTCCACCATGCCAGATGCCGGTTCCATAGTTGCTCCACGCCCGACAAATTAAAGGCATGGAGCATTTTTAATGATGCCGCGCGATAATGGGCTGCATCCCGGTTATCCAGCACGGATACCAATATCGTTGCATCAGCTCCGGGTTGCAGCGTCAGCGATACGCGTGCGTTCATAACGCGTACACTGCCGCCAATAATGCGGAACGCCAGCAGTCCTTCCGGGGAGGCACCGTTAAAAGCAATCTGTTTATCGCCCGGGTGAATCGCATTCCAGTCCCACTGCGGGCCGACAACTTGCGCGGCCGTGGGAAATTGATTCGTGGCTGCCACGGATTGGCCATTGACCACCAGTGAAAGTCTCATACCATCATAAATGGCTGCAACATGGGACCACTGATTTAATGCCAACCTTCCAGGCGCGGTAACCCGCACGCGATTGAGCATCGCGGATAATTTTCCGTTGATGGTCGAAAAGGTAAACCCGTAAGAAATCTGCGGCGGATTGGGTCCCGGTTGCCCCCAATGTTGCCAGGTATCACTGGTCATGGCGCTGAAAATCGCCTCTGCGCCCGTGGCGGATCTCGGATAAACCCATGCCGAGACGGTAAACACCTGCTGAGGCATCACCAGATTGCCGCAGTCAACGTGCGTTGAGTGGCCGCGGGGATGATCGTTGCGGCTGACAGGGCGTGTTAAAAATGCAAACCGCGTACCCGACGGCACCGCCTGCGCAGCTGCCGGCATGTCACCCAGCATTCCTGCGGCAACCGCCTTTGGTAACACCCTTACGTCGGCGATCACCCCATGAAATGGCCCCGCCGGATCACGCCCGCTGGGCATACCCATTCGCGCATCAACCGTATCAGGTGATACACGCAGATAGTTTATTCTACCGCTGTTGCCGGACATTCCCGCCGCGCCGGCAGTGCCCCAGGCATCCAATAATTTCGGGCGAATAACCAAAGGCTGGCGGCCGCTGTTATGCAGTTGCATAACCAGAAGATTTTCCGGAGTTGCCACCCATGATTTAAACTGCAAATCGTGCCCCGTGTTGGTAGTAAAATTCCCCACAACATCCGCGGGACCGATATTTTCGCGCGTCAGATAATTTCCGTTATGCAATGCGGGAATGGACAAACTAAGCCGCCCCACCGGCATAATGCGTCCGCGCAATACGCTCCAGAAATCCTCGCGCCCGATGTACATGGCAATATGATCCGTATTGCGCCCCTGAATCGCCACCCCGACGCTGCCATTACCAAGCAGCGGCCCATCCGGAAAATTATTCGCCGGCGCGTGGCTGGGCGCATGTGTGCGAACACCCGATATTTTAGAAACGATTTTCCACGCCGCCTGCGACACAGAAGTAGCGACGGCGGCACCCGACGTTGCGGCACACAGTACCATCCCAAGCAAGGCAGCCAATACATTCGACCGCCCCGCACCAAAGCGTATCCCGCCGACCAAGACACTGCGCATAAAACAACTCTCCAATTTCGTCCGGATACCAAGTCCATGTATTAACTGCAAATTCCCCCCTTTGCAAGCAGCATTCGCACGGCATTCGCACGGCATTCGCGCGTGGCCAACCCGCAACCCGTGAGCAACACGTTGCTGACCATCGACGACTATTGGCACTGGTTACCGAATCGCCGCGCGCCGCCAAGGCAGATTCATCGCAGCCGTGCCGGTAACGGCTGCGGTCACGGTACCGTTGTGCAACCGCACGATGATAGGCGTTTGGGCAAACCATTCACGCGTGGCATCCAGCGTTGCGTGCAAAGGAAGCGGGGAGTGGAAGAGGCCACGCGTGGGAATGCCGGAACCCGATGGCACACGGACAAATACGACATGCGGCATCCGGCCGGAATTTACCTCACTCTGGGCCAGTTGTTCATACACGGGAATGGTCGCGCGGCATTCGCCGCAACTGGCGTGGTAGAACATAAGGGTCCAGTTGCCGAAAGCAAGGCGCCGGCCCAATGGCAAATCGCGTCGTCCCGCCACTCCCGGCTTGGCGGCTCCAGCGGATACAATATGCGCCAGCACCGGCAGCCGATGGCCAACCCAATGGTGCGGCTCCAGGATCACCAGTTTGCCGGAATCCGCAGTGGCCAGACCGTTGGCGGCAGAAACAACTTTTGGATGCAGGGCTGCCGCAGGAATGCCCACAGCCAAGCCAATAGCGGCCGCAGCCACAACGGGCCATTTGCGCCTTGACCAACGCGATGGATCAATATCTTTTCCATCCGGCCTGGCAAGGAATAGCAGCGCCAGCACAATGGCAACGTCCAGAATAAACGTGAACCAGGGGTTCACATGCACCTGCCCAAAACAGCCGCAATCGGTTCTACCGGCAAGTGCCTCATGGAGCGTATAACAAGCAAATATGCTGAAACAGCCGACAGCGACTTTCCGGGCCGCTTTTGGCAATGCCCCGCTGAGAAGCCAGAGGCCGAGCGATATCTCGAAGCCAATCAGCGCCGGCTCAAACCCCGGCCTTCCCTGCGCCCCAAATGGGAGTTCGGGCGAGCGGACAAGCTGCCAAGCTCCCAGCGGTGCAGCGGCAAGCAGCATCGCCCCCGCAGCCAAAACGGCGTTCCCAGGCCAAGCCACCCAGCGGGCGACCCGTCGGAGGGGTAGCGCCGGGACGAAGCCGTCTAATCCTAATATCATCCGTATTCCCTTTTGCTGTTGGCGACCGAGCCAACCCCTAACGCCCATCCGGGAATCGCTCTAGGCTACCGTATTGCGAACACTGGAATATCGACGCGTTGCTTGGTGCCCCTATATGAGAAAGACACCACTGCATTTCCTTGACAGAACTGATCGGCCTGGGGCAGCCGTAGGACGATACGCAGCGTGTCTCCGACGAGCGTCACCTTCATTCTTTGATCGGTGCTGCTTGCTCCTAGTATTCGCGGCTCGGGGTCAAGTCCGTTCGCAGTTACCAGACACACATGCCGGACGACCCGCACAACGGACGTGCCCACCGAGAGCACCAGCGCTCCCGGCTCAGCGTGCAGCACCGGCTCTGGGGACGCAGTGACAGGGAAGGTAAATTTAAGTGGTACTTGCCCACGCGGCGAACGCAGGACCCCCAAGACGGAAACCTCGCCTGTGGCCGGCCTGCGGAAACTGGCGGCATTTTTGTTGAGGCGGAAGGCAAATCTCACCGATTGCCCCGGCGCGATTTCTGCGCGTGCCGGACGGACGGAGAAAAAAGCACCCCGGCCATCCGCTGCCCAAGCCAGCGAGGCCGGGAAGGCGGTTAGGTTTCTCGCGGAAAGATTTTCCGTGAAGCCGGCGCGACCACCGGGCGCGAACATCCATCGAACCGTATCGCGGCTGAATAGAAACGACCTCTCGGAGATGCCCGCAACCTTACCTCGCAGCAAAATCGCGTCTTTCGCCCCACCGGTTTTATTGTAAACGACGAAACTTTGCGGCGCTGAGTGCGTCGTTACCCCGTCGGCGATCTCGGTGTACTTCAACGTCAAAACCGAGCGAGCACCCGGGGCAAGCGCCGTGCTGGATAGGCCAATCCGCGTGCAGCCGCAGGTGGTCCGGAACCCCAGCAGCAATTTAAGCATTGAATCATTCCGCAACGCGACCGACCTGCGAACGGTCTGGCCGAAGTAGACACGCCCGAAATCGGTATTTAGAAAAGGGATTTGGTTTCTCGCATTTGCGACCACCACAACCGGGAGCCGGCCTGTTGGCTTCGCCGCCCTGCCAGTGAGTGGCCACATGCGTACACAGATGGCCCCCAGCAGCATAAATAACGGAAGCACCAAATACCATTTGAAGAGTTTCATTGGCCACCTTTCCGCACGTTGGCCTTCCCACCTCGCGTCGAGGGCGGAAAAAGCGGGTTCCTTGCCCCCACGTAGTAGGATTGGCTCGTCCGCAGGTCGGTGACCATTGCTCCAAATGGCGGCTTATATTGAAACGTGCCGGGCGCAAAGGTTTTGTTGACCACGAGATGTTTAACGGCGATGGTTTCGTCCGTAAGAAGGCCACGACCCACGTACCACATACGCTCGCGAATCTTTGTTGGAAACCACACGCCATTGGATTTCTTAAAGCCCTTGAAGTCGTAGTCCATACCCGGGAGGTGCCCGGCGGGGGTAACCAAGTCCTCCACCCGTCGATATAATCGCAGACCGCCCCGCAGCTTCAGAAAGTAGCGACTTTCGGGCCAGCCTCGGCGGCCATCTTGCAGCTTCACAACTCGCGGCCCTCCTTGGAAATGGGTGCGAAAAATCAGCTCGATCATTCGCGTCGCCCGATCGTACTTCTGCGACAGCAGTTGGCGTACGGTAGGCGGCTCTCGCGTGCCTTCGGGGGCCAACGGATTTACGACCGGCTCCAAGTCAAGAAAGCCGAACAGACTCCACCATGCCATCCGGCGGTAAACCCAGTACGCACTGGACTTTTTGCCGACCCTCACCATCCAAGTCCCGTGAGTCGGGTAGGCGTGCCACTCAAGCCTTCGTCCAACCACCCATATCTCGACGGGGCTTGGGCCGCCGGCTCCCAGCAGTTTCTGTTCCTGCGGCGGCAGGTCCCATAGCTGGATGCTCCGCGAGCTATGCAAACCCGCCGGGATATCCCAGTTTATCCGCACCAGCGTGGTGCGTGATGTCCAGCCGGGTGCCGTCCACCCCGGAATTGGCGGCAGTTGATTGATGCGGTGTTGTCGCTGTATGGATAGCTTTCCGCTCTGTTCTTCCTGCTTTAGACTGTTGTTAAATGACTTTGCGTCGCCCTTGCCCCAGCGAGCGCGAACTCGGATGGTCGCCTGCAGGTGCAGGGTCGCAATTCTGCGCGCCGCCGCGCGGAAGAGAGCGATCCATTGCGGCCCGGTCAAATGCGGCGGCGGCTTTACCATTGCACCCGAGACTTGCCGGTACGCTGCCCCAGCCTCACCCTCGCGGGCCGGAAGAGATATGGCGGAAAGCAGAATTATCACAACCGCCCACTCCCTCGCACGACGACTGATGAATGCCCTGACCGATACGCTCACAAGGTCCATTGTTACGTTTCCTTTCTCAACGGTTTCCCGGCACTGCGCCCAAAGGGGCGCGAACACACGCGGATCGCAGGGGGTACATTTCCTGCGCTTATACCGAAAGGCCGGCCCCCGAGGAACTATTCGGCTACAAAGGGGACACGGTGCCTCAACACAACGGCCTTGCAAGCTTCGTGCCTATTGCTGGCTTAGGGCCCTTGCCCTCATATCGCCCTACCAGTCACCCCTAGGCTGATTGGCAGTGCGAGCCATTCCTCGCCACCCACCCGACCGCCCTCTACGGAAATATGCTCTGCGGAGTGCAAGCTCCACCATCCGTCTTGCTCGGCTCCGAAGTGGAGGTCCTACTTGTCTCAAAAGGGCTGCAAGTAGGGCCAGCGCCATCGGTGCCTGGTATGCATCCGACGTAGTTGTCGGTGTAAT
>JAJZGH010000032.1 GCA_021798635.1 Planctomycetota bacterium | reverse complement strand
GGGCATAATGCTTCCGCGTAGTAATTGGAGCCTTCATGGAAAAATCTAAAGCCACAGACAGCACCGCCAGGCCGCGGATTCTTACTGGTGATACGCCAACGGGCCGCCTGCATCTGGGCCATTTTGTCGGCTCCCTGGAAAACCGGGTGCAGCTCCAGGATCAATTCGATTGCTACTTCATTATTGCCAATGCCCACGCGTTTACCACCCGGGCGGAACAGCCGGCGGATATCCGGCAAAGTGTTCTGGACATTGCCGCCGATTATCTGGCTGCGGGCATTGATCCCAAAAAAAGTACCATCTTTGTGCAATCGGAAATTCCGGCGATAGCGGAACTGACTTTTTTCTTCGCCATGCTGGTTCCTTTTTCCCGCCTGATGCGCAACCCCACCATCAAAGATGAAATCCGTGATAAAAATCTGGGTGACAGCTACAGTTTCGGCTTCCTGCTGTATCCCATTGGGCAAATTGCCGACATTCTGGCTTTTCGCCCCGCTCTGGTACCGGTGGGCGAAGACCAATTGGCCCATTTGGAACTGACGCGCGAAGTCGCCCGGCGGTTTGACCAGATCTATTGTGGCGTTGATCCACAAACACCGGATGAACATTATGTTCAACGCGGTGGATTATTCCCGGTCATTGAGCCGCGTTTGGGCCGCGTGCGCCGCCTGGTGGGCATCGGTGGCCCCGGTCCGCACGGGCAGCTGCTTAAAATGAGCAAATCTTTGAACAACGCCATCTATTTAAGTGACGACCCGGATACCATCCGGAAAAAAGTCATGTCCATGTATACCGATCCCAACCGGAAAAAAGCTACCGATCCCGGCAGCGTGGAAAATAATCCGCTGTGGATATTCCATGAAACATTTAATTCGGATACCGCGTGGGTCAAGGAAACCGAGGAAAAATACCGTTCCGGGGGAATCGGGGATGTGGAATGCAAGAAAAAACTGGTTGATGTGCTGGTGGCCCTGATTGAACCGATGCGGCAGCGGCGTCTAACTTTTGAAAATGATCCGGCACAACTTCTAGCCGTGCTTCAGGATGGCACCGCCCGCGCCAATGCGGTTGCGGAAGAGACATTGCGCCTGGCCAAGATCGCCTTGAAGCAGGACTTTCTGCCCCGGAATTTGCGGTTTTGATCGCCGGGTTGCAACGTCGTGAATTTTTCTTCCTCGGGGCGCATCGCGTCAGAGCACCGTGGTGATAACCCGGTGGTTGGTTGGCGGCACTGGATCAACCACCGGATTGCCATCCGGTGCTCGGAGGCAAGGCGTGCTAAATAAAAAGGTACCTGACACCTTTTTCTCGGGGGCACGACCTGCTAAATAAAAAGGTACCTGACACCTTTTTTTGATCGCAGAGCACCGTGGTGATAACCCGGTGGTTGGTTGGTGACAGGCGCGAAACCACCGGCAACGCTGGCGGCTATGTGGGGGTGCGGTAACCAGATTTTTGGGGGAATCGTTGCTTACCGCGGCGCTTCTTTTTGCCAGCGAAGCAGGATGTCGGGGCCGACGCTTTGGGGTTTGGCGAATTTCAGCTTCGCGGCTTGGTTGATGGATTTTAACGCGATGCCTTCCACGGCGTACCGGGCGTTTTGATCGCCGGCAAGTTTGGGCGCAATAAACACCAGGCCCTCGTCCAGCAGGTTTTTTTGCAGCAGGGAACCCAATACTTTTGGGCCGCCTTCTACCAGGATATTAGTGAAGTTGTGCTTTCCGAGTTCCGTCAGCGCTGCTGCCGGGTCAACCGTGCCATTTTTATCTGCGCGAATGCCAATACACTGCACGCCGCGTTGCGCTAATTTTCGTGCCCGGCGCAAGCCCGCCCCCGTTAACAATTTCTCGTGAAGTACCAAGGTGGGGGTTGTGGCGGCGGTGCGTACCAATTGGGAATTCAACGGCAGCGAGCATTGGCTGTCCAAGATGATGCGCGTGGCGGTGCGGCAGACAGGCAGCTTGGCGGGGCGGGCGGTAAGCATGGGATCATCGGCTAGAACCGTGCCGATGCCCACCATAATGCCATCGACTCGGCCGCGCAGTTGATGCACCAGTTCGCGTGATTCTGGAGAGCTGATCCATTGTGATTGGCCGTGGCGATCAGCGATGCATCCGTCCAGGGTTTGGGCCCATTTCGCGATGACATAGGGCTGACGCGTGGTGATCCATTTTATAAAAGGCCGATTCAATTCGCGGGCTTGTTCCTCTAATGTGCCGATGTCCACAAGAATTCCGGCCCCACGCAACTCGGCAATTCCTTTGCCGCACACTAAGGCGTTAGGATCCTGTATGGCTACGACCACGCGTTTAATTCCCGCAGCAATGATCGCCTGTGTGCAGGGGCCGGTCTTGTCCGTGTGGCAGCAGGGTTCCAAAGTGACGTAAAGGGTGGCATGGCGCGGGGCAGCGGTAGCCTGGGCCAGTGCGTTTATTTCCGCATGTGGGCCGCCAAACATCTGATGCCAGCCTTGGCCAATGATGGTTGCCTTCCGCACCAGCACAGCCCCGACCATGGGATTAGGCTCAACGAATCCGCGCCCCCGCACCGCTAATCGCAGGGCAAGGCTCATATAATGGTTATCGATAGCCGATAATTCGCGAAGGGGCATAATTTCTCCAAGGCAAACGCGCCGAATCCCGCACCCGCAGCACCCGGAATTATATTTACTTTGTATTATCATACCGGATATAATAGTTTTTCAGACGTGAGGCTACTTTATCAAGGAGTCCGATCATGGTTCATTTTCCACGCGGCCGACAAATCGGCAAATGGCTTGTGGCAACATGCGCTGCCGCGCTGATCGCAACCACATGGGGCACCGCAACCCCGCAGGCTTTAGCCGCCCGGCAGGGAGTATCCACGGCAACCTTGATGGATATGGTATTACCCAATACCGTCATGCACGCGGTTCCCCTGCGTGATGCGGTACAATATTTGCGCAATATGACCGGCGCGAACCTCTTTGTTAATTGGAACGCCCTTGAAGGTGCGGGCATTGCCAACATTACTCCCATTACTCTGCATCTGCGTAATGTCTCCATGCGAAAAATTTTATCTGTCATGCTGCAGGAAGCCTCGCCGGATGCCGCACTGGTGGATTATGTGAGCCAAAACGTCCTGACCATCACCACGCGTCAGGAAGCCAACACGCATCTGGTGACCAAGGTTTATCCGGTGGGCGATCTGGTCATGACTGTCCCCAATTTTACCGCTCCAACATTTAATTTACAGAATCAAAGCAGCAACAGCGGTGTGCAGGTCAGCAGCGGCTCCAGCGGTGGGGGCGGTGGCGGATCCGGAAGTTCTAATTTATTCAGTGGAGCCGGCGGCGGCGGTGCGGGCGGCATGAATGTTCCCACGCAAAGCACCACCCAGCGGGCGCAGGCGCTGGTGGCACTGATTGAAGGTACGGTCCAGCCCAATATCTGGACTTCCAACGGCGGCCCCGCCACGATTATCTATTTCAATCGGGAACTGGTGGTCAGCGCACCGGTTTACATTCAGCAGATGATCAGTGGAAGCAACTAAGGATCAGTACCTGAAAACATTCCCGCTTGGCGCGGTTTTCGCACGCGATACCGCCGGCAGGGTCGGCGGATTTGTGGGAGACAGAAAGACGGTTCTGAATCGGGGTGCGGGCTGCGGATAGTTTATTCCGTGCTTTTTTGGCGGTCTGCTGGTGAATAACTTTGCGACGATTTCACGGGCCATTTTTCCAACGGTGTTATGCCTCACATTGGGGGGACCTGCGCTGCGTCTGGGCGCTGCACCGGATGCGGCGCCATCAAAAAGCGCATCTGAAGCCGCTACGACCCATCCGACGACGCGGCCCGATGCCGCGTTGCCGAAAAACCGAAACTTCCGGCCTGCGGAAATCGGGCAGGTTATTTTTGTGCTCAATGATCCATCGCTGCTGGAACACACGCTGTCGCCCGTGGTTTTTCACAATAAAACGCTTTCAGATATGCTTAGCACGTTCAGCGATTTAACCAATACCAACGTCGCAGCAGGCTGGGCCGCGATGGCTCAGGCGGGCATCAAGGCGGACCGACGTATAACATTACATTTGCCCGGACAGGGGTATAAGCTGGATCTTGTGGCGGTGCTCAAGGCGTACGCCCCGCACGTTGCGATGGTGATTTCAGCTGACCGAAATGTCATTTTTGTTAACACCCAGACTGCGGATAATCAACATCTGATCATGCGTACCTATTGGCTGGAGGATTTAATTGCCAATCTTCCGCGCTATGTCAATCCTGATTCATTTCAAAAGAAAAAATCCAAAGCGGCACAAACGCAGCAACCCGCGGCAACGGCCGATAATGCCGAGAATCATTCCCCAGCACAAAATACTCATCCCACCGTGCAGAGTAATATCCTGCAACTGATCACCAATCATGTTGACCCGAAGATATGGCTGGATCATGGCGGAAACGCCACCATAAGTGGGGTGGGCAACAAAGTCATTGTCATCGCCCCGGCCAGCGTGCAGGCCCTGCTGCAAGGCCCCTCGCACTACAACCCCAATGCCGCTCCGCTTTTTATGACGGTTTCATATTGAAGCTGTTGATTGCAGCTGCGCAGAATGCACTGAACAAATGCGTGGCTGAATCGCGTTATAGCACCGTGGTGGCAACCCGGTGGTTGGTTGGCGGCACTGGATCAACCACCGGATTGCCATCCGGTGCTCACGGGATCGCATCGTGTTATATAGCACCGTGGTGGCAACCCGGTGGTTGGTTGGCAGCACTGGATCAACCACCGGATTGTCATCCGGTGCTCACGGGATCGCATCGTGTTATAGAGCACCGTGGTGGTAACCCGGTGGTTGGTGGGCGATACTGGATCAGCCACCGAATTAGTTCATGCCAGCCTGCTTGAGTATCAGTTTGGACGCTTGATTACTGGCCACATTCAAGGCACCGAGTGTTTCCGCGGCGGCGGAGCGCACCTTCGCATTGGATTCATGCGAGACCTCGTTGATCAGGCTGTCGATCTGCGATTTGCCCAGATGATTGCCCAGGTTACGGGCGGACTGCGCCAGGCTCATATAAAAAGCATAGCGGACGCTTTCAGGATTGGACTGGCTGTTCAAAGCCGCATGCGCCAGCATACGCTGGGCTTCCGGATTACGAATTTGCCCCAGCGTTTCCGCTACCGCAATAATCACGTTGTTGTGTTGCGATTGCAGGGCCAGTTTCAGAGCCGGTATCGCTCGGCTGACATCGTAGAGGCAGGAGCGATTCATGGCCATAACTTTTAGTTCACGGGCGGCGGTTATAGCAAAGCGGACCGATTCCTTAGTGTTGACGGGCTTGCTGCCCAGGCGCGTTAAAATGTCGGCATAGGCCTGACCGATGGAACTTGCGGTTGCCCCGGTCGGGATTTCTCCGATGGTGGGATTATTGACAAATTGTGCATGCAGCTTGGGCAGATCAGAAGCTGATCCCATGACCAGAACCGGTGTGGCCTGCAGACGGTAATCGGTGGCAGCATACTGCTGATACTGTATGGCCGCCGCAGCGTCAGGCACGATGATCATGCCGATGTAGGGCACGCTCATGGATTGCGTTACCGCCTGGGCCAGGGTCGCGGCATCAATGACATGATAATCCGCCCGCAGCCGGGCTTTCATTTCATTCCGGATCTGGATGTTGGAATCCACCAGCAACACCACCGGCTTGGTGGACTGTGCGATGGCCTGGGCCAGCGTTGGAATGACTTCATCCGAACCGGTGAACGATTTGGCCGGATTCGCTTTCGCTAAAGCGCTGGCGGCTTCGAAGCGAACGGCCGGATCCGGATAGGCCAGAGCCTGAATTAACGGTGATGGCGTTTTTCCATCACCCACCAGGCCGTCCACACCGCCCGTTTGTTGCAACGCCATCAGCGTTTTCAGAACCAGGGGACTGTTATCTGCGTTTAACGCAATTTTCAAAACCGGATTCAGATAGCGCGGGCCGGCGGCGACAGCGTAATAATGGGCACTGGGCATCCCGCGCTTGAGTGTCGGATCCTTGGCTCCGGCGGGCAGATCCACTTCGCGCCGCAAATCAGCCGCCAGCCAGAGGCTGATCGCCGCGGAATTTGTGGGATCCAGCTTCAGTACCGCCTCGCAGGTACGCATGGTTTCAATATCTTTCCAGATCGGTGTAGGCACCGGCACACCGACAACATTGTTCAGGCCTTTGTCATAGTACCAGACCGGGTTGGTGGACTCATTGGGATGATTGGCAGCCACGGATGGCTCGTTATGGTAATAACTTTCCGCCAGCCACAGATACAGTTCAGCAGCCGAGAGGTGGTTAAAGCGTCCGGTAGGGTCAATTTTGGAAATGGCCGTTCGTGCTGCGCTTTGCAGATCGGGCGGCGTATTTTTATCGTTGGCAATTTGTACCAGATACGGCAACGCCTGTGGATAACCGATGTTACCCAGCACCTGGACGATTTGAATTTTTTCCGGTACGGATGGCGTGGCCAACTGCCGCACTAATGGATTCAAAAGCGACTTGCCAATATCGCTCATCATTTGAACGATGGTGGGGCCATAGCTGGCGTGCGACGGGCTATTGAGAAAATGGATGAAGAACGGCACGGAAAATTCACCTGCGTCGTACAGCCGCTGGCGGGAAACGACATAAGCCCGTGGGCTGTCCACCATCACCTTGATCGCCGTGATGATACGGCCCGGATTGCGTGCCACCATCAGGTGGCCCTTTTGCAGCATGGCGGATATGGCTGCCGAAACTTTTTTCAGAGGTTTATTCTGCTGGTTGCCAATCAGAATTTCCGAAACATTACGTCCGTTGGCGGCGGCGTCAAACGCCCGCAACGCGACAATCGGCGACGGGGCGGTCTTTAAGAACGCCTTGCCGCAGTCGCGTGCCAGGTTTTCTTTGCCCAAAAGGGAGTAGTGCAAAAACAGATCAGCGTCATTAATCAATTTAGCCGAGGGCTTGGCGGCCATCATGGCCGGCGAGGCCTGTTGCGCCCGGGCCTGATGGGCGGGCACGGCGGTCATCAGCAGTGCGGCAGCCAGGGCGGCACTGGCTGCCAGTCGTGGCATAAACCGGATTCTGTTTTCCTGCTGCCGCGTTGCCACAGTCGACATCGGGAGTAGATTCCCCGACTGGTTGCAAGACATCTGTAGCGCCCGTTGGGTAGACCGCGATTTGAGCATAAAGCCTCCGAAATATATTCAGCGTACTAGTATAATGTAAAGAGTCGGTTTTACCCGCTCCGCCTAACAGCTTCCCCGGTCACATCGGTTGGACAGCACCGCCATGGCCAAGCACGCGAAGGAGTTATTGGTCCGTTCACGCGGCCCACGGCGCTATCGCACCAGTCGGTGCCGTGGCCAAAAATGGAACCTTCCCTGCCACGGCGAGTGCCGATTATAGACCACTGGGGCAGGGTGTCAAAGAAAAAAGCGACCGGGAAGCGGAAATCTGAAATCTTCAGGTCTGCAACGCGGTAACTTCAACGGCGTCGATACTCCGGTTATGCTGGATAAAATGCAAACCGATGCCCGCCATTTTCTATCCCCGGACGGCCCAGTGGCCCGCCGCCTTAAGAACTTTGAACTCCGCCCGGAACAGGTCGAAATGGCCGCTTCCGTCGATGCCGCCTTTGAGAACAACCACCATCTGGTGGTGGAAGCCGGCACGGGTGTGGGAAAGTCCTTCGCCTACCTGATCCCGGCGATCCGGCAAGTGGTGGAACATAACCGCCGGGTCGTTATTTCCACGCATACCATCAGCCTCCAGGAACAGTTAATAGAAAAAGACATTCCTTTTTTACGGGCCGTCGGCGGGCAGGAATTTTCGGCGGTGCTGTGTAAAGGCCGGAGCAATTATCTTTGCCAACGCCGCCTGGAGCAATCCTTAACCAAGATGGAAGTGCTGTTTCCGGACATGCGCCAGCGCGATGATCTGGAAATGATTCAACGCTGGAGTGAAACCACAACCGATGGCTCGCTTTCCTCCCTGCCCCGGCAACCCTTGTGGCAAACCTGGGATAAGGTGGCGGCGGAACACGGCAACTGCATGGGACGGCGCTGTAAATATTATGACAACTGCTTTTATCAGGCCAGCCGGCGGAGAATTCAACATGGCCAGATTCTCATTTGCAACCACGCCATGTTTTTCGCTGACCTGGCTTTGCGCCGTGTAGGATCGGGCATTTTACCGAAATATGATCTGGTCATATTGGATGAGGCCCATACCATTGAATCGGTCGCGGCGGAACATCTGGGGCTTAAAGTATCGGAATCCCAGGTGGAATATCTGCTGGGAAATCTTTTAAGCGCTCGGCAGGATCGCGGCTTTCTGATGTCCCTTCAGGACAAACTGGCGTTTCCCGCGAAGATGGCGGTGGACGCCGCGCGTGCGGAAGCGGAAAAGTTTTTTGAAAGCCTGGCGCATTGGAGAAAAGAAAAAGCTCCCTCCAACGGCCGCATCCGTGATAAGGACATTGTGGAAAACAAGCTGTCGGCCTCGCTTGATTCTCTTGAGAAATCTTTGCGCGTTATTCTCCATGAATTGACCCGGCAGAGCACCATCGACTTCGGGGAAGTTACTGATAACCCGACGGAAGGCACACCGTCCGGCGGTAAACAGCAGCAAATTGAACGCGATATTTTTGAGCTTACCAGTTTGGCCAGTCGTTGCCATGCGATGTCCGTCTCCGTTAAGGCGCTTTTAGAGCAGGAGCAACCTAATTCCGTTTACTGGATTGAGGAGACCGGCAAAACATTTCGGAAAATCGCGTTGAATTCCAGCCCCGTGGATGTGGCGGCCCACCTGAACGCCAATTTGTTTAATTCCGATCAGATTAAATCAGTCATACTCACCAGTGCGACATTGGCAGTGGGTCGGGGGGAGCATGGCAAGGCAAAGCATGGGGATGACAAATCCAACCCCGACGCGGGCAGCGTGGAAAAGCCGGCGTCAAAAGGCTTGAAATCCGATCATCGAACAAATTCGCCGTTCGCATTTTTTCGCAAGCGGATCGGCTTGGATACCGGCAAGGAAGTACAACTCGGTTCGCCGTTTGATTATCCGAATCAGGTCACGCTGTATCTGGAAGGCAACCTTCCGGACCCGGAAGAACCCGCCTTTCTCCATGCCGCCATGGAACGCGCGATGCACTACATAAGGGAAAGTCAGGGGCGGGCATTTATTTTATTTACCAGTTACGCGACGCTGGGAAAAGCCTCCAAAATTCTGGCACCGCAATTATCCGCATTGGGTTATCCGATGCTGGTCCATGGCGGGGAGCTGACGCGCGGGCAACTTTTAGCACAATTCAAGGCTGAAGATCACAGCGTATTATTAGGCACGGATTCATTCTGGCAGGGCGTGGATGTGCCGGGTGAGGCCTTGTCCAATGTCATTATTACGCGCTTACCTTTTTCCGTACCGGATAAGCCCATTGTAGAAGCCCGGATTGAATCCATTAAAAGCGCGGGGGGCCACCCCTTCAAGGAATATTCAATTCCTGAGGCCGTGATAAAATTTCGCCAGGGCTTTGGCCGCCTGATCCGCACGCGGCAGGACAAAGGCATTGTGGTGGTGCTGGACAAACGCATTGTCACCCGCAGCTACGGCCGCTCCTTTCTCGAATCCCTCCCCCCCTGCCGCGTCGTCCGCGTTTGAAGGGTACATCGACGCGACGCGTGCCGAGTGTTGTTTTCAGGGGGCGGCGTGCGTCCAACCTGAAACAGAGCTAACAACTTTGACCTGCGCCGCCGGAGTTATGATCAAGGCTCATTCAGATTTAGGCGTAGGCAGAATTAATTTCTTTTGCGCCGCGCTGCTGGCGGGGCGGCCTTCCTTCGAGGAGAAAAGATGGCTGTAAAAGTCCTTAACCGCGTGAGGAATTTAACGCGCATGCGTACCGCAGGTTTAGCCGTTTCGGCTTTTATGGGAATATGCTGTACCTCAACGCCACAGGACCGAAACAAAGGTGTCAGGTACCTTTTTCCGCCCGACGTCGGTAATTGGTTGCTATCGGCCGCACAAAAAAAGGTACCTGGAACCTTTTTTGGGGGTGACCCCTATTTCGGCGAAGGCGGTGGAGGAGGGGGCAACTCCACGTCGGTATAACAAATTCCGAGGCGCGTGTATTGACGGAAGAAAAGCGCAGCATTACTATCTTGGGGAGACTTTGTGCAATCTTTCACAGTCTTTTACGGAAGATGTTGGAAGGGTTGAAGGGACAAGGCCGAAAACGCAGCGCTTTATCAGCTCTGAATGACAGGGTCTGGTGAAGAGTGTTGCCCAAACAGGAATGCGACGCGAACCATGAGTGAAAAACCGTTCTTCGTCTTCCCCAAGTGGTCGAATACCGCAGTCCTGGTGACTTTGGCGGTCGGTGCCATCGTGCCGGTTTATCTCGTTGCGATCATCTGGTTTGGCTGGAGTGCTCGAACCCTTAACGTCGGCTACCAACCTATTCAGCCCGTCCC
The DNA here is from genome assembly GCA_021798635.1 of Planctomycetota bacterium. The sequence goes on along the minus strand of JAJZGH010000032.1, from coordinate 14,817 downwards.
CTTTAGCCACGCTTTCCATGCCGGCAAGCTTGGAATCAACTGTGAATACTGCCACTCCGATGTTAAACGGGCCGCGTTTGCCGCAATTCCGCCGACTCAAACCTGCATGAACTGCCACACCCAAATAGCCGCCAACAGCGCCAAGCTTCAATGGCTTAGAAACAGCTATGGCACAGGCAGTCCCAAAATGGCGGGTATGCCGATTCCATGGAAGCAGGTAAATGAACTGCCTGATTACGTCTATTTTAACCACGCCGCTCATGTCAACGCGGGCATCAGTTGCCTGGTGTGCCATGGGCAGGTCAATCACATGACACGGGTTTTTCAGGCCAAGCCCCTGAGCATGGACTGGTGCCTTAGCTGCCATGAAAATCCCGGCCCGAACCTGCGGCCGCGCAAGGAAGTGACCAACCTGAACTGGACTGGAAAAAACAAGGTAAAACTGGCCGGCGACCTGGGCTTGACCGTGGCCACGCTCCCCAAAAATTTAGGCCGGTATCTTATGAAGCGTTACCATATTCCCAGCACCAAGCTTTTGACGGATTGTGAGACATGCCACCACTGAAAACGGATAATTTGAGCGGTAAGGAATACTGGCGCAGCTTAAATGAGCTGGCCGATACGCCGGAATTCCGCGAATTTGTGGATCGCGAATTCACCAATAACGCTTCGGAATTCCTGAATTCCAATCGCCGCCGCTTCCTGAAAATCATGGGAGCCTCTTTTGCACTGGCCGGACTGGCCGGTTGCCGCTGGCCCATGGAAACGCTGGCCCCGTATGCCCATCGCCCCGCCAATCGCGACCCCGGAACACCCGTACAATACTCTACCGCCATGGAACTTGGCGGCGTGGCCCAGGGCATGTTGGTTACCAGCGTGGATGGCCGCCCCATAAAAGTGGATGGTAATCCCAAGCATGTGCTCAACCGCGGCGGCAGCGATGCCTACGGCCAGGCCAGCGTACTGAACGTCTATGATCCCGATCGCAGCCGCTCCGTCATGCAACGCAATGCGCAAGGCAAAGCGGCGGATTCCAACTGGGCCACCTTCGAAGCGTTCTGGAATGAACAATTAGCCGCTTTCAAAAAAACCGGCGGCAAAGGTCTGGCGGTACTTTCCGGCAGTTCCGCATCGCCGAGCTTGGCGGATATGCACAGACGCATGGCTCATGCCCTGCCTGCGGCCCAATGGTTTGAATATGAGTCGATCTCCGATGACGCCGCCCGTGAAGGTCTGCGCATGGTATTTGCCCAAGCCGCCCGAGCGGTTCCCGATCTTTCGGCAGCGCAGGTAATTGTTTCATTTGATCAGGACTTTTTCGTCGGCGATCCGCTGGCGGTAAAATTCGCGCGGGACTTTGCCAGGGGCCGACAATTAACCAATCCGGAAAACGGCCAAAACGCCACATCCATGAATCGGCTTTATGTGGTGGAATCCACGTTCACTATGACCGGTTCCATGGCGGAAAATGCCCGGCATCGCATTCCTGTTCCCGCCAAAGATGTTCCCGCGGTAGCCTGTTTGCTGGCGGCTGAACTTAAAAAACAGGGACTGGTTCTGGGCGTGGAAATCCCCACGCCGGGCAATGTGAATATTGGCGCGGGTGACAAAACGCTGGAAGTGATGGCCGCTGATTTGCTGGCCAATAAGGGCCGCTCGGTGCTGGTGGCCGGTGCCAATCAACCGCCAGAACTCCATGGCCTGATCGCCGGCATCAATGATGCCCTGGGCAACACCGGCCGCACCGTCACGTATTACCCGGTGATGAACCCCGACCGCCCCACGCACCTGGCCTCCATGGAAGCTCTGGCCGCGGCGATCAAGAAAAAAGAAATTTCGGCGTTGGTGATCCTGGGCGGAAATCCCGTGTATAACGCACCGGCTGATATTGATTTCGCCAAGTTGCTGGCGACTGTACCATTAACCGTGCACCTGGCGGATTATGTGGATGAAACGTCGGAACTCTGCACCTGGCATTTGCCGGAAAGCCATTATCTGGAAAATTGGGGCGATGCCCGAACCTTTGATATGTCGGTAAGCATTGTCCAGCCGCTGATTCAGCCGATTTTCGGCGGACGCAGCGCGGTGGAAGTGATGGCACTGGTTATTCAAGACCCGCTGCAAAAAGCCTACGATATTGTCCAGCGAACATTGGCCATCAAATCCACGGATTGGCGCTGGAAAAAAGCCCTCTTTGACGGCACGGTTGAAAAAACCGCCTGGCAGCCGCTGCATGGGAGCTTTTCCGCAGGAAATCTCAATGCCGCTCTGGCCCAATTAATCGCAAAAAATGCCCAGGTGAAATTGGACCATCAGCATCTGGAAGTCGTCTTCCGTACGGATTCCAAAGTGTTTGACGGGCGCTTCGCCAACAATGGCTGGTTGCAGGAACTCTCTGATCCCATGACGCGACTGACCTGGGACAACGCCGCACTGATTAATCCCAAAACGGGCGTGGCCATGGGGTTAAACCGCCATGAAAGTCAGATCATCCGCCTGAAAGTCGGCGGCCGCGAATTGGACATCGCCACCTATATGATGCCCGGCCAACCGGAAAATTCCATTTCCATCCCCCTGGGCTATGGCCGCACACATAGTGGCAACGTTGGCAACGGTGCCGGATTTAACGCCGGGATTTTGCGCACAAGCAACGCGATGGCCATGCTTTCAGGCGTCGCCATGGAAGTGACGCAAACGCCGTATCAACTGGCCACCACGCAGGATCACTTTGTTATCAGCACCATCGGGGAACGCGCTATCGCCGCCCGTGTGCCGGATCTTATCCATCAGGGCACCTTTGCCCAATTCCAGAAAGACCCTGGTATGGGGCACAAAAAATCAACCGCAGTTTCCCTCTGGGAGGAACACCATTACGACACCGGCTACCAATGGGGCATGGCGGTGGATCTCACAACATGCGTCGGCTGTTCAAGCTGCGTGATTGCCTGTCAGGCGGAAAACAACATTCCCATTGTCGGCAAAGAGCAGGTGCTCAAAGGCCGGGAAATGCAATGGCTGCGTATTGACCGCTATTTCCGTGGGCCGGAATCAGAAAATCCGCAGGCGGTTCATGAGCCGATTTTGTGTATGCAGTGCGAAAATGCCCCGTGTGAGGCGGTCTGCCCGGTAGGGGCCACCAACCACAGCGCCGATGGCTTGAACATGATGACCTACAACCGCTGCATCGGCACACGGTACTGTGCCAATAACTGCCCCTATAAAGTCCGGCGCTTTAACTTCTTTGATTTCAACAGCGGGACACTCAATAATCTTTATACGCCCAATCTCCTGCGTTCTGAAATGAATCCCTTGATTGCCCTGCAGAAAAATCCGCAGGTGTCCATTCGCGTCCGCGGGGTCATGGAAAAATGCACCTATTGTGTGCAGCGCATTGAAACCGTGCGGGTCGTGGCGGAACGGCAGAATCGTCGAATCCGGGACGGCGAAATTACGCCGGCCTGTGCCCAGGCGTGCCCATCGCAGGCGCTGGTATTCGGGGACATCCGTGATAAAAATAGCCGCGTGGCAAAACTCATGAAGCAGAATCGGATGTACGGCATACTCGACAAGGAATTGTATACCAAACCGCGGACGCGCTATTTGCCCAAGGTTTGGAACCCCAACCCGGCATTACCGGAAGAACCGCTTTCGCCCAAAGGGTTGATGTAACCGGGCCGCCGGAAATGGTTTTCGGCCTGCCTGATTTGGATTGAGCATTATGATGATTTGGAAATGAATTCATGGCATCGGTGACAACAACCCAGGTTCCCGGCATGACCGGTGATTTCGACAATACGCTTGATGATGGCGTAAGTCAGGCACCGTTGGTGCTTGGTGAAGCCACGTTCCATGAAGTTACGCGGAAAATTTGCCGCGTCGCTGAAGCCCCGCGCGCGCCCATGGCCTGGTATGTGGCCTTTGCGATTTCCACCTCCCTGGTGGGCGTGCTGGGCGTGATGATTGCCTATGCCATCTTCACCGGCGTGGGTGTATGGGGCAACAATTCACCGGTGTTCTGGGGTTTTCCGATTATTAACTTTGTGTTCTGGGTGGGCCTGGCCCACGCCGGAACATTTATTTCCGCCATCTTGCTCTTGTTCCGACAAAAATGGCGTACCGGCATCAACCGCTTTGCGGAAGCTACGACCGTGTTTGCCGTCGTGTGCGCGGGATTGTTTCCCGGCATTCACGTCGGTCGGCCCTGGTTCGCCTATTGGATGGCACCGGTGCCCAATGTCATGGGCGCGTGGCCCAATTTTTACAGCCCGCTGCTGTGGGATGCCATTGCTGTTTTTACCTATACCAACGTATCGCTGCTGTTCTGGTATGTCGGCATGATCCCCGATCTTGCAACCTTCCGTGATCGCTCCAAAACGCGTTTGCGACACACCGTTTACGGCATTTTGGCCATGGGTTGGCGCGGCTCCGCTAAACATTGGCAACTGTACGAACGAACCATCCTTATTCTGGCCGGCCTGGCGACAGCATTGGTTTTGGGCGTCAGTTCCACGGTCAGTACGGATTTTGCGGTATCCCAGCTTCCCGGCTGGCACGAAACAATTTTTCCGCCGTACTTTACGGTTGGTGCCATTTTCAGCGGGTTTGCTCTGGTGCTGGCATTGGCGATCCCCGCCCGCGAACTCTTTGGCCTGAAAGATTTAATCACCAAGCGACATCTGGACAACCTGGCGAAAATCACGCTGGTCATGGGGTCCATTGTCACCTACATCTATATGATGGAATTTTTTATCGCCTATTACAGCGGTAATGGCTATGAACAGTTTGCTTATCTTACACGCATCATGGGGCCTTACTGGCGCATGGGCTGGCTGATCCTGTTCTGCAATTGCGTGGTGCCGCAGATTTTCTGGTTCAAATTTGCCCGTACAACATGGTGGCTGGCTCTGCCGGCGGCGTTGTTATGCCTCGTTGGCATGTGGAGTGAACGCTTTGTTATTATCGTCACCGTGTTGAATCGTGATTTTCTGCCCAGCGCCTGGCACAATTACGCACCGACATGGGTGGATTGGCTGACCTTTGCGGGCAGTATCGGCCTGTTCTTTACGCTGTTTTTATTATTCTGCCGCTTTTTGCCCATGATCGCGATGTCGGAAGTAAAAAGTATTTTGCCGCAGGCCGCCGGGCATGTGCATGATGATTCCCCGGCCGATGCCGCGGGACATTAATAGGGTCAGATTTTGATCTGATGGTAATGAGATGGTGGTTATGAGTACCGCACACAACATAGACCCCGCAGTAAGTCAACCGCAGATGTATGGTCTGCTGGCGGAGTTCCACGATGTGCAAACATTGCTGGATGCCGCGGTAGCGTTGCGCAAAGCCGGGTACAAAAAATGGGATTGTTACACGCCGTTCCCCGTCCATGGCATGGATAAAGCCATGGGCCTGCGCCCCAGCATTCTGCCGTGGATTGCTCTTTCCGGCGCTTTGGGAGGCGTGTTTACCATTCTCGCACTGGCTCCGCTGTGCAATGCGTTTCTGTATCCCATGATATTTTCCGGAAAACCCTACTGGGGCATGCCCGGCCATATCCCCATGGCTTTTGCGCTGGGTATTCTCGGGGGTACGGTTTTTGTGGTACATGGCTTGTTTGTGCTGGCCCGCCTGCCGCAGTTTTATCATCCGCTGTTTACCGCTGAACGCTTCCGTCGGGTAACCGATGACGGCATGTTTATCGCCGTTGAGGCTACAGATCCGTCTTACAGTCCGTCAGCCACGTCGCAATTGCTTACCAAGCTCGGTGCGGCCGCGGTTGAAGAAATCAGGGATTAATACGATGAAAGCCAGAACAAGAAATTTTTATATTATCGGTGATCTGGTGCTCCTGGCCCTGATTCCGTTTGGGATCGTTGCCATGCGGCGCTATTCGTACACCACCGTGCCGCGCTTCGCAATTATTCAGGATATGGACCGCATGCCGTACCTCAAGCCGCAGCGCCGCAGTCCGGTTTTTGCCGATGATCGGGGCATGCGCCCGCATATCGCCGGTACCATGGCGCAGCAGGATTTTACGTTTGTCAATATGGCGGAAGCGCGGGCTTATCCCGGGAACTGGCCCAAGGACCATGTCGCCATCCGTAGTGGTTCACAGTATGACCGAATCATGCTGGGCCAGAAGCTGGTAAACGGTAAGGGACAATTTATTACCCGAATTCCCATTCCGGTCACCCGTCGCCTGGTATTACGCGGCCAAAAAGAATTCGACATATTCTGCACGCCCTGCCACGGCTTTAACGGTATGGGCAACGGCACCGTCAACCAATATGTCAATAAATTACGCGCCGCCGGATCATCCGATGCCGGCTCCTGGGTTCAGCCGTCCGACCTGACAGGTCCGGGCGTCAAATTTATGCCGGATGGCGGTATTTACAATGTAATAACTAATGGCATTGCCGTCATGGCTGCGTATAAGGATCAGGTGCCCGTTGTGGACCGTTGGGCCATTGTGGCGTATGTGCGGGCGTTGCAGCTTTCCCAGAAGAAAGTTGCCGCCGGCCGGTTGCCCAAGTCCGTGCGAAGCAGGCTCAAGTAATTGGAGCGTGAATAACGTGTCGAATAAAATCATACAACTCGGGCCGAAGGATCAGTTCTATCTCGATGAACTCGGCGCGCCGATCATCAGCGGCGGGCTGATTGCGGGCCTTTTGTCCCTGGCGGTCGCTGCGGGGTTGGGCGTTGCCATGAACGATGGCTGGCGGCAATTCCTGTTCAGTTATCTCACGGCCTGGCTGTTGTTTTTTATGATTTCGGCAAGTTCTCTTTTCTTTGTGTTGAGCCATCATGTGTTTCGGGCATCGTGGAGCGTGGTGGTTCGCCGGCTGGCGGAAGCCATGAGCTGTAACTTTATTCCATTGCTGGTTCTGACCATTCCGCTGTTGCTGGGCTTCCATAAAATTTTTATATGGACGCATTACAACTACGTTCATTCTGACCCCAATCTCGTTAACAAAGTAAGTTATCTCAATGTTCCGTTTTTTATGATCCGCAGTGTGATTTACTTTGCGTTTCTCATCGGGTTAAGCCTCTATTTCCGCACGATGTCCATCGCTCAGGATCAGGACCACAGCGTTTCCCGCATGCGGCAGCTGCAAAAACACGCAGGCTGGGGATTGTTGGCGGTATTCTGGATTATGAACTTCGCCGGAGCTGATTATGTCATGTCCCTTCAGCCCAAATGGCTTAGCTACATGGAACCGGGTTTTTTCTTCTCCGGCGTGGGTATGGCGGTTTATGCGGTGCTTCCGCTGGTGGCCATCTGGTTTCAGCGGAAGGGCAAACTTACCAATTCCATTACCACCGAGCATTATCATGATCTGGGTAAATGGCTTTACGGCTGGGCCATGTTCTGGGCCTACATTGGATTTGCCCAGTATATGCTTATCTGGTACGCCAATGTCCCTAAAGAGACCACTTTTTTCCTGCTGCGCACCGTCGGGCCTTGGATGATTATCACCATTGCCTTGCTGTTCGGGCACTTTATTGTGCCCTTCTTCGGCTTGATGTCGCGGCATGTCAAACGCCACAAAGGCCTGCTGGCATTCTGGTGCCTGTGGCTGCTGTTTTTTGCCTATCTCGATCTCTTCTGGCAGGTACAGCCCATCGTCTGGATCAATACCCATGCGGGCCTGGCGGCTGTGGCTAAGAATCATGATCCGTATAAGTTGCTGGGTGCGGTGCAAAAAATCGTCAGCAATCCGCTGCGTCCCATGTCCCTGGTTTTAGATGCGTTGTGTCTGGTCGGTATCGGCGGACTCTGGGTATCCCACACGGCTTTTCTGCTGCGGCGCAGTGCGTTAATGCCTATTGGCGATCCTAAACTGGCTGAAGGCCTGGCGATTGAAAATATGTGAGGTTTTTATGAGTAATAATCCCTACGACAACACCCACAATTTGCCACCGGAACATATCCCCCATCCGGTGCGCCCGGAAGTCGGTGCCCACACCCAAAAAGATGATGTTGATTCGTATAACATCCTGCTGGTGGGGTCGTTCCTGGCTTTGTTCGTCGTGATTCTGGTGCTGGCCGTTATAGCCTTTTTTCATCAGTACCGTCACGCGCTTGAAGCGCAGAAAGAGGCGACCGTCAGTAACTGGTCTTTAGCCATCCATCAGAGGCAAATTGCCTCCATTACGCCGCATTGGGTGGGAAAAAATCATCACCGCGCCACGGTGGGCATTGAGCTTGCTGAAGATATGGTCGTCGCCCAGTATACACCTCATGCCAAACCTGTCCTTCTGCCGGCATCCCCGCAATCAGCTGCACCGGGCAAAAAACGTCCTACCGTGGCACTGCATGTTCTTGGTGCTAAACTTTACACCAGCCTCGGTTGTATTGCCTGCCACACCGTCAATGGTATGCCCACCGTCGGGCCGTCATGGAAAAATCTCGCCGGCTATCCGCAAAAACTTACCACCGGCAAAACGGTGATCGCCGACTATAAATTTCTCCGTACGATGATTATTCACCCCGGCACACTGCTGGTCGCCGGTGCGCCGGCCGGCGTCATGCCCGCCACGTACGGGCCGATGTTGTCGGGTCCCAAACATCCGCATGAAACCAAGCTTAACGCGATCATCTGGTACATCAATACGCTTAGTAATCGCAGCAGCAAGGCTACGCAGCCGCCCGTGCCCGATAATCCGGCTAAATGATCGGGTCGGGCCTGCTGTTATAGCTCGCATACGATGCGGGCGATTGCTATAATCGCGGATTGTTTTGGTTGGCGTTGCCGCGGTAAATACGCTGGTACGCAGCGCATCGCTATGATGTGAAAACTCGCGGTGTTGTAGTAAGAATGGTTCGTTGATGAACGTGCTGAATAAAACCCGGCTAACTTTTCATGTGCCCTTGCGGCTATTGGCTGTAAGCACCGTGGCGGTTGTTGCTTCGCTGTTTTTTGTGCTCCTAACCCCGCGCGCTTTTGGCAGTGCCTTTGAAAACCTGCAAAACGCCTCCCAAAAATCGAGGGACGCCCACAATGCGGGAATCACGCCGCACCCCGGTGCCCGGCTTCCATTAAGTCTTGAATTTGTTAATTCGCACAATCAGCAGGTTCAGCTTAGTGATTATTTTCACAAAGGCCGCCCGGTAATCTTTAATTTTGTCTATTTCCGCTGCCCCGGCGTATGCCCATTTGTTGAACTGGGCCTGCTGCACTCCATGGAAAAAATGTCCGCTCGCCTCGGCACAGATTACGAGGTCCTGACCATCAGCTTTGATCCCACCGATACGCCGTCTTCCGCTGCGGATAAGAAGGCGGGTTATATCGCGGTAGCTTCGCGAAAATTCAAAAAGGCTTTGGCCGCGCATTGGCATTTTCTTACCGCCAACGAATCCACTATTAAAGCCATCACCAAAGCTGTCGGCTTCCATTACGTGTTTTATCCTGCATCCCACACGTATAACCATGCCGCCGCGATTTATATTGCCACCCCCGGCGGTCGACTGGCCAATTATTTCTACGGTATTCACTACAATCCGGCAGATTTGCGTCTGGCGCTGGTGGCGGCGGGCAATCGTAAAATCACCAACGTCTTTGACCAGATACTATTATTATGCTGCCAGTTTGATCCTTACACCGGAAAATACACCGCCGTTGCGCGGCGCGTGATGCTGCTGGGGGGCGTGGGCGTCGTACTAAGCCTGGGGGCTTTTCTGGGCAGTATGGTCTGGTGGGAACGTAAACATGGTGTAAAAAAACCAAAAGCTTCAGGGAAGGTTTAGGAGTTTATGGGCGTGACAAATATTCCACAGATACTTGGACACCTTGGACAGATGAATTTGGGGCGTATCGTTGCCGCACTCTGGCTGCCGCACGGTGAATCCACCTTCAGCCCGCCGGTGCAGTTTCTCTGGGATTTCTGGTACTGGATATCGGTGTTTTTCACGGTTCTGATTGTCGGCCTGGTGGTATTCTTTTCGATTCGTTACCGGCATACCAAGGATCGGACAATTGCCGAGGACTCTCCTTCACATAATAACCCGCTGGAAATTACCTGGACCGTGATTCCTCTGATCATTGTGATGGTAATTTTTGCTCTGGGTTTTACGCAATATATGAACATGGATTCCCCGCCCGCCAACAGCTACAACATCCATGTTATTGCCCAGAAGTGGAGTTGGACATTTGTGTATGAAAATGGTGCCATCAGCAACACGCTGTATCTGCCCGTTAACACGCCCGTGAAATTAAACATGACCTCCAAAGATGTGCTCCATGGATTCTGGATCCCCGATCTGTCCATCCAGAGGGATGTGGTACCGGGTCGCGTGATGACCACGTGGGTGGAACCTACCAACCCCGGAACCTACTGGCTCCAATGCGCTGAATATTGCGGCGACGGCCACTCGGAAATGCGGGCGCATGTCGTGGTTGAGCCGTATGCTAAATTTCAGAAGCAGATTGTTGCTGCCGCCAATATTTTTGAACAGGACGGCAAACCGCTGCCTCTGGCAACTGTCGGTAAAAAACTTTACACCACGCTTGGTTGCTTAGGCTGCCACTCGGTGGATGGTTCCAAGGGTACCGGCCCCAGCTGGAAAAATCTGGCCGGGTCCACAGAGGTTCTCGCCAACGGTAAGACCGTACCGGTGAATTATGCCTTCCTGAAAACGATGATTTCCCATCCTGGCCGCGTGTTGATCAAAGGATTCCCCGCCGGCGTTATGCCCAGCTACGGCTCGCGCTTTACCGGTAAAAATGTCAAAAATTTGTACGCCGTTGTCTGGTATATCAACAGCCTAAGCAAGAATTCCAATAAAGCCTCTCAGCCCCCGGTGCCCGATAAACCCAAGGGTAGCGAGCCTGCGGCGTCATCCAAGTCCCCGAAAACTGCGGCCCCGGCAACCGCCAAAACCTCGCAGACGGCGACACCGGCTACCACCGCCGCTCCGACAACTGCCAAAGCCCCGGCGACCCCCGTCGCCAAATTGCCGGCCGGCCCGCAGCCGATGGCGTTGCATGTTCTGGGTGCAAAACTTTATAAGTCGCTGGGATGTATTGGATGTCATACCGTCAATGGCCAACCGGGCGTAGGCCCGAGTTGGAAGAATCTGGCGGGCTATCCGCAAAAACTCACCACGGGAAAAACGGTGATTGCAGATTATAAATTTCTCCGCACGATGATTCTTGACCCGGGAAAAATGGATATTGCCGGCTCGCCGGCCGGCGTGATGCCGGTTATGTACAAATACCAGTTATCCGGTAAAAAGCATCCCCATGAGAATAAATTAAATGCGATCATCTGGTATATTAATACGCTAAGTAACCGCGGCAGCAAGGCAACCGAGCCTCCTGTTCCGGATGTTCCGGTCGCTAAGTAAGCTACCGGGAGAAATATAATTGAAAAGGCGTATCCAGCCGTTGTTTGGATACTGGAGTTATAGAAATGACTACGATCACGGGAAACACTATGGGCCACACACCCGCGGTGGCCGCCAAGCCGGACAATTATCTTACACACGGTAAAACCATCGGCTCATGGCTCTTCACGCTGGACCACAAACGCATCGGTATCATGTACCTGATTACCGCTTTGCTGGCCTTCTTCATCGGCGGCATGTTGGCTGAAGTCATTCGCACGCAGTTGCTGGTGCCACAGGGTCTGATTTTTCATGGCACCGGTTCTGTCGCGTCCAGTTACGCGGCGTATCGCTATTACAATCAGGTCTTCACGCTCCATGGAATCATCATGGTGTTTCTGGTGCTGATCCCCATTATTCCCGGCGCTTTGGGAAATTTCGCCATGCCGCTGATGCTGGGTGCCAAAGATGTGGCCTTCCCCAAACTCAATTTAATCAGCTATTACCTGTATCTTGTCGGGGCGATTCTGGCTATTGTTTCCACCGTGCTGGGGGCCGTGGATACCGGCTGGACCTTTTACACGCCATTTAGCATCCAGACTGAATCCTATGTGGTGGTCATGGTGCTGGGTATATTTCTGGTGGGGTTCAGTTCCATCTTCACCGGCATCAATTTCATGGTCACCATTCACAAACTGCGCCCGCCCGGCATGAGCTGGTTCCGCATGCCGCTTTTCCTCTGGGCTATTTATTCCACATCGCTGATTCAGGTTGCCGCCACGCCGGTGGTGGGCATCACCTTTGTGCTGCTGATGATGGAGCGCGTCATGGGCATTGGGATATTTAATCCTGCGCTGGGCGGGAACCCGGTGTTGTTCCAGGAATTTTTCTGGTTCTATTCGCATCCCGCGGTATACATTATGATTCTGCCCGCGATGGGCATCGTCAGTGAAATTATTCCCACGTTCAGCCGCAAGCATATTTTCGGATACGAATTTATCGCCTTAAGCTCACTGGCCATTGCCCTGATTGGCTTTCTGGTGTGGGGTCACCACATTTTCGTCAACGGTCAATCGGCGGAACTCGATGCCGTCTTCAGCTTTTTAACCTTCATTGTGGCTGTCCCTTCCGCCATCAAAGTCTGGAACTGGCTGGCCACCATGTACAAGGGAGCCATCGTCCTTAAAACGCCGATGCTCTATGTGCTGTCATTTATTGTGCTGTTTACCATCGGCGGCCTCACCGGCGTGGTGCTGGGGGCGCTTTCTGAGGATGTCGTTCTGCATGATACGTACTTTGTTGTAGGCCACTTCCATTATGTCATGATGGGCGGAACGCTCATCGGCTTTATCGCCGGTATGCACTACTGGTGGCCCAAAATGTTCGGACGCATGTACAATGAACGCATCGCGCAATGGACGTGTGTGGTCTTGTTTATCGGCATCAATCTCACGTTTTTCCCCCAGTTGGTGGTGGGGGCCGAGGGCATGCCGCGGCGTTATGCCAGCTACCTGCCGGTTTATCAACCCTATATGATTGCCTCCACCATCGGGGCGTATATCCAGCTTGTGGCGTTTCTGAGTATGGCCGGGTATCTGATGCACTCGCTGTTCTATGGCAAAAAGGCCCCGATGAACCCGTGGGGCGGCGGCTCCCTGGAATGGGAAACCGCTTCGCCGCCACCGCATGATAATTTTGAAACCACACCATCCGTCGGCGATCCTTATGATTATTCCGACCTGGTGTTTGACCCGGCGGTCAATGGGTATGTCCATATAGAAAAGCCTGTGGAATCCCCGGCTCCCGTTACCGCAACGCATTGACGTGCCATGCTGCGGCGGGCAGCGACCGTGGCAGGGCTTGCCCGGCAGGCGGTTACGCGGCCGGGAACGTAGCGCTTGATTTATTGCTATCTGTATGTTTCTATTGTGAGATTCCATGTCTGAAGCAATCGCGATAAACCCAACCGAAGAACAGGTGGCCCGAGACCATTTGGCCCATCATTTTGATACGCCGCAGCAGCAGTTTGATGCCGGCACGCTGGGCATGTGGATGTTTCTGGCCACGGAAATGCTGCTGTTCAGCGGCCTGTTCTGCGCCTATGCGGAATTCCGGGCCACCCATCCCGACGTTTTTAGATATGCCGGGCAATATCTGGATCCGGTGTCCGGTCTGATCAATGCCCTGATTCTGCTGACCAGCGGTCTGACCATGGCTCTGGCGGTGCGTTTTGCGCAAACCGGCAAGCGTTTTGCCTTAAGCCTGTGTCTGGCGCTAACCATGCTGGGCGGGGTCGGCTTTTTGGCCATTCACGCCAAAGAGTATTTTGATAATGGTCAGGCCAAGTTGCTCTGGGGGACCCATTACGCTCCAAGCGTGGGGCCTAATGGCAAACCCGTCGCCCCGGTCACCGGCCTGACGGCACTGGTTGCCAGGCCCAAGCCCGCCGCCAGCCCCGGCTGGCAATCGCTTAAGTCCCTCGGCAAGGCCGGTTTTGTTGTCTCTCATTCCGCTATTATGCCCGCATCGGTCGGCCCGTCAGGTGTAGCTGCCTCGCAAAAGCCCGCTGCGGCGGAAAACCCCTTTCAGCCGGCCAATGTTCAGGTTTTCTTTGGTATATATTTTCTCATGACCGGTCTGCACAGCCTGCACGTGATCATCGGTATTATTGTCATCGGCTGGCTCCTGATTCGTTCCCTGCGGGGTGAATTCGGCCCCGGCTACAATGCCCCCGTCGTCTACGTGGGCATGTATTGGGGCGTGGTGGATATGGTCTGGATGTTCCTGTTTCCCTTGTTGTATCTCATTCACTGATAACTTAGGCTCAATGAAGTTCGCCCGCTCTTTAGCGTGAGGTCTTATGTCTTCCGATCATGCCAAACCCGTTGTCCCCGCCCGCTCGCACATTGTATCCGTGCCAACGCTGGTCTTTGTGTGGATCCTCCTCTGCGCTTTGGCTGTCGGCAATTTGTTTGTCGCCAGGTTGGGCCTTGGCTCGGCTACCATCGCCGTGGAGTTGATTGTGGCGGTTATCATGGCGGTCGTCAGTGCGCTGTATTTCATGCACCTGCGCTATGACAGCCTTTTTTCCGTTGCCATTTTATTGCTCACACTGGTGCTTATTACCCTGTTTATTTCTTTTATCATTATTGATGTGAAGGCCGATCAGCCGCAGATGTATTCCGGCGAGGCGCAGGAAATGGCGCAGATTGAACAACATGTGGCGGGGTCCAATTCCACCCCGCCGGCCGCCGCGAAGGCCGCCGCCGCCGCACCCGCTAAAGAATAATCCGAGCCGTCCCAGCCGTGCGGATAGCGGCGCGCATGCCGGTATGACGCGCCGCTACCGAGAGCACCGGATGACAATCCGGTGGTTGATCCGATGCCGCGAACCAACCACCGGATTATCACCACGGTGCTCTGACGCGAGGCTCACCGAGAGCACCGGATGATAATCCGGTGGTTGATCCCGTGCCGCGAGCCAACCACCGGGT
>JAJZGH010000266.1 GCA_021798635.1 Planctomycetota bacterium | reverse complement strand
ATACCCGCTGCGCCCAGGCACTTGTTCTCGCGTGCCATAAACTCGGGTTCGCCGGGCGCGTCGAGGGCCTCTTGAATCTGTGGAAATGAACGCTGTGAAGGCCCAGCCAGTTGTGAAGGTGTTAATATTCATGATAACGGTACGGCTCCGCGGAGAGCAGATGAGCAGCAGAGAGTCGAGCAGCAGAGCAAATAAGGCTGAGTGGCAAAGGGGCGGCTGTCGCTGAGACAACGGGAAAACGCCCCGGGGCCGTCGATGTTTCCCGTCGATGTTTCCACGACGCCTTTTGTGCAGTATACTTACACCAGTGCAGGCAACGGTTCGAGGTTGGCAAGCATGGCCTACCCCAACGGCAGAACGATTGATTACAACTATTCAGGTACCAACCTGAATAGCGCCTTGGATAATGCCATCGGCCGATTGGATTCCATCAGTGACGGTGCCAATTCCGGCGATGTCGGCCAAGTGCTGGAGCAATATTCCTATCTCGGCCTAGGCACCGTCGTCGCCCGCAACCATCCGCAGACAGGAATCAATTTGACATTGGTTGGCAGCGCCGGCAGCATTGGCTCCGGCGGAGATCAATACGTGGGACTGGACCAGTTCGGCAGAATCGCCGATCAGAACTGGGTCAATACTTCATCCGGCCAATCGGTGGATAACTTCACGTATTCCTATGATAGTAATTCCAATGTTACCGCAGAAAACAATCTGCTCAACACGGCGTACTCGCAGACCTTCACCTACGATCCGCTCAACAGATTAGCCAGTAACACGCTCGGTGGCGCGGCGAATCAAAGCTGGACATTAGACAGCCAAGGCAACTGGTCATCTTACACGTCCAACGGTACAACCCAGACCCAGACCGCCAACGCACAAAATCAGATCACCAGTATCAGCGGTACGTCGGCTACGCCGACTTACGACCCGAACGGAAATATGATTTCCGATCAGAGCGGCAACAGGTATACCTACAACGCCTGGAATCAATTGGTGTCGGTGTCCAATGCTGCAGGGAAGGTCATCGCTCAATACACCTACAACGCGATGGGATATCGTGTTACCGAATCCTATCCCCAAGGTGGCACCGGCATTCCTGCCGGTGAGATTAACTACATCTACTACGATTCGCAGTGGCAGGCGATTGAAACCAGAACCAACGGCACCGCCAACAGCAACGTAACGTCGCAGATGGTCTGGTCGGCCGCCTACACCAACGCGGCGATATTGCCGGACGCCGACGCGCAGGAGGCTTGGAACCTTGACGGCACGGGCAATTGGCGATCGCTGACCTACACGCCCGTCGGGGAAAGCCAAGCTGTCCAGCAACGAGGCCACAACCGCCTCAATCAGATTACGAGCTTTGGTGAGTTCACATTCTACTACGACGGCCAGCCCGGGGCCTCCAATGGCAATCTGTTCTATGACTATGTCCGAAAAAATCAGTTCGATGCGCTTAATCGGCTAATCGAGGTCAGCGGGGTCGACGTTGGCGCGGTGGTCGGTAGCTACGTCTTCGATGCGTTTAACCGACGAATTCGCACGACGACCTCCAACGGGGGACTTTATGGCGGAATCCCCAATGGCACGACGGATTACGTTTATCCTGGCAATCAAGTTATGGAAGAGCGCAATCCCGTTGGCGGAACAGGCAGCACCGACACGCCGTTAAAACAATACATCTGGGGAATCTATGTTGATGAGTGCATCCAGCTCATGACGTTGGCCGCGCTGGGGCCGCAAAATCTACCGGCGGGAGCGTATTACCTATTGCAGGATTTGCTATACCGTGCCGTAGCGCTAACCGACTCCGGCGGCGGCATTGCGGAAGCATATGATACGGACGCCTACGGGATCACTTGGATATTCGTTACACCGGGCCCCGGCGGCGTGTGGTTTACGGATTCCGATGTTGGGGCGTCCTACGGTGCCAACAATATCATTTTTTGCGGCTACCGGTATGATCCGGAAACGCGGCTATATTTTGTTCGTAACCGCATGTTCCTGACGGATGCCGAAGGCAGTTCGGTTGGCCGCTGGTTGCAACGCGATCCGATTGGCTATGAGGGTGGTATAAACTTGTATGAGTATGTCGGGGGACGGGCGGTGGTGGGGTTGGATCCGATGGGGTTAGCCTACCTCCAGGGCGTTGGCCCGATCCATGAAATGGACGGGTGCAACGGTTCGGTCTGTCGATTTTACATGAATTATTATTATTACGTGGGCCTTGGACGGTGGGACGTTCCCGCAGGCCCCAAGGGCGCGCTACTCACCAAATTTGCGCATGCAGTCGCTACCCTGAGCGGTGCGGGGCGGCTGATCAATTTATTGATGAGCGGCGTCACTCTTTCAACGCCGGAATACGCGTACTTTTTTTGGCTCACTTGGAAAGATACACGCGTATTTACATACAAGTGTGGCACACATTACTTGGATGTCCGGTGGCAGTCGACGACCAGGCACGAGGATTTTCAGGTGCATGACAAGCCGATCCCTCAGGGGTGGGGTCCGACTGGCAACAACCTCGTGGTGCCAGCACCGGGTGAAACGTTAAAAGACATCGGCCACAACATGACCGACTTGGTAATGGAGATAATTCACGCCATGGAGGGTGCGGAATGACGCACAGCAAAAGCGGGCCATCTGCTGCACCGAACACTGCGCGCGATGGTCGCCAAATTTCCATGCAGCTTGTCGCTTGGGCGGCAGGGGGCGTACTCCTAGCCTTCTGGCTGTTTGTTTGCGTGGCGTGGCAGATGCAAATTATCGGCGGGGCAACTGCCGGGCTACGTTTTGGACAGAAGATTCGCCGAATCTCGATTCCGCTCGCGTCCGCGTCCACGTTGCAGAACTCACGCGCGGAATGGCGTAGTCGCGTTACTGTTGAAACCTCAGGATTGCGTTTTGCGCTTGTTCGCAGGGGCCGTTACCTTGTGATCTCTTGGCCGGTGCCACTGGCCGGTCGGGCTTTGCACGGTCTGACGGTGGCTTGGTCGGGACCGCTGGCAAAATGGCCCGCGAGTCGGCGTTTTCCAAAATTGCACTGGCGGATTTACCACGGTGACCTCTTGACCCGCATTCCGCAGGTGCCGGGATTGCTTCGCATCACGGGTGGTGAATCCCGCACTCTCCCGTCAGCATATATGATCGTCAAATCCAAGGTGCCGATTTTCAGTTGGTCGCACTGGTCGGCGTCTCTCCCACCATGGCAGTGGGCAATGAGCGTCTTTGGCGTACAGCGCACGCGGGCAACTATACTCGGTCGTTGTGTAAAGTGTCTCATGCGGTCAGGGGCAGCGCCGTGGACTGCTCGGAATCGGTCGCGCGCGGCCGTGGCTGCGACGTCAGCGATGACCGAGGAGAGCATATTTCAAATTGCCGCGGGGTGCGAGCCTTGGTCGGCGAAGGCGACTATTTTTGAACGGCTGTCGGCATTCCAGTTGGTTTGGGGAGCCGGTAATCTGCCGCTGTGCCCGGGCATGATCGTGTGTCCGCTCCGACATGGCAAACTTTACATTTACTCTGTTCGCTCCACGGGCACGGTTTACCTGACGCACGGTGAGAACGAATGGAAATGGCTGTTATTTGGGTCGAGCGGGGGGTGCCTTGCCTCTGGCGGTGCCGTTGCGCCCGCCGACTTGGGCTTACGCAAAGTTGTCGCCCATATTGCCGAGGCGGCGGGGCTGGCTGCCGGGGTACCTGATAGCCTGCTGCCGCCTCCTCCGGCGAAGCCTGGAGAAAGTGCCCGGTGATTCTGCCGGCCATTCCGCCACCCGCAGATTTTTTCGGAACGCTCCGCCAGACGATGATTGACGGCAGGATTGGTGAGGATAATGTTAATACACGCGATAAAAACCCATCGTGGCCTCGCGGCTGTCCTGTTATGCGGCGCGTTTATCGCGGGAATCGCCATGCTCGAGTTGTCCTATTTTCCCCCTGATAAGTTGAGGGGTGATATTGCTGTGCTGGCGGCTGCGCGCATTCTGGGATACGCACTCTTCTGGCCGTGTTCCATTGCCTTCGCGGTGCTGACGAGCCTCCAACTCGTGGCAATAACTACGCGACTCCTCGGGGCAGCTGCCCAACCCCGCGACGAAATTACCAGCGACTGTTCATGGCTCGCTCTTTGCGTAGGCTTGGCAACGGTCTTGGTATTTGTCTTGACCTTTTACGCTGCGATAGGCCGTTTTTTTGGGCGGATGTGGTGACGTGAGGCGGTCTGCATGCGCCGTTAAAAGGCGGGGCGTACCAGCGGGTGAAAGTCTCGCCCCGGCAAAGGTCGTTCCGACCGGGAAGCTATCCCAGCGGCGGTGGAAGTCCCGATCCATCGGGACCGGACCTTGAGGCACAAGTGGCGGCGAGGCCGCCTTGCGAATTCGCAGGCCGTAATGAAATGGACATCGTCGAAATCGTAAGATGCTCCCGCCACACTTTGTGGCGTTTTTGTGGCGTTTGGTATTGCGACAGCCTGCAATGTCATAAGAAAACAAAAATTCGATCGCTTGCAAAACACAATGTTTTCGCGGTATTATTAACTCCGCTACAGGGGGAATCGCAACGGACCGAGAATCCCGCTATCAAATGGGCCATTCATTATTTCCTTTCCGACTCCGGCAATTCCAGCAGGAACTTCCAGATCGGAACGACATGAATGGTCCCCGCGTCGGTGGCGATCCGCGCATCTTCGGCCCGCGTCACGATGGTTGCCGTCTTGACGCGCAACTCGGTCATGGACTCGCTAAGCGCCGCCAGTTCGCGCTTGCGAGTCTGTGGATTCGCCAGCGACTGGCAGACTTGAATCAGATTCGGGAACTGCGAATCTGGTCGCACGGCGAAATCGACCTCTCGACCGGCAGCCGTTTTATAGTAAAAGACCTCCGGGAATATTCGCCGCAACGCGGTGTAAACCAGGTTTTCCAGGAGATGCCCGGAGTTGACCAAAATCCCCGACGACAACGACGTGATCATGGCATGATCCACGCAGTATGCTTTCTTGGGGATTTACTGAAAGTCCAGGATCAGAGCCTTGAGCGTTTCCAGCATAGGTCGTATCCAGTATGAAAAATTTCCAGTTTGGCATGTAACTGGAAACAAATATGGACGGTTTCCGGGTAGCGCCAAGAAGCGTTCGAACTCGCGCCGCTGTGCGTCCTTCGCTCCGGCTGCGCCTCCGCTTCGGACGCACAGCGGACGATACTGTATTGTTTGCTTCTTGTGAAATCATCATTTCTCCAACATACAACATAGCTTCGCTAACCGGCACCAGGCGAGTTATGGTGCGCGAAATGGGCCGACCCCCGCTTTCCCGGTCATTGGGTGCCTTGGAAGAACGTTCCAAAACCTCACAAAGCCGCCAGCCGGCTGGCGAGGGGACACAACGAATGAACTGTCGATATTTCAGATTCCGCAGGGATAGTCCGTAGGCAGGTACGAGGGGGCAAACAAAGGAGTTGCATTGGGATGGTTTCACTGATATAGTCGTTTTCAGCAAACGTTGAAGGATGGTATCTAAATGAAAAAAAACGAATCCAAAATCCTGAGCTGTGCTTTTGCAGCCGTGTCCCAGTGCTTCGATGACGTCCCTTTTTGCGCTTTACGCTGGGGGCGACGGGATGTCCCGGTCATCGCCGGGCGAATCGACCGCATTGGAAAACTTCGCATCCAGAACGCGGGCGAGCGTACGTTGTTGCTGGATGTAAAAAAAAGCGGCCAGCCGCGCATCGTCCGCGAAGCAGTCAACGTGCTTGCCCGCAGTCGGCCATCTTTCAAAAACGCCTACGGTATCATTGTAGCGCCATTTATATCGGACGCCGCTGCCGAAATTCTCAAAGCCGAGGGCATGGGCTATGTGGATTTTGCGGGTAACTGCCGCCTTTGCCTCGGCAAGGTCTACATTGAGAAAACCGGCCAATCGAATCCGTTTACCGAAAAGCGTGACCTGCGATCCCTTTACTTTCCCAAGGCCGAGCGCATTCTGCGTGCCCTGATGCTCGATCCTCACGCATTTTGGCGGGTCACGGCTTTAGCCGAATTTGCCGACGTTAGTTTAGGGCAGGTCTCGAACGTGAAGAAACTCCTTAGTGCCCGGGAATGGTTGCAATCGGGAAGTTCCGGCTTCTCGCTTGCACAGCCGGAAGCCCTGCTGGCCGAATGGTCCGTTGCGTACCGCTTCACTCGTAATAGGGTCGGAAATTTCTATGCCATGGCATCAATCGACGAGATCGAGCGTGCGATTGCAGGCAAAAGCCAGAAGGAT
>JAJZGH010000265.1 GCA_021798635.1 Planctomycetota bacterium | reverse complement strand
GGCATGAACAGCGCGGCATCCTTCTGGCTAATGACAATCTTGGGCGCGGCAGTATCGAAGAGGGACGGCGGCATTATGCAGACCCATTTAGAACCATGCGGTGGTACAGCGCGCCTGGAACGGATGATCCCAACCTCGACGGGCCGCGTGCTTTTAAAGGGCTGAAAGTTAATAGCAGCATCGCCCACTTGTACAAGCGGCCGCGTGTGTGGAATGAATGTTTTCATTCCAGCGGATGGGGGGCACTGCCGGCGCAGATGATTGCGGCGTTAAATCAGGACTTTATATACGGGGCCAATGTGATTAATCTGCATGGCCTGTATTATTCTACATATGGGTCGTGGTGGGAATGGGCCGCACCGGATTTTCACTTCCGGCAGCCTTACTGGCAGCATGCTGACACGCTCAACGCGTGGATCACCCGAATGTGTACCCTATTGAGCGCGGGCGTGCATGTGTGCGACGTTGCTATCGTTTACCCAATTGCGGCTATTGATGGCGGCCTTAATGCCCGGCAATGCGCGACATCTCAGGACGCCGGGTCCTATTCCGAATTACAACGAGGAGAACTGCCTCAACAACTGGACCCGGCCGAATCGGTGGCATTTGGACTTGGGAAATATCTGGTGGACCACGGTATCGACTTCGATTTCATCGATGATCAGTCGCTGGCTGGCGCGGAAATTGATCCTCAAGGTCTTCTATCGGCCGGCGAGCGTTACCGGGTGCTTATTTTACCGATGATGTCGTCCATTCGCTTTGCGTCATTGGCCAAGACCAGAGAGTTTTTTCTCAGAGGGGGAGTTGTGATTGCGGTTGGCTGCCTTCCACAGGCATCAGATCGGATCGGTGCGCAGGATCCCGAACTGAGGCTTTTGGTGAAAAGCATATTCGGATTGAACGACGCAGGTGCCGAACCCGTTCGGAATATTGGGGACGCGGGCGGATTGGGAATTGTGCTTCCGGTGGACTTTGCGGCGGTGGTTGGCGTTATAAGCTCAGCGATCGTGCGCGATTGTATTCCGCAGGCGGCACCTTTCCAGGCGATCCATCGGAGGGTGGATGATCACGAAATATATTGCGTCTTTAACCCGTCGAATGCTGCAGCCGAGTCGGAAGTGTTTTTTCGTAGTACGGGGCTGCCGCAGGCGTGGAACGCATTGGACGGTTCAAAATGTGATTTGGGTATCAGCCGGATCACGGATGATGGTACGCGGCTGAAAGTTTCGCTGGAGGCGGGAGAGTCAAAACTGATCGTCTTTACCGTCGAGGGTTCCGATGTTCCTTGTATTCCGGCACCGGCCGGCGTTCAAGAAGAAGTTCATACCTTTTCCGAGGCATGGGAATTCACCGCGTTACCGATGATGGACAACCGCTTCGGTGATTTTCGGATCTCCACCGGGGGCAAGCCAAAGCCTGCGATTATCGGTGTAGAGGCCCGCCAATTTCGCTATGCGGAGGAATCCAACCCCCTGCTGCCATGGCATCGCTCGGACTTTGACGATTCCGCATGGTCGCGAACAACCTGCTCGTACGGGCCGCGCCTGTGGGTGATTGGGCCCCTGCCGCCGGATTCCGATCTCGTCAGTATCGAACGCACCATTCTGGACATGAACATTGTGTCAACAGCGGAATCCGTGGCCTCCAGGGGACACGAATATTTCTGGAAACCCTATGCATTTTCCCTGCGCTGGGGAGTGGAAAATGACCCGTTTTTATGCAGTTGGGCCAGCGGCCCGCACGGGTTAAAAGGAGAGGTTCCCGATGAATTTATTGATTTGAACTGCGATGAGCCTGGGGCGGTGTGGTATCTGGCAACGGCGGTGCAGGCAAAAAAAGCCGGAACGGTACAATTTCAGGTTGGATCGCGAAGCGCCTACACGGCGTGGATCAATGCCCGGCGAATTGTGGATCAAAAAACTGCGTTTCCGCCGGGAGTTCATGCCGCGTGGAATCTGCCGCATTACCATGCAGATCCGCAAGGTTCTTCGGTTGACCTGTGCCAGGGTGATAACCGCCTTATCTTGCGTTTTGAGCAAAGTCTCGGCCAGCGTATGCGGGCGCATTTTGCGTTTAATCCGCCACAGTCCAAACCGGCCCTGGGCCTGCGGTGGTTCACTCGACCCAATGGCATTACCCTGAATCATCGGCCGCGGGAGCCGGAGCATGTGGGTTGGTATCGGTTCCTCGCGGCACCGGGCTTGATGGAGATGCGGCTGGTTGTCCGGGGTCGGTTGCGCGCGTGGGTCGATGGCGAAGAACATGTGGTGCGGGTGATCAGCGAAAAATCTATCGAAGGAGGTCGGGCCAGGGAGTGCCTGATCTGTTTATCGCGACCTCATCTCCTAGCCGCGAAAGTGGCGTTGCGGATTGACCTTCCCCCCGGCTCATTTGCCGGAGATGGTATTCCGGAACCGGTGCAGATGCGATGCGTAAAGGGAATTGCCCAACTGGGCGACTGGTGCAATTTCGGATTATCCTCGCATAGCGGGCTTGGCCGCTATCTGCAAAAATTTGATATTTCCTTATCTCCTGCCGGGCGAGAATGGATGCTGGATCTGGGCGCAGTAGCCGGGACTGCCAATGTGCGGGTCAACGGACAAGACGCGGGTACGCTGTTGTGCCCGCCGTGGCGGCTGAATATTAGCCACCTCGTGAAAGACGGTGAAAATGAACTTGAAATAACCGTCGCTAATACTTTAGCCAATCATTACAGCGCAGGAATACCGACTCCCTATGTGTATGACGGCCAGACTGTTTCAGGCCTGCTGGGGCCGGTAAGACTGCGGGCGACGGTCGTTGGCAACCGGCCAGCCTCCCCCTACGCCAGGCAGGATGGTGAGTCATGAACAATTACGGGGAGGAAGTTGGACTTACCGACGTTCCAGGCAAACGGCCGCGCACTGCCTCCGCTGGAACTACGGATGAGCGCCGGCGAGAGTGCACGTTCAGAGACATGCTTCTCTACGCGCAGGGGGATTGCGCGATTTCACTTGTCATGAACGGCATCTTTGGTTTTGCGATGCTCTTTTATACGAATGCTCTCGGGCTTAGTCCGGGCTTGGCGGGGCTGGCCATGTCGCTATCCGTACTTTGGGAGGCGGTTTCTGAGCCGCTCATGGGGCATATCAGTGACAATACGCGCAGCCGGTGGGGACAGCGACACCTCTATATGCTTCCCGGCGGTCTGCTGATGGCGGCATGCTCATTTCTGATTTGGGATGTGCCCAAGCCGCTGCTGGGGCACGCGATGGCGATTTTCTGGTATCTGTTGGTTACAAATTTTGTCCTGCGCAGCAGCCTGACTCTTTTCTTTATTCCGTACGTAGCACTGGGGTTTGAAATGACCCAGGACATGCAGGGACGATCGCGGCTGCAGGCCATCCGTCAAATTATGAACATGGCGGCGAATTTTTTCGGGCCCGCGATGGCCTGGGCCATATTTTTTCACCGCCACGGCAGCAGGCCAGGTACGGCCGTTGCCGCCAACTATCTGCACATGGGGGCCGTGTTTGCCGCGGCCACGGTCGTTTTCGTGCTGGTTTGTATTATTTTCACGTATCGCTGGCGTCAGGACACCAGGAATCTTGCTCGCGAATCCGCGGCCGGGGGGATGCGAAGTTTTTTGAGGGACATCGGCGGGATTGTCCGAGATCCGTACCCGCGGTGGGTGTTTATTTTTGTGTTCGCCATATGTGCGGGCATGGTGATGGTTAGTTCACTGCAAATGTATACCTACGGCGATTTTATGAATTTGTCCGCCGATCAAAAGGGTATCGCCCAAGGTGGCACAATGATTGCCATGGCCTTGGGGGCCTTGGTTTCTGTGCCGCTGGCCCACCGGCTGGATAAAAAGGGAGCGGTGGTCGCCGGGGGCTTGGTCTGCATTCTTTCCAATCTGCTTTTGGCGATTTTTTTTCTTACAGGGCTGGTCCCCGTGCATGCCATCTGGAAGGTGGCTGGCATGTCCGTGCCGCTGGCACTGATCCTGTTTGTACTGGGACAGGGTGGTTACTGGTTTGGCAATGGCATCATGCTGCCTCTTTCGATTGCCATGATGGCCGATGTGTCGGAAGTGCATAAATTGAAAACCGGCATTGCTAAGGATGGGGGGTATTCGTCGGTGTACAGTCTCGCAATGCGGATCGCCATTGCGTTAAGCATGTTTGTCTCCGGGTGGTGCCTGGTGTTCATTGGCTACAAGACTGCCCTGCGGGGGGCGGCACCGGTGCAGTCAAGCAGCACGATCTGGCACTTGGGTGCGCTGACGTTTTTGTCAGGATCGCTGATGGCGGCAATCGCGCTGGTTGCTATCCAATTTTATCGAATTAATCGAGGTATGTTGCAGGCAATGCGCGACGCAGTACCTGCTGTGACTTAAAAGGAATATTGGTGTTCTTACAGGAGAAACCACTTGAAAAGGTCAACTTCCTTATTTAGCCGTGGCTTGCGCGACTGGGCGGTATCCTGCGTTTTGACAGGATTACTTGCAATGACAGCTCTTCCCGCCTGGGCGCAGGCCCAAACACCCTTGCAATTCATTCACCGGGCGAAATTAGGGCTTTTTGTTCATTACGTGTTTGGCCTGACCGACGCCTCCCCCGGCAAGCCGCCGCTAAAAAATCTTAATCAGTTCGCCGATGCGCTTAAAGTCCGCACGATCGTGGACTTGGCGCAGGCCATGGATGCGCAATATGTTATTTTTACCTCCTACCATTGGCGCATGACCACGCTTTTCCCCAGCAAAGTGTGGGGAGGCGAGTTCCCCACCCATTCCGCCCGGCGGGACATCGTGGGTGACCTCGCCCGCGCACTAAACTCCAAAGGTATCAAGCTGGTTCTTTACGTGCATCCGGATGACCGACATGACTTTACGCCGAGGATGCTTAATCGCCTGGTAAAGTTGCGCTGGACTTCCCCGGCACTTGTTAAAAATGGCCATTTGGTCGGCTTTGAACCGCGCGATCCTCTCTGGAATCATCTCTATTACCGGCTACTCAACGAAATCGGTCGGCGCTATGGCAAGGAAATCATCGGTTATTTTGAAGACGACAGTGGTGCCAGCAGCAATGGAACGACCGTGCAGCGGATTATGGATCGTTACACACCACATGCTGCTATCTGGGTAAATGGTTACGTGAATCATGCTCCGGCAAGCGTTATTGGCGGTGAGAACTGGACACTTCTGGACCACAACGCGCAGCCGCATATTTACAACACCAGCAATGTTATGACGGCAGATGTCATTTCCGATAGATGGGGGAGATGGTGGGGAGCCGGCGGACATGTCAATTATTCCGCAGCACAACTATATCGGTTTTTTATATGTTCCATCGCGACTCAGGGGCAACACAATGGCGGCGTGGCGTATGCTACCGGTCCCTATTCGAATAACCAGTGGGAGACCGGAGTGCCGCCGGTGCTTCAAACATTGGGAAAATTGGTACGGTCAAATGCCCAGGCAATTTTTAATACCCGCCCCAGCAAGGCGTACGTATGCGGCCAGCCTGCCGCAGCCAAACCCGCATGGGGAGTAGCGGTGGATAGCCCGCATCGCCACATCGTTTACCTGCATGTGCTCATGCCGCCCACCGGTCAAACACTCAACATTGCCCGACCGGCGGATGGCGCTGTGTTTGCCAGCGCCAAGTTGCTTCATGGCGGCCCCATGGCGCTGGCCAAAACCGCCAGTGGCTATTCGCTAACGCTTCCGACCGGCGTGCCATGGAGCCATCTTGACACGATTATCGCGCTAAAGGTTAAGTGAATGAATTGACGAAGCCTTCCGTGAATTGCAGGCGGTCGGTCCTTGCCGGTCGATTCTGGTGTCGCATGGGGTTGTTTTACGCAATGGAATTCCTTATTGCAGCGGAAATAGCTGATAGCCCGTACTGCGTCCGCCGGCTTGGTCGCGAAGCAGTATGCGCCGTTGCAGCAGATCATGGATGTCGCGCAGGGCGGTATCCTGGGAGCACCGGGTGAGCTTCGCCCATTTTGATGTGGTAAGCCTTCCTTCAAATCCATTGAGCAGGCGGTTGGCGGCTGTACATCTTTTTCACCGCAGACGCAACGATAATCACCGCATTATATGCGGTGATTAAGGGGCCTATTCGCCGCATTACCGGAGAAACCTCACTGCGTCGCGGCTTTGCCGTCGTGTTGAGATACGCCATCGCCGCTATCTGTAGAGCACCGGATGATTAATCCGGTGGTTGATCCAGTGCCGCCAACCAACCACCGGGTTATCACCACGGTGCTCTGTGACGCGACGATGCCCAAGGTGCCAAAAATCGTCCCG
>JAJZGH010000264.1 GCA_021798635.1 Planctomycetota bacterium | reverse complement strand
CCAAAACTGACCACATCCACCCCCTGCTTTTTCATGGCATTGGCACGGGCGGTGACGGCGAGGGTAATAGATTCGGCGATCTGATCCAGACGTGAAGCTAATTGCATTGAATGAAGTCCTTTCCAATTATTGATTGTATCACAATTGGCAGTGTGACCAACGCAGTTGCAGCCCACTGTCACTCCGCCGATAGGTCGGAAATTGCTCGGTGTCACAGGGCAGCGGCCACAGCGGTATGCGTGGAAGCCAATGGCGCTAAGTGAGACATTGTTCGCGGGGTTGAACGCGATCGGGCCAGGTTAATCGGCGGCAAAATCGCGGCAGTCCTTTTGCTGACTGCAGTCGCTTGGGAATTATTGAGCACGACCATGTTGGTGACTTCACTGCCCGAGTAGCGGCAGATGCTCATCAGCACGGACGGGAATACGCCCAGAAGGATGACCAGAGCCGCAGCGATGCCGGCGGAAAATTGAATGGCACCGGGCCGGCGGACGTTAAAGGGCGTCCAGGGATCACGCAGATACATCGATGTGATGATGCTTAGATAATAGGCTGCGGCGATGGCGGCATTGATCATCACGATAACGGCCAGCACGCCGTGGCCGCTGGAAAAGGCAGCCTGCACAATAAACACTTTGCCCAAAAATCCGACGGTAAAAGGCATGCCGATGAGGCTTAACATACATACGGCCATGCAGGCGGCGGCCAGCGGGTGGGCTGAGGCAATTCCCGCAATATCATCAAGATCTTCCGCAGCATCGAGTTTCCCCTGCAGAAAAACCAGAACCGCAAAAGCACCCACGGTCATGACGCTGTACGCACCCAGATAAAACAGCATCGCACTGACGCCGTTGGTGATGCTGTGACTGATCATCATCGGACCGACGGCCAACCCGACCAGCATATACCCGGAATGGGAAATAGAGCTGTAGGCCAACATGCGTTTGATGTTGCGTTGCAGCAAAGCCAGGACATTGCCAATGGTCATGCTTAGCACGGCCATGACCATCAGTAAATCCGGAACGGCCCGTGCGGCCCCATGGGAAAGGTTCCATCCGGTAAGATTAAACACCAGAATCAGAGCGATAAATCCGGCGGCCTTGGGGGCAAAAGACAAAAATGCGGTGACCGGCGTTGCGGTGCCCTGATACACATCCGGTGCGTAGTAATGCAGCGGAACGGCCGCGATTTTATACGCGATGCCGATGACCACCGTCAGCAGGCCGATAATGGCGATATAGGGTAACTGGGGCACGGCGGCAAAAGCGGAAGCGATTTTGGAAAAGTCTGTGCTGCCGGAAAAGCCATAGAGATAACTGAAGCCAAATAGATAAATGGCAGCCGAGAGCGAGCCAAGGAAAAAGTATTTAATCCCGGCTTCCTGCGCGGTGGGATTGCTGCGGCCCGTGGCGACCATAATATAGGTGGGAATGGAAACCAGTTCCAAAGCAATAAAAAGCCAGATCAAATTATCTACTTTGGCCATCATGCTTACACCGGCCAGAGATACCAGCATCATGGCGAAATATTCACCGCGGAAAGTCTGATCGGCTTTAGCGGGATCCATGGCAAAAGGCATATCCCATGACAGCAGGACCAGAAGAATACCAATTCCGGACGCCAGAAGTGTGTCATAAGTTGCGAAACTTGCCAGCGGCCAGGCGGGGGTGGAATCGACCATGCCGATACGCCAGCCCGCAATAAAAGCCAGGATCAGACTGATCAGCGAAATCCACTGGGCGCTGCGGCGCACAGCATCCGATTTTGCGACGCCCACCAGCGCGACAATAAACGCCGCGACGATCATGATGATTTCGGGGCAAAAATGATTCAGCGGAATATTCACGTACAAAGCCTCTTTGATTTCAAAACATTACCGAGCTAATCGGACCGGCAAGCGCAACGCCACGGCCTTACCCAAGCCTTGCGATTCCAACGGAGCAACCAGTCCCGGCTTCCCGGCTGAATGCACAGCACCGACGCGGTGCGTGTTCACGGCCATGCGGGAAGTAGCATTTTCCTGAACGGCGGCCAAAACCTCATGGCGGATTTTGCCAATCGCCGGCTGAAGGGAATTCAGCACAGGAGCCGGATACAAACCAAGGAACAGCACCGCCAAAGCCAGCGGCAAAAGCACCAGCCACTCCCGCACCGACAAATCCTGCACTACTGCGGGGGCGTGCGTCGAAGACGTATCCGCATCAGGAACGGTTTCAACCAATGGCCCAAAAATAACATGGGCGACCCAGTAGAGCATATACAACGCACCGAGGATCATTCCCAGAGCAGCGGGTATGGCATACGCGGGGCCTAAATAGCCGCCATGGCCGGCGCTGCCGCTGACATACGTCCCCACCAGAGAAATAATTTCCGAAATAAATCCAATCAATCCCGGCAGCGCGGCGGTACCCATGAAAAAGAAGACCGCGAAAAATCCAAGAACCGGAAGTCGCCGGGCCAAGCCGGAAATTTCCAGTAGATTACGTGTGTGATAGCGGCGGTAGATCATGCCCATGACCATCAGCATGGCGGCGGCCAAAAGACCGGAGCTAAGCATGACCAGCACGCATCCGGTCAGGCCCGTCATGGTCAAGGCCAGCAAGGCCAGAATGCACAAACCCAGGTGGCTTAGGACGCTGTAAGCGATGAGCTTCTTCATATCGCGCTGCACCCAGCTGATCAGGCCGCCGTAAAGGATGGAGATCACGCACAACACCGCAAGGAACGGGGTAAAACGTACCGCAGCCAGAGGAAGCATGGGAATAGCGAATCGCAGCAGGCCATACGCACCGAGCTTCACCAGGGCGATCATCACCGAGCCGGGGGTTGGTGATTCGGTAATGGCCAGAGGCATCCAGGTATGCACGGGAAACAACGGAACCTTGATGGCAAATCCGATCAGCAGGCCCAGAAATACAATCCCCTGCTGGGTGGGGCTAAGCGCTTGGCCGGCCCGATATAAATCCGCCAGAGCAAAGGAAAACGTGCCGAATTTTTCCTGATGCACCAAGGCCAGGTAAATCAGGCTGGCCAGAAGCAGTACAGAGCCGGCAAAAGCGTACAGAAAAAACTTGACCGCGGCCTTGCGGCGGTCGGAATGACCCCAGATTCCAAGAATGAAAAAGGTGGGGATCAAGCTGAATTCAAAGAACAGGTAAAACAGCAGCACGTCGTGGCTGATAAATACACCGATCATGCAGGCGTAGCTGATGAGCATCCAGGCGTAAAATTCATTCTGCCGATGCTGGATTTTATTTACCGCATCAAGAATGGCCATGGGCGTTACCAGCAGCGTAAGCATCAGCAGCCACAGGCTGATGGCATCGACGCCGAAGGAAAAATTCACATGAAACTGCGGCAGCCAGGGATAATTAAATCGCTGTTGCCAGACACTGCCTGCGGCATAGTTAAACCGCGTCAGCAGAACAACACCCATGAGAGCAGGGATAAGGGCGAAACAAAACGCCAGAACGCCCAGGCCGCGGGCGCGATGGCCCGAAGCTCCGGGTTTGATCATGAAAATCAGCGCAGCGCCGATTAACGGGATAACCAGCATCATGGGCAAGATTAAATGCGATTGTGTCATAACGTTTCAGTTCCGAGTTTTCCTGATCCGGACGGCTTACCTTGGCCCCGGATCATCTAAGCAGATACAACACGCCCAGAATTACCAGCGCCAGACCGCTGACCATGCCGATGGCGTAATAGCGCAACCGGCCGCTTTGTGTGGGCTTGAGCACCCAGCCGACGAGCTGGGGAAAATATCCGAAAAAGTTCACGACAATGCCGTCAATGACATGGTCCACACCATAAAGGGTGCGGCCCAGATACCACAGCGGCATCACGATGCAGTAGTGATAAATTTCGTCGATGTACCATTTGTTTTCCAGGAACGTCACCAGCGGGCGCAGAGCGGATTTCACCACCTCGGCGGCATGACGGTTCACCAGGTGGAAATAGCCGGCAATGAGAATCCCCACAATCGCGAGAATTCCGCCCAGAACCATGCCCATCGCCGGACTTATACGATGCACCGAGGCTATCGGTAAAAGCAGGCCGCCCGGAGGCGTTGGCACATAATGCAAACCGGCATTCATGGGTACGCGGGCCAGGAAACTTTGAATCCAGCCTTGTCCGCCGTGACCGCCAAAAACTCCCAGCCAGCCTACAAGAGTGGCCCCGATAGCCAACACAACCAGCGGCCCCCACATGGCAATGGGGCCGTCAAAGGAGGTGTTACGGGGTTGATCATGGCCATGACGGCCATGAGGCGCGTCATGACTATGTTGGCCGGCATCATGGGCATCAGAGGCGATGTGTGTGTCATGACTTTCATGGCTGGATTCAGGGGGCAAAGTAAAAACGCTGGGTTCATGCAGCCCGGCGGTTTGGGGCAAAATCAGATCACCCATGAACACACGGAAAAAGGCGCGGAACGTGTAATACGCGGTAATTAAAGCGGTCAGCAAGCCGATGGCGGCCAGCCAGGGGCCACCGCTCCAGGCGGAATTCATCGCAGCGGAAAGAATTTCATCCTTGCTGAAAAATCCTGCCCAGCCGGGAAAGCCCGCTAAAGAGAGCGCACCAACGAGCAGACAGATGGTGGTAATGGGCATGCGTCTACGCAGGCCGGACATTTTCCGAATGTCCAGTTCACCGCCCATGGCGTGCATGACCGATCCACTGGATAGGAATAGAAGGGCCTTAAAAAAGGCATGGGTGAACACATGGAACACCGCCGCGGAACCTGCCGCCACTCCCAGGCCCATGAACATATATCCCAATTGTGAAACCGTGGAATAGGCCCAGATCCGTTTGAGATCATATTGACACATGGCGATGGTAGCAGCCATAAATGCGGTGAACGTTCCAATAATTCCCACCAGATGCAGCACGGGCAGGTCGTGCATGAATATGGGCATGCAGCGGGCGATAAGATATACGCCGGCGGTGACCATGGTGGCGGCGTGAATCAGTGCGGAAACCGGTGTGGGGCCTTCCATGGCATCAGGCAGCCAGACGTGCAGCGGAAACTGCGCGGATTTGGCAAAGGCTCCAAACATCAGCAGCAGCGGTATCCAGAACATCATGGATTGGTGCGCTGCGCGGAAACTTGCGCTTTGCAGCGGGCCATAAAATACGTTGGCGAAATTCAGCGAGTGGAAGGTCAGATAGATCATGAAAATGGCGATGGCAAAGCTGGTATCGCCAATTCGGTTAACAATAAACGCTTTCGTGGCGGCATCCCGTGCGGATCGCTTGGGATAGTAATATCCCACCAGCAGATAGCTGGCCAACCCCACGCCCTCCCAGCCCAGATAGACCAGCAGAAAATTATTCGCCAGCACCAGAATAGTCATGGCGGTAACAAACATGCTTAAGTAGGCGAAGAAGCGGAAATAACCGTAATCGCCATTCATGTAACCGCTGGAATAGATAAAAATCAGCAGCGATATGCCAGTGACAAAGGAGACAAACAGGACCGATAGCGGATCAAGATACACACCAAAGGGGATTTTGAAGCCGCCGGCACTGAACCACGTGGCGAATTTCATTTGTAGAAATTCGGGATTCAGGGCACCGATCTGATTGGCTTGCGCGGTGGTAATGTGAAACAGGGCGGCCTTGATGGAGTTGAACTGGCCGACATCAAAAATCATTAACAGCAGCAGCGCCAGGAAAAACGAGCAGGCGATACCAATAATGGCCGGCACATGCGCGCGGCCTTTGAGAACTTTGCCGCCAAACAGTGCGATGATGACCAGCGCCGCCAGCGGAAAAAGGGGAATTAAACCCGCAAAAATTTCCGCTTGCTGGTCCAGGGTAAAATGCTGAAAAAATTGGAACACTTCAAACTCCGGAAGATCCCTCAAATTCTTGAACCACGGTTAAACAACCGCGTTCAGGGGAAAAAGCAAAGGCGTCCTACCCCTGCAAATCAGACCAGGCGTCCACATTAAGCGTCTGTCGCTGGCGATACAGCATGATCACCAGGCCCAACGCCAGCGATGCCTCTGCCGCCGCCACGGTCAATAAAAAAATCACAAACGATTGCCCGTCCGCGTTATGGTAATACCGGCTGAAAGCGATAAGGTTAATGGCCACGCCCTGAAACATGATCTCCGTGGACAGGAAAATCATGATCATGTTCCGTCGCGCCATAAATCCAACCAGGCCGATGGCAAACAGCACCGCACCCAGGGCCAGGTAGCGCACCAGTGTCGGATCGGAGAAAGAATTTGTTACGTGTGTGATCATCATTTTTCTCACCGAGTTATTCCGTCGGCACATCTCCCAGGCCCAGCATCTGCGTATGCGGGGAATTTTT
>JAJZGH010000031.1 GCA_021798635.1 Planctomycetota bacterium | reverse complement strand
CCGCTCCATGAGCGAATTAAACTGGAAAACAGTAGCCGCTCGGCTGAGCTTATCAGTTTCCAAGCCCAGGCCGCCCGCAGGTGCCGGATGATTAACCACCCCGGTGGTGGTATGGCCGAAGCGCAAGACGATCCATTGTCCTGGCGGGGCATCCCACTTCAGATGGCCGGTGGTATCCATGTGAGCGGAAATATCCTGCACAGAATTGGCCGCAACGCCCTGATCGGCCTGAAGTATCGGCCATTTTTCCGGCGCGGGAATGTTGTCTTGTGCGGTCACGTCGGTCTGGTTATTGAGGTCCGTAATTGCGTAGGCCTTGGTGGGTGCTGGAAAAGCCAAGACCGCAATATCGCGGTAAAAATTTAGATTCGCTGGGGGCTGTGGCAGCACGACGTCAATGGTCTTGCCGCCCGCAACGGTCATGCTGCTATATACCACCCGTTGCATTGAAAGCTCGGGAGTTATCCAAGGTCCGCCGCTGCCGCACCAGCCCGCATCATTGGTCATGTTAATGTGCATCCCCAATCGGTGGGCTTCGGCACAGGCAAACTTGAAAAGCTCATACCATTTTGAATCGCCAAATTTTGCCCCATTGAAACTCGCCGGCGTACCCTGGTCCACATCCATAATCAGTACGCCGGCGATTCCCACGGCCTTCATGGCCTCGAGGTCAGCGGTAATACCGTCGCGGGTCACATTCACATCCAGCCAGAACCAGTAAACCCACGGCCCGCATTCAAATGGTGGATTGGCGAATGCGGACGCCAAGTCGCCGGGCGATGCGGAGGTCATGCGGTCGTCTGCTTTGATCGCCGGCGCTGCCGAACTGCCCGATTGCAGCATCAGTACACCGGCTGCGGAAAGCCCGATTTGACCGATAAAGTCCCGGCGGCTTAATGAATTCATGGTTTTACACTCCTTGCTTGCCGCTTTAAGTCTTACCAGGCAAGCGCCATACGCAATGTTGGCTGTTTTCTCCACTGTTGTGCCAGGCCGCGTTTCCGCCTTCAATGCGTTGCTGCCATCGTTATTACCTCCACGCCCAAGCCGCCCAAACGCAGATGGTTGTGTTTCAGCGTCCGCTGCGCAGGTGGCTTCTCAGCAGTGTGCTGATCGACCCATTGCAGCACAGATCCTTTAGCTTCCGGAACGTTCAGCACGAGGCCTTTATCGCGTTTGTTAATCAGCAGAAGTTTTCTGACGCCGGCGGGTGTTACAAACGCTTGCGCAAAAATACCGGGCGAGCTGGCGTGCGTGGCGATGATTTTATCACCTGGGCCGAAATTATCGTGCAACAATTGCAGCACTCGAAACCGCGCATTGGGAACGCCTGTTGTCCAGTTGACCATGGAGACACTGGGGAACTGACTGGGATAACCAATGAGCTGGCTTTCACCGGCAATTTGAATACCTTGGCGCGCCAGATGGGCAAACAGATAGGCATACATGGCTCCGCTTAAGTTCCAGTACATATTGGGGATCGGCCGCATCAGTTTCGGCGCGGTGTCATAAGGCAGGATCGATCCGATTTCGTCAATATCAGTTTTGGTTTCTGGTGAAAGCTTTTGGCGAATGGCTTGAATCTTGCGCACGGTATTGAGAAATCCTTTCGCCTGGGAAAAGAATATCTTGGGCCAGTCGCTGGGTTTACTGGTTGCCGACGGCGTGGCATAAAAATGATAGGAAATCATATTCAGCGGCGTGCGGGGAGCATGGTTGCGGGGATTAAGAAAATACTTGAACCACGCCAGATCATTGCTCGGAGCGGCCAGTGCCAGACCCACGAATTTGGTCTGCGGCGAAACCTTATGAATGGCTGATGTTATGGCATCATATAGTTGTGTGTATGTTTTTACGTTTGTACGGTGCTCAAAATCCACCTCATTGAGCACTTCCCACCACGCAAAGTGATAGTGATAAGGCGATTTATGCCAATGACCATATTCATCACGAAATCCACCTCGGGTGTACCAGCTTACAAGACGCGCATAATAATCGGCGACTTTTTTGAGGCTATGCCTGCGCAGCTGCGTGCCCTGCTCATAACCCCAAAACACTTGATTCGGGTTTGCAGGCCACGTGACGGCCTTAGGGGTCTTATAAAGCCATTCCGGAATGGTGCTGAAATTCATAATCACCGGGCGCCCGGCGGCACCACGCATAAAATCCTGAACCATGGGGTCGATGAGCTTAAAGTTCCAGAATGTCCTGCCATCCGCCGGCGGCTTGAGTTCCGCCACGCCCAATTGTGGGTAGGGGAGCCACGGTACAAAACGCACAAAATTTGCCTTCAACCTAGACAGTGCCTGAACGGCCCGGTGGCTAATGGGGGATTCGGGCCGAAGCATCGGGTTTACCACCACCTGCAACGTGGGCGTGGTCGGGGAGGTGCCCATTACCTTGGACCACGTCACCGATACGCGCGCCGGCACAGCCGCTGCATAACGTGTCGCGGCTGGAATTGATAATAAAGTCATTGCTGCCCACACGGCCATACCCCGCCGGTGATATCCAACCTGTTGCATAAAAACTCCTCAATGCATCTTGCGAAACTTGTACAGAATTGTACGGCTTAATTTAAAAGCCACGCAAGATTATTCACTATCGAATTCGCGACGAGTATGTGGTGCGGAAAATGTTACAAAGTCTGTTATAATTTCAAAGTATGCCGGATTGTCATGGAAGTCAATATATGAAAAGCGACACATCCTTCGGTTATTTTCCGGTGAACCCCACTGCAATTGCAACGGGTTTCTATCTTACCGGCGCAGGCGTTGAACGGATCGCTCCGCACGCCGGTTATCCGTTGCCCGACCATCCGGAAATGTATCAGTTCTCCTGGAAAACAGGCCGCGTGCTGCCGGAGTACCAATGGGTCTTTTTAAGTGCCGGTCATGGTGAATTTGAATCGCATGAAACCGGGGTGGTCCAGGTGCAGGCCGGCTCGGCCTTGATGATTTTGCCGGATGTATGGCATCGCTATCGACCCAAATCTAATACAGGGTGGACGGTATATTGGCTATCGTTTAACGGCCAGGTGCCGCATTTTTGGCAGCAGGCGGGACTGCTAACTTCCGCCTCGGCCGTCTATTCCCAGAAAAGCAATCCCTTACTTGCCGGCGCGCTGGAGCAAATTGTTCAAAGCGCCGTTAAATCACCCCAAGATCCCGGATCGGCTTCGCTTTCATCACTGGCGCTGATCGCAGGAATGTTGGCCGCTAGCCCGCGGGAGGGACGATCAGATGGTCCCAATGACCGCCCCCCGCGCCCGGCCAAATCCGCCGACCCGGTCTTGCAAGGCGCAATGGAAATGATTTGGAATCACAGCCATCGTGACTTATCGGTAAAAGCAATCGCCCGGCAGCTCGGCGTAAGCACCCGAACGATTGAACGGGGTTTCCGCAAAGCCCTCGGGAGAACGGTTCTGGAAGAACTCACCGCGTGTCGCGTAGCCCGTGCTCAACTCATGCTGCGCAACACCCGCCTGCCTGTTAAACGCATTGCTTATGCCGCCGGGTTCTCCTCCCCAACGCACATGGCAGTCGTGTTTCGGCGCGAGCTGGGGCAAACGCCCAGACAACTCCGCAGAGGGGAGGCTCCCTCCTGGTCTGCAGCGGATATTAATCAGGAACACGTAAAACAGGCGAAAAATTCCATGCGCGGTTAAAATAGGAGCTATGAGCGTGTCTGCGTGCAAAATACGCAAGGTTGCGTTGTTTTCCGGTCGCGTGCAAGGCGTAGGCTTCCGGCATACAACCGTCGCCCTCGCTGGAGCGTATAAGATAAGCGGAACGGTGCGTAATTTGCCCGATGGATCAGTGGAACTGATTCTGGAAGCGGCACCTGAGCAGATTGAAAAGATTCTGCACGACATTGAAAAGAGGTTTGCCGGGTTTATCACGTCGATAAGCCTGCAAACCCAGGCGACGCAGGGGTTGCTCCCAGGCGTGCGAATAATATGGTAATATCCGACGTAATATCCGGACTCGACTGGTAGAATAAAGAGGATTATGTGACAAAGCTTACCAAAGCCTACCTTATCGTAATGGCCATCCTGATTGCGTTGACGCTCGTGGTTGCAGTCTGGCATTCCCATGAAGTTACTGCGGCCCAAACCGCAGTGAACTACGCGGGTCACGCCGGAAAAGGCAACGGTGGCGTGGCATCCAATTATGCCAACCTTACGGCCACCAACGCCAATAATCTGCGATTTTTTCTGCTGCTTTGCGGATCAGTTACCGCTGCGGCGGGAATTTGGGGGCTGGTGGAATATATCATTCTCCCGCTTATTAATTTAAGCCGCATCGGTGCTATTACGCAGGTAACCTATCACGAGGCGCTGTACCAACCCTTCACGTTGATTGTCTTTGCGATGTGTATCGCGGCCATTGTGATTACCGCCTTTGTGCCGTTTAATACCTTTGGCGAAGACACCAAGATGTACCGCGATGTGGCCATGTCCTTTGTGCTGATGTTTATTCTAATCATCATGGTTTTTGCCACAGCCAAAGTTATTGATGAAGAAATTGAAAATCGCACCATGCTGACCCTGATGAGCAAGCCGGTAGCACGCTGGCAGGTCATCATTGGAAAGTATCTTGGCATTGCCTGTCTGATGTTTGTCACGATGGCCATCTGCACCATCGCTGTGGCGGCCTGTGCGTGGATGCGGTATTTTTCGGACCAGCGGATTGACTTATCGGTGGCATCTTACGCCGGTCAACAAGCTTTATATTGGGCCAATGATATGGCTATTATCGCGCTGATTCCGGCATTTATATTGCAATTTATGGAATTGGCAACCTTGGCCGCCATAAGCACTGCCATCGCTACCCGTTACAGCCTGGCTTTGAATATGACCGTTATTGTCGTTTTGTATATCGGAGCCAACCTTACCCGGTTCGCGCCGCTATTGCATTTAGGGGAGCCTTGGCAGGCCCTGGTGGATGGTGGCAGCTATTTTCTGCCCTATCTGACGAATTTTGACATTAATCAGGCCCTGATCTACCGTCCTATTTCCATGCCCGGCCACTATCAGGGGCCGGATGCGCCAACCATCGGCGAAGTCGTCGGTTATGTCAGCATGGCCTCGGCATACGGGCTGATGTACATCGGTGCAGCCCTGAGCATCGCGGTAGCACTGTTCCGTAATCGGGAACTCACTTAACAGAGCTATGGTGTAACGGGAAGCATTCAGGCGTAAGAACTTGCAACCCGGGGTTTAATCTATCCCCCTGCTTCTTATTATTTCAGGTGGGGTAATTCATGTAGGTACTGGCATCGAACCGGGAAGTTGGAGGGGCTGCCCTGTAAACGCAAAGTACGGCGGTTATCCAAAGGCGATGCTGTGTTCGGTCTTGCTACGCGTTGAGTCGTTAAATTTGGTCAGGGTAACAGAATTTCCTGAGGGGCTGAAAACGACGTTATTCATAAAGGCCCGCATCAGAAGAATCCCCCGGCCGTGCGTGCATTCAATATGCTGGTCCAAGGTCGGGTCGGGCAGGCTCGCTGGGTTAAATCCCGGGCCTTCATCTTCCACGACCACATCCGCCCGGCGGGGCGTTACACGATATTTAATGCGGACGTGCTTATCACAATCGCACTGGTTGCCGTGCTTCACCGCATTGGCAAAAGCTTCATCGATGGCAAGTTTAAGGGCAAATAAATCGCGGTCGGTAAATGAATAGCGTTGACATTGGGATAATATGGTTTCTTCAACTTCTTCCACTCGCTTGGGGTCGCTGGGAATTTCCAGCCGACACCACAATCCGTGGGAAGTGGAAGACGGACCGACCGTCCGACGGGTGGCAGTTGTTTTTTCCAGTCGCATTCGTCCCATAATGACGCCCGTTCTGAATTATGCTTGCAAGTGTTTACCAATCCATGCGATTCACGGGCATCCATACCCTCTTGCGTGACACACCAAACTAATCTTTCCGCACCGGCTACACACCGGAAAAAGCCTGCCTCAACCCCGCGTTATGTGACGCTCTGTTTGCTTTGAGACTCAAAGCTTTCTTTCGCTTCCTTTATTGTCGGATAGATGCGAAAGAGTTTATTAAGTTTTGTGATAACAAAAACTTCAAATATCTGCGGATGAATGTTACAGAGCCGTAATTGGCCGTCATGATTGCGAACTTTGTTATTCACCGTGATAAGCGTTCCTAAAGCCGCCGATGAAAGATGATCGACTCCGGCGAATGAAATGATGACCTTGGGGCGGTGCTCATTTTCGACCAACGCGACAAGCTGATCCCCGATTTCGGCAATATTTGCCTCATCCAGTATTTTCCGGTGGGTAAATTCCACCAGAACGATTTCACCGTCACGGGTGATTTTCAGTCTTGCCGCATCTTGAAGCATGCTTGCCTCCATAACTGCGCGGGAAAGGACCGTTCCTGCCGGGCAATTTGCCTGTATAACACCTTTTATCATACGCGCCCAGAGCGCTGTGTCAATATTTTACTGTGCGCTTTGTGGAATTCCAAACTTACTTGCGCGCCGATAACGTATATAATTATGCCACGGCGGGTTAACGGATGCGTTGGTGAGGTTGTTAATTTGGACAAGAACCTGATCGGTATTTTCGAGTGGGGGGCGGCGTTGGTGGCCGCAGTTATTATCGGGTGGATGGTGATCCGGGCCGTTCGCAGACGTGTTGCCAATCCCCCGGTAGAGATGACAGGCTTTGGCTTTTCACTTAAGCAAATTGAAGCAATGTACCAAAGCGGCGAACTGACCGAGGAGGAATACAAGGCCCTGAAGCGGCGCAAGGCCGAGCAGGCCGCCCGCGTAGCGGAAAAATTCTTGGCTGGGCCGACTCGCAAAGGGCCTAATTTCCCTAAAAAATAATGCAACTCCCTGAATTTTTGTATACTGTTGCGCAAGCACCGGCGGGAAAGCTCGTTGCAGCCGGGATAGCTGGTAAAATTATTCACAGCGCGTTCGGGAAGTGCTTTCGTGGCGGATCATCAACCATCCAAAGATAAGCAGCATACGGCGTGGGTATCGCTGATGGCCAGTCTGGCGATGACGATCTTAAAGCTGCTTATGGCGCTGTTAACAGGCAGCTTGGCTATTCTTTCAGATGCTCTGCACAACGCGGTGGATGTGCTGGCCACCATTATCACCCTTGTCGCGGTGCATATCAGCGACCGCCCCGCGGATCAAACGCATAACTATGGTCATGGCAAAGTGGAAAACCTCTCGGCTTTCGCGGAGAGCATTATTCTGGCGTTGACGGCCTTATGGATTCTCTGGCGGGCCATGATGGATTTCGGTCATCCGCGCACCTTGCCGACCATTCCAACCATTGTCGCAATTATGGTGTTGTGTGCGGCCATTGGCGTCGATATCTGGCGCACGCTGCAACTGGTCAGAACCGCGAAAAAGTTTGGCAGTGAAGCACTGCGCGCCAGCAGCGTGCATTTCCGTATGGATCTCATCAGTGCCGCCGTCGTACTTATTGCTTTGCTGTTGTCTCTATTAAGCCGCGGCCGGCTGGCATGGATGGATAATCTCGGAGCCGTAACAGTGGCGATCTTGATGATTGGAGCTGCGATCCGTCTGGCGCTGCACTCGGTGGATGCGCTGGTGGATCGAGCGCCTGAAGGCGTGGATACGCAACTTCAGGAAATTATCCGTCGCGTGCCCGGAGTCATGGATGTGCCGCGCATTCGCGTGCGGCAGGGCGGCAATCGGCGCTTTGTGGATACCACCATCCGCGTGAATCCTACTGCTACATTGGAAGAAGGTCATCGAATTGCGACTTCTGTGGAACTGGCAGCTTCCAATGAGCATCCCAGCATAGATATCACTGTGCATGTGGAACCTGGCGACGCCGAGCCAAGCTTGGCGGCCGTTGTGCGAAGCCTGGCTGAGGCTATGGAATTATCGGTTCATGCTGTACACGCCCATACCATCAACGAACGAGTTTACTTAAGTTTTCACGTCGAATTTGGAGCGGATATTACCGTGGCCGATGCCCATGGCAAGGTGACGGAACTGGAAAAACGCATTCGTATGCGTCTGCCCCAAGTGGCGGAAATCGCCAGTCACATTGAACCCATGTCGGCCGGTGCGGAATAATAAAAGGCGAACAGGACTCCGTGATGGAATCATCTTTGAATATGGCACTGAAGGAATGGTCGATTGTTTGCGACGCCGTATTGGCAGGCCAACAGGCGATATTGTTGCGCAAGGGAGGGATATATGAAGCGGCCGGGGAATTTGAACTCGAGCATTCCCAATTTGTGCTCTTTCCCACCGTCTTACATCAGAAGCCGGAATCGGTAAAAGCGGCTTGGCGAGACGGGATAAAAACGGTGGATCGCGAACCGGAGGAAATTACCATCCGCGGCTGGGCGGAAGTTTTTTTTATTGCCCGCGTACCGGATCGCTCCGCATTTGATTTGCTGGCCGATTTGCATTTATGGGATAAGCCGCTGATTGACATGCGATTTAATTATCGTCCGGATTATCCATTGTATATCATTGTGCTGCGGGCCTGGAAATTACCCCAGCCGCTTACAATGGCGCTTGATCCGCAATATGCCGGATGCAAAAGCTGGGTGCCGTTACGCGAGCCTGTTTCGGTTCACGGCAGCAAGCCCGTAAAGTCCGATGTTAATTTGCTGGAAATCAAGCAACGCGTTGTCGCAGCGTTTGATCGCACGGCTCATTGATATACCCGTAAGAACATCCCCGACCGGCCAACCTGATCTCTTCAATCGCGCCGGCGGGAACAATGTTGGGCGAT
Organism: Planctomycetota bacterium; assembly: GCA_021798635.1. Next base: position 17,088 of record JAJZGH010000031.1, on the reverse strand, counting down.
CACATCACATCCCGCTTCCAGCTCAACGCTTCCGCATTGAGCTAAGGGCACACTTCACGTTGCGCGCCACGGATAGAGTTGCTGCGGTTTACGCCGGCACCATCACCGAACCGGAATGTTGTATTTTTTCCCCGCCTGTCAGGTACTGCGCGGGCTTTTCCCAGTTCAAATTTTCAATCAGGCACTCTACATAATCCGCGCGATGGTGGCCGAAGTCATAAAAATAGGCGTGATCGCATAGATCGAGTGTTAAAATGGGGTGTGCATCCCAGAAGGGGAACATTCCATTGTGCTGTCCGGACAAGTTCCATAGTCGGCCGGTGACGTGATCCATGACGGTCCAAGTCCATCCCCGCGTCCCTAAGGCGGCGCGACGAAGATCTTCAATATAATTTTCGACGGAGCCGAAGTTCAAGCTGATGCGCTGCTTTAATATTGCTGGAATGGAAGTTTTATGGTCACCCAGAACATCAAAATACCGTTCATGATTACGCACGGCCGCCAAGGCAAAGCACAGATCCCCCTTAATATTGACAATATCCCCCGCGTTGGCCAACTGGGGCGTATTTTGAATGGCGACAAGACGATCGGAAAGTGCATTGGCTTTTCGCACATAACCGCAATAAAGTTGATGATGTTCATCCAGGGTGGTGCGACTTAAGCCCGCCACCGAGCTGAGATTGGCAAAATTACGCGGTTCCAAAACACTTTCCATGACATTTCCTCCGAAGCAAAATACCGCACACCCATCCTTGCACGGCCTGATTTCGTAACCGTTCCATCGGCTTGCCGCATTTCCCTAATTTGGAGTGTAAACCTCTTGAGCTTGGGTTACAAGGTGCGATAACATATTTGGAACAATGAAAAGGCTGGAATCTGGAACCTGGAATTTCAAATTTCAAATCTGCCGTCGCCCGCCCAATTACGTCGTGCCTTTCACCACCGGCAAAGCCAGCGGCTTTATGAAAAGCATGAACTCGGCGTCGTTTCCATTCATTATTCACCGACCCCTTCTAACTCCTAACTCCTGGCTGCGCCGCAGCCCCGACACCCAGCACATCGCTCATGCTATAGCGGCCCGGTGGTTTCCCTGCCATATAGGCCGCGGCTCGTAAGGCTCCGCGTGCAAATGTATCGCGCGTGCTGGCGGTGTGCTTGACTTCTATCCGTTCCCCGGATGTTGCGAAATAAACGGTATGTTCTCCAACAACATCCCCCATGCGTACCGCGTGCATGCCAATGTCGCCGGCTTTACGCAATGTATCTCCGCCATGGCGGCCATGTACCATCGCCTGATCAATTTCTCGGCCTGTGGCCTGGCAGATGGCCTGGGCCAGTGAAAGTGCCGTGCCGGAAGGGGAATCTTTTTTCTGATTATGGTGCGCTTCAACAATCTCAATGTCGTACGCCGCGCCAAGTTGCTGTGCGGTTTGGGCGACGATCGCCAGTAATACATTTATCCCCAGACTGGTGTTGGTAGCCTGCAAAATGGGAATGGTTTTTGAGGCTTGGTCAATCAAGGCGTGGTCGGCTGCGGTCAGCCCGGTGGTACCAATGACCATGGCGGTTTTGTATTTCACGCATGAAGCGATCATGGCGCGGGTAGCCGCCGGGGCGGAAAAATCAATCAGCACATCCACCCCTGGCGGCAAATCGGCCACGATTTCCGGCGAGTTTTTCGCGGCATTCGCTGTGACGCGATCAATATGGACGATGGTCTTGAAAAGCTCCGGCGATTCCAGGGCCAAGGCGGAAATTCTGTTCCCCATGCGGCCGGATGAGCCGCAGATCGCTATTTTAATTGGTTGATGTGTCATATTGATGTTCCAAAGCAGTCTTGCAATAACGTTTTATATTTGCCTGAAAGTTTAGCAGGCTCACTGCCGCTTGAAAACTGTGATAAATCCGCCGTCGCATCTTTCTTCCGGAATTCCTGCCGCGGGCAACTGGAATTCCCGCCGCATATTACCCCATTGCTCGCCCGGCCGGCCACGCAGAAAATCATTAACGGCGACGGTGTTTTCATCCGGATCAATACTGCACGTGCTGTATACCAGAAGCCCCGCAGGTTTGAGATGTTCCGCCGCATCGTCCATGAGTCTGGTTTGCAATTCCCGCACCGCGGCCAGATCAAACAACGGCCAGCGCCACCGCACTTGCAGCCGCCGGGCGATCACGCCGGTATTCGAGCACGGGGCATCCACCAGCACGGCATCAAATAAGGGGGGCTTTTGCGCGCGGAACGTCAACATGTCGATAGTGCGGATATTGCTGACGGCAGCTTCTCGAGCGCGGCGTTCTATGGCGGCTAATTTTTCATCCGCAATATCCGTTGCGATAATCAGGGCTTGCGGCAAAGCCCGCGCCAGTTGGATGGTCTTGGTTCCCAGTCCCGCGCATAAATCCAAAATCCTCAACGGCTCCGCGGGACTTTTGCTTTCGGCCTGCAATACCGCTACTAGCGCCCTTGTCGCCCGCGCTGCGGTGGGATCCTGCGGAGAGAGTTTGCCCTGGGCAATCAGCGATTCGATGACGGTATTCCATCCGGCGGCCACGAAAAAATCCGGAGCCTTGTGCGGTGACAGCCCGACTTCAGACGGCGGAAGATAGCCCTTTTGATCACACCGCAGTGTTACCATCGGCGGAATGTTATCCGATATTAACACGGCGCGAATGTGTTTCTCGCCGATCCATTGCATCATCGCTGAAACCAGTTCGCGCGGGTGGCTGGTGGTTACCGCCAGATGATCAATAAATTGCCGTTGTGGATCCGGAAAAATAGCTCGAGTGAATTTCACCTGCCGCCGGCTATCCACAGGAAAGGCGTGAACATCTGGAGCTTCCAGCGGTTGCACCACGCCGCCGAGCCGCTGGATATTGCGTAACACCGCGTTGACAAACCCCGCCGCTCGGACAGCTCCAAGCCGCCGCACGACTTCTACGCTGGTAGCAATAGCCGCATGATCGGCAATGCCCTGCGCGACCACAAGTTGATAAGCCCCCATTCGCAGAACCGCCAGGACATCCGGCTCAATATTGTCCAGGGGTGTTTTGGAAACCGCGTGAATCATGGCGTCCAGCGTCAGGCGGCGGCGAATGACGCCGCAGATCAGGTCAAAGGCCAACGCCCGATCCCGCGTCGCCAGTGCCTGCCATTCAGGTGAATCCCGTGATTCAATCCGCGGCGGATCATGTATTTGCGTCCAGGTGGAAAGAATTTGTGCGGCCAATAATCTGGGGTCATTGTTCATGCTTCTGATGATAGCAGAACCTCTGTGAACAACTACCGTAAGTGCGATATAATACTGCCTATGATCTATCTGGATAACAATGCGACGACCCAAATAGCGCCTGAAGTTCTACAGGCGATGATGCCGTATCTTGAAAAGGCTTATGGTAATCCTTCCAGCGTGCATCAGGCCGGGCAGGAAGCTCGCCATGCCGTTGAAGAAGCCCGTTATCAGGTGGCAGAATTTATGGGATGTCGGCCTGCGGAAATCCTATTTACCAGCGGCGGCACGGAGGCAGATAATGCAGCACTTATGGGCGTGCTGCCCGGGCGTGCCGGCAAAAAAACAATTATTACATCCAGTGTGGAGCATAGCGCTGTGCGTGAGCCGCTGTCCTATCTGGCAAAACAGGGCTATCGCATTATTGAAATCGGCGTGGATACAATGGGCAGATTGGACATGCCCGCTTTGCGCACCGCGCTGGCGGACCCGGACGTGGCGCTTTTAAGCCTGATCTGGGCGAATAATGAAACCGGTGTTGTTCTTGATATTGACGCGGTCGCGGCTCTGGCACGGGAGCATCGCGTGATATTTCACGTCGATGCAGTGCAGGCTGCCGGGAAAATTCCTTTGCAATTCTCCAGGCGGGGCGTGGATTTGCTTTCAATCAGCGCTCATAAATTCCATGGCCCAAAAGGTGTGGGGGTTCTGGCGGTGCGGCGGGGAGTAGCCTTTTATCCGTTTATTCGCGGTGGGCCGCAGGAACGCGATCGGCGGGGCGGCACGGAAAATGTTGCGGGCATTGTGGGTTTGGGTGCCGCGGCGGCAAGGGCCGCAGGCCGACTGGCGGATGGCGGAAATGTTCAACGCATTGCAAGCTTGCGCGATAAGCTGGAAGCGGGAATCTTCCGAGATGTGCCCGAAAGTTTTGTCAATGGCGATCCGGTGAGCCGCACGTGCAACACCACCAACATCGGCTTTTCATCCCTGGAAGCCGAGGCCATTTTGATACTTCTGAATCAGCATGAAATTTGCGCCAGCGCCGGAGCGGCCTGTTCCAGCGGCTCACTGGAACCGTCACACGTTCTCAAGGCAATGGGGATCGCGGAAAAAATCGCCCATGGCTCCGTGCGATTTTCGCTCTCGGAATTTACCACCGAGGCGGAAATTGACCAGACCCTGCACGTGATCCCGCAAGTGATCGCCCGCCTCCGGCAGGTGCTGCCGGTGGGGCGGGGGAGTTAGGAGTTAGAATGCTTTGGAAGCGCTTCGCTTTCAGAGCATGTGAGATGCGGCGTCATAACACGGTGATTATGGGGACGGGCTTTCGGAATGGACAAGTTATGATGTTCGGGCAATTGCAAAATCAGATGAAAAACGATGCCGCGGGGATGGCCACTTCTGATTCAGGGCTGTACGCGGTACAGATTACCCCGACGGGGACGGGGGCCATTGCTGTGATCGCGGTTGTCGGGTTAGCGGCAAGGTCGTGCGTTATGCAGTTATGCACGCGAGCGAAAAAATTGCCGGTGAAAGGCTTCACCCGGGCGACGCTGCGGTTTCAGGGCCGGGAGATTGATGATGCTTTAGTGGTTTGCCGTGGGGAATATCACTTTGAAATTCATGCCCATGGCGGCGTGGCGGTGGTGGAACAGATTTTGGCCGCGTTGGAAGCGACGGGGGCAACGGTGCGGGAATCGTTTGCAAACCTGCCGGATTACCAACCTTTGCAGGGAGATCAAACGGTATCCCCGGCTCCGGCTATTCTTAATGAAGTGCTGGCCGCCCTGCCAAGTCTGGATAATTCCTTCGCAGTGCGCCTGCTGGCAAGTCAGCATATACAGGGCCTGGCCGCATGGGCCGCCCGGAGCTTGACACGATTAAAGAATTCCTCCCACGCTGATGCCCTGGGGCGTGTGCAGACGCAGGCCCAGTGGATTTTGGAGAAATCCCGTTTTGTTCGGCACTTTATAACTCCGCCGCGGATCGCCTTAATCGGCCGCCCTAATGCCGGAAAATCGACGCTGCTCAACACACTGGCGGGGCGGTCGGCAAGTATCACCAGCGACCTGGCCGGCACCACCCGCGACTGGGTGGACGTAATGATTCGTCTGACCGCTGGAGACGTTTCACTTAACGCCATTGTTGTGGACACCGCCGGTATGCGCGCCACGGATGATCCGCTGGAGCGCGAATCCATTTTGCGTTCGCATCAGCAGACATTACATGCTGATATTACCGTATGGGTCATTGATGGCACGCAACGTGATGAGCCGGTCCCCACATGTCTGGATTTAAACGGTTATTCACGCGTGATTTACGCCGTCAACAAAACCGATCTGGGCCTCAATAATAAACGCCTGAACCCGCACGTCCGCGATGCAGTCTACATCAGCGCCCTAAACGGCACCGACATCGAGGAACTGCATTCCGCCCTTCTCCAAGCTCTGGGCGTATGGAATTGCCCAATACATTCCCCGCTAGTCTGGACGCAGCGACAACGCAATCTGCTGGAAATAATCGCCAGTACGCCCAGTGGTGCATCCGTCCCAGCGAGCCTGACCGAGCTGCGCGGTGTCACCACGAAGCTCGGCCTGGAAGAAGAGTCACAGTGATGTAATTTTACCTCCAAAGCGCGGAGCGCCGGTGTTTGGGTCTTGGAGGACCCTGTACGCGGTGGTAAGCTATAATTCAATTGGTTGGCGGCATACACGGAGATGAATCCTATGGCCAAGGCAAGTGTTGATCCGGCGGAGTTGCGGCGGTTTGCTCAGGGGTTGATGCAGTTTAATAATGATCTGGAAGGGCTGATGTCGGGATTAAATTCCCGCCTGCGGTCTCTGGAATCCAGTTGGCGCGATCAGGAGCAGCAGAAATTTGCTGAAACTTTTGATCAGGCGGCCCAGTATCTGGGGCGCTTCATGGAGTCCTCCACCGAACATGCCAAGGTTCTGATGAAAAAAGCTCAACATATAGAAAAATATCTTAACGAGCGATAGGACTGCATCATGGCCGAGAGCGCTCGCGTTGAATCTGTGGAATTGCTCACTGGCTTTCAGGCGGTGCTCTGGAAGTTTCAGACTGCGGCCAATGCCGCGCTGGAAGATGCTGATTCCGAGCTGCGCCGCACCATGCTCTGGCTGGAAATTGAACAGGAAACCTACTGGAAAGATCAAATCCGTAAGCGCCAAACCGCCGTTGAACGGGCCAAGGAGGCGGTCCGTATGAAGAAACTTTTCCGGGATCATTCTGGAAAACCGCTCTCCGCCATTGAAGAACAAGAGGAATTACAACGCGCCATGGTCCGGCTGACCGAGGCCGAACAGAAGTTGGCCAATGTCCGGCGCTGGACGCGGGCCTTACAAAAAGAAGTGGAATTATATAAAGGTTCGGTACAGCGCCTGGCGACCAGTGTAGAATCTCTGGTGCCTGCGGGCGTCGCGCATCTGGAACGGCTGGTGGCGGAATTACAGGCATACGCCGCCATTGCAAGCCCCGGCGGTACAGGTTCAGAAAATGCCGGGCCGTTTACTTCTGCCCCCGTGCCTGACGACGCGGTTATGTCGCGTGGCTCGCCGGCTCCGGAAGCGCAAACCCCGCAACGCCCTGAAAGCGAACCAATACTTCCCAGCCCCGAAGAACGCCGCAATGCGGTGCCGCAAAAGCAGTGGCCTTTCGCTGCTCCGACATTAACCGATTTACAGCTTAGTGCCATTGAACCCTTCACCAGCGATGACCAGACATTAAGCCCTCCAGCGAAGATAACGTTCGCCCAATCAACTGATAACCAGCCCGGCCTGCTGACGCTACTTCGCACAGAGCCGTTGTCACCTGAAGACACAGGCTGGTGCCTTATGCCGTTGGGTAAGCCTCACGGCCCCTGGCGGTCAATTACAGTTGCTGAACTTGCACAAATAAGTCCGGAGTGGCTAAAAATTCTGAAACTATCCGTGGGCTTTTCTGTTATATTGAATCCAGCGGGAGTTGCGGAGATCAAAGACCCCCAGGGGCGAGATGTCGGGGCGCAGCGAAAGTAAACGTACCAGCCTGTCGCTGCGAGGTACAAAAATGGTGCAGGAAAAAGGCGGACTTTTCTATGGGTGTTTATGAAGGTCGGGGGCAGTTGGCCAAGGCGCTTAATCACCTGCAGCTAAGTTGGGAGGAAGTGAAGTTCGGCTGGAATGATGCCGCCAGCGCCCGCTTTGAGAAAAAAATTCTTGAACCGTTGGGTACCGACTTGCACGCGGCCGCCAATGCCATGGAGCATATCGCCATGGTACTTACCCAGGTGCGGCGCGATTGTCAGTAAACCATCGGTGAGGCGTTCATAACTATGACCCAGTTACACCAACAGACTCAACCACCCGTTTCGCCGTTGACCGAAAAGCATGGAGTCACCTGCCCCCGGCGTGATGCGCAAAAATCGGTACTACGCGACCTGCTGGCTCTGGCCGTGCAATGCACCACCGATGAGGCCCAGATTGAACGGCAATTTCGAATCGCCAATGAACAGGCGAAAAAACATCTCGATAACGCGCTGGCGCAAATTGAGAGCCGATATTCTCTTGATGTTGAAAAACTCACAGCACAACGGGAACACACCGCCGAAAAAATTGCCGCCGATTATCAGGATCGTCTGGCACAATACACGGAAGAATATAATCAAGCCCAGGCGGCCATCAAATGGGAAAACGCCGATGCGCAGCGAAAAGTCCGCAATCAGATAGAAGAAGCTAAATGGCTGGCTGAAGGAGAGGTTGAAACGGCACGCAACCAGATTCGCGCTGAAGATGAAGAACTAAGCAAAGTTTTTCATGAGCACGAACAGGCGCTTGCGGAAGTAGCCCAAGCCGCAGCCGCGTTGATGGGGCGATGCTTCCGTCGGCCGCCGGTGGCAACGGTAACTCCCGACGCCACTGCGCTTGCGGGTCAGGACATGCGGGCTGCCATGGCGACACACTTGGAATCCGCCCGGAAAGAATTGGCCGCCCTTCGACGATTATTACTGCCGCGGCTGGTTTACGGCGTTACTCCGTGGATATTCCTCGTAGTGCTATGCGGGGCGGCGGGTGGGCTGGCTTACGGCCTGTCCGGTGCTACCCCCGTGCAAGTCAATGTCATTGCCGCCGCGGTAGGTGGAACATTTGCGGTTGCCATCGTTCTGGGGTTGGTTCTCCGTTCCTGGGCCAAGGCCGGTTTATTGGCAATCCATCAGCCACTCAATCTCGCCGTTGCCCTGGCACAGCAGGCGGCAAAAGAACATGCGGAAATAGTGGCCCAACGGCACGAGGCGCACTTTGCCGACACGCGTGCCAAAGCACTGCACGAACTGCAGGAATTAAAGCAGAAGGCCGCGGCCGCCGCTCAAAACATTGAAGCCAAACGCACCGCCCGGCGACAGGAGTCCCAGCAGCAATATGACACCAGCAAGGCCGAAAGCGATGCGCAACGCGACGCCGCTGTTCGTGCCGCGCAAGAACAGAACGAATCTCAAAGTCAGGCCCTGCGGAAGCAGCACGATGCGGATATTCTGGCGGCACAACGACAACACGATGAAGGTCTCGCGGATAATCGGCGGCAATATGATCAGGCCATGCTGGTTCTGAAAAACCGGTTGAAAAATGGTTTGACGCATACGGCGGACCCATCTTCTGGCGAACACACTAATGGGGATATGTTGATAAAAGAAAATGTTGGCCGCGCCGGCACGCCATCATGGGAGAACTGGACCCCCTCTCATACATTTCCCAAAATTATCCGCTTCGGTGAGTTTGCGGTAGATCTCAGGCGGGCGGTTGCCGCTGGAGCCAAAGGGGAAACGGTAAAGCTGGAATTCCCGGGGGTGTTTGCCGCGCCGGCGACGCTGGAATTTCCCTTTGGGGCCTCCATGCTGGTGCGCTATGATCGTACCGGGCGGCCGGCGGCGCTGCGGATGCTGCAATCCGTGATGATCAGTATTCTCACTCAGTTGCCGCCGGGGCGGGCGAGATTTACCATCATTGACCCCGTAGGACTGGGGCAGAATTTTGCGGGCTTTATGCGGCTTGCAGATCATGATGAAGCGCTGGTGGGAGGACGTATCTGGACGCGCCCCGAACAAATTGAACAGCGGCTTGCCGACCTCACAGAACACATGGAAACGGTCATTCAAAAGTACCTGCGCAATGAATTTGCCACCATTGATGATTACAACGCGCAGGCCGGCGAATTGGCCGAGCCATACCGTTTCGTTGTTATTGCTGATTTCCCGACGGGGTTTGAGCGCGATTCTTTGCGAAGGCTGGCCAGTATTGCCGCGACCGGTGCGCGTTGCGGCGTGTATCTGCTGGCGGCTGGTGACATGCAAATGCCCGCCGGCTCGGCAACGCAGTTGGAAGATATCGCCTCGCACTGTGTTAATATTGTACAGAAAGCGGAAGCCTTCAGTTGGAAGGATGATGTGTTCGGGCAGTTCCCGCTGTTACTGGATCAGCCGCCCACCGAAGAAGTCTTTACACCGCTCTTGGATAAAATTGGTCAGGCCGCCAAAGCCAACCAGAATGTAGAAGTCTCCTTTGATACTATTGCGCCGGGCAATGAAGAATTCTGGTCGCTCGACAGTTCTGACTCCCTGGCTGTCCCGATCGGCCGCATGGGGGCGACGCGACTACAAATGTTGCGACTGGGGCGGGCGATGGCTCAGCACGCGCTTTTGGCGGGCAAAACCGGTTCCGGTAAATCCACCCTGCTGCATGCGATTGTGACAAATCTGGCAATGTGGTATTCACCGGATCAAATTGAGCTGTATCTTATTGACTTTAAAAAGGGCGTGGAATTTAAAACCTACGCGACCCATCATCTGCCTCATGCCCGGGCGATTGCGGTGGAAAGTGATCGGGAGTTTGGCTTAAGTGTGTTGGAACGTCTGGATGTGGAATTGGCTCGCCGGGGTGAATTATTCCGCAAGGCCGGCGTGCAGGACCTGCCGTCGTATCGTCGCGGCCCCGACGCACAAACCATGCCGCGAACGCTGCTGGTCATTGACGAATTTCAGGAATTTTTTTCCGAAGATGATAAATTGGCCCAACAAGCCGGATTGTTAATGGATCGTCTGGTGCGGCAGGGCCGGGCCTTTGGCATTCATCTGCTGCTGGGTTCACAGACTATTGGCGGTACTTCCGGATTGGCCCGGAGCACCATCGGACAAATGGCCGTGCGCATTGCCTTGCAGGTCAGTGAGGCCGATTCGCAGATAATCCTTGGAGATAATAACTCGGCGGCGCGCTTGCTTTCGCGCCCGGGTGCCGCAATTTACAATGATGCCGGCGGTTTGGTAGAGGCCAACAGCCCCTTCCAAGTGGCTTGGCTGCCCGATGAAAAGCGGGAAATTTATCTGGATCAAATCAGCAGCCGGGCCAACGCCGCTTCATTCCACCACGAGCCACCGGTCATATTTGAGGGCAACGCGCCCGCGGATGCTCAGATGAATAAACAACTGACCGCTCTGCTGGCGGGCGGCAGGCCCAGCAAAATTCCCACCTCAGCCCACGCCTGGATTGGCGAGCCGGTGGCCATTAAAGACCCTGCGGTCCTGACCCTGCGGCGGCAAAGCGGATCCAATGTTCTGCTGGTCGGCCAGCAGGAGGAACAAGCCCTCTCACTGATGGTCTGGTCGTTAATTTCTTTGGCGGCTCAGTATCCCGCCGGTGGGGCAAAATTTTATATCATGGATGGATTGGCGGCGGATTCCCGCTTGGCCGGTACGTTTGAACGCCTCACGCCCGCATTAGGTCCGGACGTGCAAATCGTCGAATGGCGCGGCATCGGAGATACCATCCACGCAGTCAATCAAGAAGTTCATCGTCGACTGTCCGAGGAGTCGCCCAATGCGCCTGAGACCTTTATTTTCATCTACGCTCTGCAGCGTTATCGCATGTTGCGGAAAAACGAGGACGACTTTAGCTTCTCAATGTCCTCGGGCGATGAAGCCAAGGCCCCCAACCCGGCAAAGGAATTTAGTGAAATTCTGCGGGATGGCCCCGGCGTCGGTATTCACATAGTGACATGGGTTGATACACTGGCGTCCCTGGAACGCACCTTTGAACGATCCGCCCAGAGAGAATTTGACAATAGGGTGCTCTTTCAAATGAGTGCTGCGGATTCCAGCAGTTTAATTGACTCTCCAATCGCCAATAATCTGGGCTTCTACCGCGGTTTGTCATGCAGCGAGGAGCAGGGCGTCATGGAAAAATTCCGCCCCTACGCCCTCCCCGGACCCGCATGGATTCAAAGCCGGCAACACGGAAAATAGCAGTTTTATAAAGCCAATAATCTTTACCCAACTTTTAGTGCTGGTAATTAATGGAAATTGCATAAATAATTATCACGCTATCCGGTTCGACATTTTTTCTCCCGGCTGATATATTTCACTGCGAATAGTGGCTCATCAGAGGTTAGGCAATGGCATTGCGGAGTAACTTAGAATGATTAAATTCGGCAGATCAACTCGGGCTTTTAGCATGGCGGCGGCAGGTCTTATCGGCATGGCAATCTTGGCACTGCCCGCCAGCGCTCTGCGGGCAGCAAATTTGCAACTTCCTCTGAAATTTCAGTTTGGACCGGGGCGGCATGTGCCTGGTTATATCCAGGTGCTGCCCAATATGGCCTATACTCCCGCCCGGGGTTACGGTTTCGATTTGGGCTTTAAGGTAAAAGGCGTTCATCGCAGCAATACCCAGGGCGTACGCGGTGCGTTTGTTACCAGTCGCAAGCCCTTCTTTTTTTCAATTAGATTGCCCTCGGGAAATTATAATGTTTCCGTGACGCTGGGGGATCTGAAGGGAAATTCAGTTACCACGGTAAAAGCCGAACAGCGGCGGTTGATGTTCAGAAAAATCGTCACCGCGCCAGGAAAATTTGTAACACGCACCTTTACGGTCAATACCCGCACACCGGAAATTTCCACTGGCGGCAAGGTTCGGCTCAAGCCGCGGGAGATTGGCTCCTTGGAATGGGACAACAAACTCACCGTTGAATTCAGCAATACGCGTCCCTGTTTGTGTGCCATGACCATAACCAAAGCGCATCCGATCACGATCTATATCGCCGGTGATTCAACGGATACCGATCAGCGTTTTGAACCCTGGTGCAGTTGGGGACAAATGTTCACACGCTTTTTCGTGCCGCGCCGCGTCGTGGTGGCTAATTACGCCGAGGATGGTGAATCCGCCAACAGCTTTATCTGGGAAAATCGCTTAAAGAAGGTCATGAGCCTGATTCGTCCCGGGGATTATCTGTTTATTGAGTTCGGCCATAACGATCAGCATGAACGCGGCAAAAATGCCGGGCCTCAACATGAATACCGCACGTCCCTGCTCACGATGATCGCGCAGGCCCGCGCCCACCACGCCATTCCCGTGCTCGTTACACCCATGGCCCGGCGATTGTATCGGCATGGGAAAATTTACAACAGTCTGGTCGGCTTTCCGATTGAAATGCGGCGGATTGCCAAACAACAGAATGTACCCCTGATTGATCTCAATGCAATGAGCACCGAATTTTTTAATTACTTGGGACCTGATGAATCGAAAGTAGCTTTTGTAGATCGTACGCATAACGATGATTACGGTGCCTATGAAATCGCCAAATGCGTGGTACTGGGTATTCAGAAGGCCCATTTACCGTTGGCTGCATTTATCCGGCCCGGAATAAAGCCCTTCAACCCTGCCCATCCGGACCCGGTCAAGGCCTTTCATATTCCACGCGATCCGCAATATTCCACGGTGAAACCTTCAGGCTGGTAATACAGCCTGTGGAATAAATATGGCCATTGGGTAAAATTGCAGACGAAACGGGTGATATTTCCGCAACCGTTAGGGGACTGGTGCGTTCTAGCCAATGAGGACCCAATGTAAGGGCGTGATCCCACCATCACGTACATGCAATGTTTCGACGCCTGTGTCGTTATTATTGGTCGTATGGTGAAGGTCTCAATTGCTGCATAACAATGGTGGTTTTGTGAAACTTATCGACTTAAAACGACCGGATATAATAAAAGCAGCGGTTGCCGTTCTGTTGATACTGTTTGCTGGTATCTACCTGGTACTGCACTTAGGAACGCTCTTTGGTCGCCCAACATCTGATGCTGTGGCCTTTTACCAGGTATTCCGACCGGCCGGTGTTGACCCCTACCGTCCGATCAGTGCTGCCAATCCGGCCAACCCCTCATCCAAATTTGCTACCGTCACGTATAAATTCGCGGACGCTCAGGGTGCTGTAGATGTTGTCAGCTATCCCAGTGATGTGACGCGGGCCTTGGCCGTGAAGCTGCTTAGCGCCTCCAAGCCCGGCGTGCCCGCCTGGGTCCAACAGGTTAAGGCGGTTTCCGATCCGGCGGGACAGGCGCTGATGTTCGCCCAGTTGCGCGGTCCATGGTTAATGCGGCGTTGGCTGCTCGACGCGCATCTCACTAAAAGTCAGATGAATGTGGTAACTCTGGACCAACAGGCTTTTCAGACGTCCCTGGCGATGCTGAATCAATCGCAGCAGGAAGGGCTGGTTGATCCTGATCTGCTGGGGCGGATAAAAAAGGCGCTCCAGGCGTTTTTGAAGACCAAAGGGCACGTCTCCAAAGCCGGCCCGAGAAAGGATGCCGCTATAAGGGTCATGGCTCTGGCTCGCCGATACGCCGCTTTGATTCAGGCTCGTCGGACCAAGGCGATATCCCGGTACGTTGCCAAGATCATGGATCAACTCTCAAGCCAGGAAAAATCGGCTCTTGCGTCGCGCATCGCGCCGATCATGCGACGCTTTAACTAGCGTCCGAAAAAGCCGACGTCGCGGGGAAGTCCAGCTGTGGGAAGAGTTTGATTAAACGCTTAAAAATAAAGCGTTCGGTGCTTCATTATCGGAAGGGGAAATTTTATGGACGTTCACTCATGTAACATCGCTTCCTGACCGATGATACAAGTGCCTGTTCAATAGTGCGTGTTCCCGGAGGGAGCCGCATGGACGCCTGAAAATATTGTTGGTTCCGGCGTCGGTGTGTGTATCTTGTTTGAGCGGATTGATTATGTCAGTAGATGAATTAGTGGAATCACTGCGAAAAATGGTTGCTCCGCGCCGCACCTTGGGCGGCGCCGGATCTTCCCGCAATGTTGTGGCGTTTGCGAAAGCTCCGGCCGCCACCACGGCTCTGCCGGCTTTTTCAACCAGCGTTGCGGCACCGCCCCGGGCCATCAAAATGATCGCCCTGGATATGGATGGCACGCTACTTAGCCCCAAAGAATCCATTACCCCGCGCGTTCACCATGCGATCCATCTGGCCGCCAAAAGGGGCATTCATGTTGTACTTGCCACCGCCCGGCCGCCGCGGAGTGTTCGGTTTTATCATCGGGCGTTAAAGCTGCAAACCCCGATCATCAGCCATAACGGAGCGCTGATCTGGGATGAAAATCAGAAATGCGTGCTGCGGCATATCAGTCTGCCCCATGCCCTGGTCCGCCGGGTCATTGACTATGCCCGACTGCGTTGCCCGCAAGTTATTCCCAGCGTGGAAATTATTGACAAACTTTATTCCGATCACTTCGGGATTGTTCCGGCCGATGCCGTTCCCACCGGGCGAAGTTTTAATCCGGATGTCATTGCCGCGATGGAAACCTTCCTGCACGTGCCGGTAACGCGCATCATGTTTCATGCCAAAGCCTCCATCATCGAAGAGTTATGCCAGCTACTGCCACGGCGTTTTGAGGATCGTATCGGCCTGTTTCGCAGTGATTCACGATTGCTGCAGATCGTCGCGCCGGATACCAACAAGGCCATGGCCCTGGATTTTGTCTGCAAGTCCTATGGAATAACACGGGATAATGTACTGGCAGTGGGGGATAACGC
Source organism: Planctomycetota bacterium (assembly GCA_021798635.1). Next base: position 1,990 of record JAJZGH010000031.1, on the reverse strand, counting down.
CAATGACCTGCCCATGCTCCAATGGGCCGGCGTAAGTGCCGCCATGGCCAATGGCCCGGAGCACATACGCAAAGCGGCGCTGCATGTTGTACCCTCCAATCGGGAAGATGGCGTAGCCGTGGCCATTGAACGTTTCGCGCTGGCGTGAAATCGGGTCTGATATATACTCATGGCATGCAGGACACGATCGTTCAATCCCCACCCGCCGCTTTGAATACCGCATGCCGCACGACCGGTATTTTTTTTCGCCTGTTGGATTTCGGAATTTTTGCTGGTGCTCTGGTCAGTGTCATTACATTGCAATCTTGGCGTTGGTTGGACCTGCGCTTTGCCGGGGCATTTGTCGCATTTGTCCTCCCATGGATCTGGCTGGCCAGTCTGATAATTTTGCAAATATTGCGTTTGCGCCCGCCGCTGGATATGTCACCCGACAGCACCTGGCGGCTCAATCGCATGTTGCTTTTGCCGTCGGCGTTAATTGCGGTGGTTTTACTTCTTAACACCGTGACTTTTTATCATTTGAAAATAACCCTGCACGGACTGATGCCGTGGTACATGCCCATGTCCTTGCCGGTGCTGGCGGCGCTGCTGCTGTGGTTTATCGGGCGGCCGGATTATGCCGTCAGCGCCCGCGCCGCCCAAGCCGCCGCGCGGCCTGGCCCGTGGCGTAGCATCTGTTACAGACGTTATGATTTTATCGCAATGGCCGCCATCACCCTGATTTTTTTATGGATATTTCACGGCATGTTTCTTTCAGATCCTCCGCCGCCTGGCATGGATGCGGACGTGGCCGTGGTGCTGGGTGCGGGTACCGGGCCGGGTGATACCTGCGGCTACACCCTCCGGCAGCGCGTGCTGGAGGGCGTTGCGCTTTTCAAAGAGCACCGGGCGCAACGGCTGCTGCTGACCGGGCGGGCTCCACGTGGAAAAACCAATCCATATAAAAACGAGCCGTCGGCCATGCTCAAACTGGCCCTGGCTCAAGGCGTGCCGGGAAAAGCCATCATTGTGGATTATCACGGAAATAATACCCGATATAGTGCTTATGATGCCGCGGCACTGGTGAAAGCATTCCACTGGCATAAGGTAATTGCGGTCAGTTCAGATTACCACTTGCCGCGCACCAGCCTGGCTTTTCGACAGGTGGGCCTGCATGTCTGGACGGTTGCGGCCCGCCGCGGCCAGTGGCAGCAGACCAATCCGTGGGCGATCGTGCGGGAACTCGTGGGTTATCCTGTCTATTGGCTGGATCAAAATTATCACCGTCCTCAGCGTGTGCCATGATGCCAAAACAACTGCACATCCGCGTAATGAAATCCTGCCAGAAACTCGAGGTGCTGGAGGGCACCATGCTTATTAAAAGTTATTCCTGCATCACCGGTTCCAATATCGGCGATAAAAAAATTGAAGGGGATCGCAAAACTCCGGAGGGGCGTTTTCATATTGTTTGCAAAAATCCGCAAAGCAAATTTCATCTGTCGCTGGGGTTAAATTATCCAAACAAAGAAGATGCGGATCGCGGTCTGCAGCAGGGATTGCTGTCTGCGGATATTTACAACCAACTGATCCATGATCTGCAATACGGTGATATGGCGGATGAAGATGTGCAAAACCGGGTATGGAAAACGCCATTGGGTGGCGAAATATTCATTCATGGCTGCGCTGAAGGCCGCTCCGGCACCGCCGGCTGCGTGGCTCTGACGAATGCCGACATGACCGAACTTTACGCATTATGTCCCGTGGGAACCCCGGTCGAAATTATGGCATGAAGCGGGCCGTCCGATCAGAGCAGGAATTTGGAGACAGGAGATAGTAGAGCAAATAAAGCCGAGGCATAAGAGGGGCCGTCGCCGCAAAGCTGCGGCCCTGCTCTGCTTTCCAGCGTCAGCCCGGTAGTAAAATTGGCGGTAAAATTTGCGGGCTTGAAAACGGTGGAAAAGCAAGTAGGATAGAGGCTCTGAAGCACCAGTAGCTCAGTTGGTAGAGCAGC
>JAJZGH010000030.1 GCA_021798635.1 Planctomycetota bacterium | reverse complement strand
GCAGAGCCATCGTTCAAAATGCACGCGGTTAGCTCAATGCGGCAGCGTTGAGTTCGATGCGGGATATGATTGAACCGCACGACACCCTTTCGCCCGTCGCAACCGGCTTATATCCGAAAAAAAGGTGTCAGGTACCTTTATTTGAAAAAGGTACCTGACACCTTTTTTTTCAATTTCGCATCCAAGCTTGACCCGTCAGTAGGTCAATGCGGCAGCGTTGAGTTCGAATCGGAATGCAGTGGGATCACGCCGTGTTTTCTCCCACCGGCACGACCGGCTTATATCTGCACGGCGTCCAGTGGGCTTATAGACACGACGTGCCGGCGCTGTACGGCTACAATATCACGGTTGGGATGGACACCAAGCTCTCGGCTGCGGGCGATATAATATTCCTTGGTGGAGGAGCTATCCGTTGAATCATGGACATCCGCCGCCGTGAGAATCAGGACATGTCCATGAATTTCGCTTAAAGTGCCGATATATATAAAAGGACCCATGGTGTCGAGAATGACGACACGGTTCAGCCAGGCTAACAGAGGGTCGGTTTGCGGTGAGGCTTCAACCGGATGCAGAGGCGCTGAATTCATTGACACTTTCCTTGTGAGTCGGGCACGTCAAGATTATAGTGCTTTGCGGCAAAAAGGAAGTCCCGACGACGGGACATCGGGAAAAAGGCGGCCCGATTGGAAACATCAACGGCTCCGGGGTTGAAACCCGGACAAGGAGAAAGGAATCCCGGCCATGAAACAGTCCATCCGATTTCCTCTTATCACAGCAGCTTTGTGTAGTGCCGGTGCGGCGATTTTCGTGTGTGCCGCATCAGCCAACGCGCAGGAAACCCCCGCGATGGCCGCGCAAATTCAGCAACGTGAGGCGGCGATTAAGCCTGATGACGCCGCAGGCCATCAGGCCATGGCACAATATTTATTCAACAACCACCTTTACCATCAAGCCCTGCAACAGGTCAACCAGGCGTTGAAAATCAAACCCGATTTTCAGAATGCGCAATTACTTAGGAATCTCATTGAATCACAATTAAAGCGGCAATCCGGAACCGGTAATGTTGCTACCCCGGTGCAAAGCGGCAATTCCACGGAAAGCTCCGCAGCCGCCCCCACGGCCGGCGGCCAACGTCTTCTGACAATGCGGGATGTTTACAAAATTCGCTTCTGGCAGCTCCAACGCCATGAAACAGCCCCGATTGAGGGGAAAATTCTACACCGGCGTAAGACGCTCATGGCCTTCTGGCGTAATATTATTCTGCGAAATCCCATGTTCGAAAACCGCACCATGACGCGCCGGGATTATGAAAACTTTATCAGCCCGAATAATTTTAACCGACAGATTTATCTGATCCGCCGACTGGGTACAAAAAAATATTGGGATAAGGTTCAAGTCAAGAGCGATCCGCAGGTGATGAAAATATTCCGTACGGATATCCAGCCTATTGTGTTGCAAAGCTGCGGGACGGTGGGCTGTCATCGCGGGCAAAACGCGCCGGGCTTTCGGATTTACGGCGATCAGGGCAGCGGCAATACCCTGAAAACCTACACCAATTTCCTGACCCTGACACGATTCCGTTATAAAAACATGCCGCTGATCAGCCTGCATAATCCGCGTATGTCTCTCTTGCTGCAATATCTGCAACCCAAGGAACTTCAAGCCTACAGGCATCCGGGAAAAAATAGCCCCAGACCGCTGAACTCGGGCGAAAATAAAGTCATCGACTGGATCGAATCTTTGCGGTATCCGCCGCACAGTTATGGCATCATGAACGATACAGCGCCAACATCGGGGGCGGCTACCGGTCAAGCGTCGAAGTAAACCTTATTGATCAACGCTAATTTCCGGGAATCGCATTGTCGTTGATTTTATGAAACGAGCTTATTCCGGGCTTGAATACCACTTTATCTTCCACAACGACGAGTTCCTCATTGAGGAAATATCGGACGGCTTTACCCAGAGTCTGGGCTTCAAGTTCCAAGCCGCGCTGGCGTACGTCCTCGGCTTGATCCACACCGACGTTAATATGGAAAACATCCTGCAGAATAATTGGACCTTTGTCGAGTTCTTCGGTGACAAAATGAGCGGTACACCCGGTCACGCGCACACCACTTTCAAAGGCCTGCCGATACGGATTGGCCCCGGGGAAATGAGGCAGCAGGGAAGGATGGATATTGATAATTTTAGCGCGGAAGGCCGCGATGATTTCCGGTGAAAGAATCTGCATATAGCGGGCCAGAATAATTAGATCCGGTTCCAAAGACTTCAACTTTTCCAGCAGCCAGTGCCGATGCGCGATTTTTGCCGATTCCTCCGGGCCCGAGAGCGTAAAGGCGAACGGCAATTCAGCAGTGCGGGCCACATCTTCCAGCATTGGATGATTGGCTAGAACAGAAACAATCTGGCCGTTAAGTTCATTTTGACGATTCATATCCAGCAACTTTTGCAGGCAATGCGGTTCTTTGCTGACCAGCACCACCACGCGCTTGGCCTTGCGGGTTTGGCGGAGCGTAATACGGGCTTCCATGCCGATTTGCCGGCCCAAATCCAGTAATCCGGTAATCAGTTGATCCAGGGAAATGGTCATATCCTGCATATCCACCAGCATATCCATGACAAATATGCCGCGAACAACGCGCTGTTCCATATCCTCAATGTTAATACCATTGGCGGCCACAAAAGTGGCGAATTTTGCGACCACGCCCTTTTGATCTCTACCCTGTACCGATATCACCGCCAGGACCTTCGGGGTTTCCGACATATTTCAATCCTTCCATCTCAACGCTCATGCATCATAGCACAGGCCAGTGCAGCCGCACCGATTATGCCCGCATCATTACCAAGCTCCGCGGCGCGAATAGTCACCGCGGGCGGGTCCATTTTCCAATAATTTTCCTCAAAATGCCGTCGCACCGGCTGCAAAAGGAACTCCCCGGCCGCCGCCATACCACCGCCAAATATAATCGTCTGCGGATCCAGCCAATGCACCGCACTGATACAGGCGACAGCCAGGTAGCGGCAAGTCTGATTCCAGATTTCCAAAGCCAGTTCATCGCCCCTCCGGGCATGATCTTCCACATCGCGTGCTGTAAGTTCTCCGAGTTGATTTAGCGCATCACGCAGGCTGGAAGTCACGTCCGGGTCGCGCAGCGCCTGCCCAGCCCGCTGCCCCACCCGGCTGGCCGCTGTGTACATTTCCAGGCATCCCTTTTGTCCACACCCACACAAGGCTCCGTCGGGCACGACAATCGCATGACCCAGTTCCCCCGCCATATCCGTGTGGCCGCGAATCAGCCGCCCATCAACAATAATGCCACCGCCCACCCCCGTGCCCAATGTAATCATCATCATCGTGCGCACATTTAAGCTTTTTCCGGCCCCGGCAAAAAATTCCCCGTAGGCGGCAGCCCGCGCGTCGTTCTCCAGAATCGCCGGTTTACCCAACGCTGCCGAGATACGATCTCTTAATGGAACATTTTCCCAGCCCGGCAAATTAGCGCTGCGGATAACAATGCCTTTTTCAGTGGACAATGGCCCGGGGGAATCAATACCCACCGCAGCGATGGCATCGAGCGTCAAGCCCGCCGTCCGAACCGCCTGGCCGGCGGCGACAATCATATTAGCAATCACCGCGTCGGGGCCGCGACCCGTGGGCACGCTGGCCTTGGAGATGACTTTACCCTCACAATCCAGCACACCGGCTTTGATATTGGTTCCACCTAAATCCAAACCAATATACAAGCCATCAGCCACAGCAACTCCTGTTTCAAAAGATCACAAGTCAGTTTTTACTTTTCAGCGCGATCGTGTGAATCGCAATAGTTTCCGGAGCCAGACCATTGGCCGTTGCGGTAACGTGAATAAGTCCCGCAGTGCGACCGGCCTGTACCAGTACCATGCAATAGCCATAAAATGCTTTGTGGTCATGCGCCTCATTAAGCTCATGACACGCCGGATCGCCATTTCCGGAGCCCACAATTTTGCCCGGGCCGGTGATGGTGAAGTGCACCAGATTCATGGCGTTGGTAACCACGTGGCCATTGGCATCCATCACCGATACGGCAATGGGCGCAATATCTTCACCGTTGGCCCGTATTTTTGGCCATTGATTCACCAGACGTAAGCCTGCTGCCGGACCCGTGGTACGTTGCGTCCATGTGGCCACAAGTTTTCCATGGTCATAGCCGCGTGCAACAAGCTTGCCGGGCTGATAGGGAACCTGCCAGTCCAGATACCAATATCTGGGCATTTTCTTTTGACCGATTTTTTTGCCGTTAAGAAATAGCGCCACCGTATCGCAATTGCCATAGCAACGCACCAGCACTTTCTTCCCGAGCATGGTCTTTGGTAAATTCCATTGCGGGCAAATATATACCAGCGGCTTTTTACCCCACCAAGCTTTGTAGTAATACGCATCGGGCTTGGGAAAGCCGCAGAGGTCCAAGACGCCAAAATGAGAATTTACATCCGGCCATCCGTCAGGCGTGGTTTCGCCGCGGTAATCAAAACCGGTCCAGTTAAAACCGCCCTCCACAAATTTTTGCGTGGCAATGGGCTTCCAGGTGTCCCAGGCGTATTGCGACCAGTTGGTGTGCATGGTGTACTGCGTGACCAGTCCTTTGTTTTTGCTGCTGGTCAGTACGCCGCGATCACTGCAGGTGCTGCCCATTTCACTGCCGAAAATAGGGAGGTTCGGCAGGAGTTTGTGCATCCAGACATAATCCTGCGGATGGTAGTTAATACCCTGAAGATTTTCCACATGGGTAAAGCCATGCGGATAGCCGCCGTTCATGGCACAGGTGATCGGGCGGGTGCGGTCATATTTATGCACTTCATGCATCAGAGCGCGAAACATTTTTGCGCCATATTTGGTGGCTTGAATATTCCATTCCTCATTGCACATGGACCACATAATTACACTGGGATGATTACGATCACGGAGAATCAAAAACTTAATCGCTGACATATTATTGTATGGCTGGCCTACCGCGGATTTGGAATTCTGCGTATCGGTCGGGTGACGATTTTCATCCATGACCAGCATTCCCAGGTGATCGCAGGCACGGTAAAACGCCGGTGAAACGGGGTTATGTGACGTGCGATACGCGTTGGCGTTGAGTTCCTTTTTCAACATCATCACGCGCCACCACCAGAGGTTATTGGGTGCCCCGATGCCCACTGCGGGAAAATCGGCATGGTTGCATTCGCCTTTTATTTCCACGCGTTTGCCATTGAGGAAAAAGCCGTTGGCGGGGTCAAAGCGAAGCGTGCGAATGCCAAACGTGGTGAATTTGGCATCCGTCATTTGACCGTCGGATTCTATGACGGTATGAAGTTTGTACAAATTGGTGTGATGCAGGCTCCACAGGGCCGCATGCGCCAGGGTGGCGTGCTGATTAAATGTGGCGTGCTGCCCGGCAGAAAGCATTTCTGCATTATGCACGGCGGCTACGGCCCGGCCGGCGGGATTGTAAATGGTTGAAATAATTGAAAATACTACTGCGTGTGAACGATGGTTGGCGACCGTGGTTTGAATGGTCAAATTCGCGTTGGCATGATCCCCTGTGTTTGAGCCGTAATGGATGGTCCCCGGAACCTGGCTTATTACATAGGTGCCGTAACGGGTGATGTGCAGATGACGTTTGGCCACTAACCAGACATTGCGGTCAATGCCACCGCCCTCATACCACCAGCCCTCGAAATGGGTGGGATTGACATACACGGCCAGGGTATTGGCTTTCTTGAAATGAACAAAGCGGGTGATATTCACGCGAAAGCCGGTATAGCCGCCGGGGTGTTGGCCCACCAGACGTCCATTGATATAGACATGCGCATCACGGTAGACGCCTTCAAAATAGAGCCACAGCATTTTGCCTTTATCTGAAGACGGCAGATTCACGGTGCGCTGATACCAGGCGGGGTAGACCGCCAGCGATCCATGGCCCGTGTCGGCATGGGGGGAGAATTTCCCCCGCACAATATAATCATTGGGAACCTGAACTTTGCGCCACGAGGCATTGACCGATGGTACGGCAGACAAGCGGCCGGCCTGATGCCATCGCCAGTGAAAATCCAGGTTCATGCGTGACCGCGGCCCAGCGACGGCGCTGTGCGGGAAAACCAGCAGGAATGCCAACAGCAATAGTGATGAGACCATGGCACCGGCCCCCTGTGGCACTTTCGGTGCATCTGCCAATCCAAGCGTTGATTTATTCGGCGAGGAATGCAGGGCGTGATATTTCCGGTTCTTTAACATTGTATGGGTTCCTTTTCTTTTAACACTGGGGCATCCTGCTCCGCGTTGCAGGCGGAAAGTTACCGCTTCGAGAGCCGTCGGCAAAAACGTCCGCTGGCGATGAACTTAGTGGAATTCGGGAAATAATTTCTGTGGCGCGTCAATTGTAACCCGTACCCCTGATAACCCTTTGCTCTTCATGCCCGGCACGGCAGGCCAAAGCATATATTCATTCGGAAGAATAGTATCGCATGGATTTTTAAGAATGCCAGCGCACGGGGCCGCCGGGAAATCAGACTGGCACATGAAGCGTAGCAAGTGATGCGTTTTCCTGCAATTTGCTTTGTTTTACGTGATCGGCTACCATTTAACAATCATCCTTCCCGACGATGAACCCCTCTATGTTGAGTTGCTTACGCGGGAAATTTCACCGAAGCCTGCGGTTTAGCGTTTGCGGGATCGGTTATTCTATTGGAGCCTTATGGCCTTTTCCTCTTTCGGCCTTCATGCCGACATTCTGCGCGGTATTAAAGACCTCGCATTTACCCATCCGACACCCATTCAGACCCAGGCGATTCCGCCGGCCATGGAAGGCAAGGATGTATTGGCCTGCGCCGCCACTGGATCAGGCAAAACCGCCGCGTTCATGTTGCCCACGATTCACCATTTGATGAATCGTCAACCTCAACAACCCCGCCGCACGGCGCGTGCATTAGTCCTGACGCCGACGCGCGAACTGGCCACACAGATTCTTGAAAATCTTAATTCTCTCGCGGTTCACACGCCGATCTCCGGGGCGGTCATTATCGGCGGTATGAGCATGGGGCCGCAGGCCCACGCCTTTCGCACGGGAACGGAAATTTTAATTGCCACGCCGGGACGGCTTCTCGATCATCTTCGGCAATCCTACGCCAAATTTGACGGCCTGGAAATTTTGATTCTGGATGAAGCTGACCGCATGTTGGATATGGGCTTTCTTCCGGATATCCGGAGAATTCTCAAGATGCTGCCCGTCAAGCGGCAAACATTGTTTTTCTCCGCGACGATGCCCTCGGAAATCCGCCAACTGACACGCGAGATGCTCAAGGACCCGACAACGATACAAATTGATCGGCAAACCACTCCGCCGGCTGCTATTACGCAGGCCATTTATCCGGTGGCACAGCACCTAAAATCCGCCCTGCTGATCAAACTTCTGGACAATCAGGGACTGGAATCGGTCATCTGCTTTACCCGCACTAAACACCGCGCAAATCGTTTGGCCGCCACGTTGGATAAAAGTCATATTTCCTGCGCCCCGATTCACGGTAATCGGTCCATGGCGCAGCGCACCAGCGCATTGGCCGGCTTTAAAGCGGGCAAATTCCGGGTGCTGGTGGCTACGGATATCGCGGCACGCGGAATTGACATCGCCGACGTTTCGCACGTTATTAATTTTGATTGTCCGCATATTCCGGAAGATTATGTACACCGGATCGGCCGAACGGGCCGAGCCTCCGCTACGGGCGACGCGTTTACATTTGTAGCTCCGGATGAGGAATCTAACGTCCGTTATATCGAAAAGACTATTGGCAAGCGACTGCCGCGCGTGACGTTACCGGATTTTGATTACGCCCAGAAATCTGTTGAAGCACTGGAAGTTCCGATCGCCCAGAGGATCGCGGCCATTCGTCAGCGAAAAGCCGACGAGCGGGCGCGGCGTGAAAAAAACGCTCCCAACCGCCCGGACGGCAATGCCCCGCGCCCCTTTGGACGCACGGCCCACCCGGATGCAGCGGCGCAGCATCCTCCACGGGCCAATCAGTTCCAACATCGCGGCGCGTCCGACAGGTCTCAACCGCGTCAACAGGGCGATGCGCCGCGGACATTTCATCCAAAATCACCCGGCCAGGGTAATCGTGCCGGTGCGGGAGAATCGGGGCGTCGCTTTGGCGGCAAGCCGAACCATCCCCGCTCCGGACCTGCACGGTCCGGCGGCGTGCCCTTCTGGCAGCAGCGCGGTGATGGTGGTCAAGGCGGACGCGGCAAGCCGGCGCGGCGCGGCCCACGATAATCGCGTTTGCCCCAAGGAGGCTTTAACTGCCGGTACCGTGCGGCCGGTATTGAAAGGCTAGCCCGAGGTTTGGCGTGACAAACATATAAGCAAATGGTGCGCGATCATTAATTGATCCGCGCAACATCACGCCGACTTTGGCCCATGGATTCGTATTGGTCAGGCTGTCTACTCGGGCTTCGATGACCGTATCGCCATTTACTTTTCGGCTGTACAAATTGAATTGATCATGTTTATCCCAGACATCTGATCCTCCGCCGGTCACCGTCCAGGTTCCGCCGGATTCGCGAGCGGATCCCAGTTTCGCAGGATAGCCGATGTTCGCATCCGACCAGCCGGAACGCGTGCGGGTAACCGTAACGTGGGAAAAGCGGGCGGTGTTCAGTGCTCCGTCATTATGAGCGCAAACCGCCATGCCGGCACAAATCGTTGCACCGCCAAATGCAATCTGCTGCGAAGTGCCTAACTGCGTCCACTGCCGGCCGCCGCGGGAATAATACGCGGATACGCGGTTGCCCCGGCGCACAAGTTTAAGCCAGATCGGCGTCTGTATGCCGGCCACCGTTACTGATCCGGTATATGGGGAAACAGCTTTGTCGCTGAAGTGGGTGTCGGCATGGTGCTGCACGACCGGAACGATCTTGGGGGCCGGCGAATAGGGCGGCGGGGCATTGGGATTCATTGGATTAACAGAATCAAAGGTCAACGCGGGCAGCCCCGGATGCTGATCATCTGAAGCTCCGGTGTTGTATTGCGTTTCAATGAGCTTTATGACATCACCCCGCCTGGCACCGGCGACATCAAAAAAATACCAGAGCGCACCGGGCACGGTATTGTTGTAATAAATTTGCGGCACTGCTGTGGCGGATTGGCCGGACCGGGTATTCACCAGCGTGATGGCCGAGAGGCTGTCATAATATTGATTAGCCATCACACCCACATATAAATTGTTTGGCGGCTTTGCGGTGATGCGGAGTTTTGCCATGGTCGTGGGCGTCCCGAAAGCGATCGCTCCGCCCCGGCTGGCGATACCCGCCTCACGAACATCGGCCGTTGAACCGTCCCGCGCGTAAACCTGAGGATAGTTATAGCCCGCGGTAATGCCATTGATATAACCATGCACAGACACCTTGAGATATGCCGGCACGTGGATAAGAGTTTTTAAGCTGTATTTGAGCGGACTGGGGCCGATGTACATATCCGTTGACGTTTTTTGACCCGCGGGAATCAGGGTATGGGTAAACGGATTGGCGTTCACCCACACACCGGAACCGGTGCCGGCCGGCGTTGTGGCCACGATAACATAACCATCATGGCCGAATGCACGATCCTGGGCACCCAGGGTCACCCATGGCTTGGTAAAGCTGGTGCGTGTCGCCAGTGCGCCTTCCTGAGTTGCCTGATTATTCGGATTGAGAATCGTGCTGGTTGTACCGTTGATCAGCAGGACCGATCCCGCAGCAACTGCGGAGCCGGATGTTTCATTGCCGCTGGCAACCGCATTGGCAGTGGTATGGGGCGTTACCGAGGCATCAGAAACATAAGTATTGCGGCTGGGGGCCGGGGAAGGCGCGGGCGTATAGGTCGCCTGCGGCGTCGGTGCCGTATACGAGTTGTTGCCTGATGCTGGTGCAGTATAGGAGGCCGCAGGCTCGGAGGATTGATTATTTGATCCACCGCCTGACAGGAAAATCACCAGGCCTGCGATGGCCAGCACAAAGCAGGCCGCCCCTGCGATCCAGACTTTGGGACTCACGTGGGATCGGCTGTGATCAGCGGAGCGGGTCCGGGAACCGCCCGCCTCCGGCCCGAACCTTTCGTCAATTTTTTCCATACGGTAAGTGGCGCGATAACTCGGTCCCGAAATCGTCAGGGTTGACGCTTTCTTGTTACCGGATCCATCCTGAACCAGAAACTCTTCCAGCGGAATCCAATGTTGCTTGTCAGAGGAAACTTCATGGCCACGGGTTAAACGCCGGGTCTGCGCCATGCGCCCAATCGTAGAGCGCGGATAGGGTCCGGTTATTTGCGATAGATACCGGGTGTAGTATCGTGTGTTTTCATCCGGCATAATGAAGCTATCTCCTGTGATCCGTGGCTGCACAAAGTATCTGTCAGTGGTGCTGCCCCTGATCCAGCGCCTCCGCGGTTCGCAGCGTTCTCCGGTTATGATTTATCGGCGAAATGAGAGATTCTGATAAATAGTTCAGTAAACTCGGCTGAAGTCCGAGTATTTATTCTTAATTGCGAAATAATGGATTCTTCATTTTTTTGCATCGCTGTAACGATATTAGCGTTGTACAGTAGTAGCATGTGGTGATGGTTCGCGTTGAGGTGGTCGATGCAATTCGCAAATGTAACCCGTCGTGCAGTCATGACTTTGGCCGGATTGGGAATCCTTATTCCAACTCTGGCGGCACGGGCCGCGTTTTTTAATCCTAAAGCACATATTCCACCGCGTGCCCATCGCGTGCGCATGTCCGGCGGTGAAGCCACCGCCCCGCTGCCCTTGCCCGCGACTCCCGTTCGCAGGTCGGAACATCACCGCAAGCCCGCCCCGCCGGCCCTGATCGGCATGTTAAACCTTAACGTGATTAAAGATCATCGCGTGGAGAATTACCCCACCGAAACCATTGACATTGAAACGCTCATGAACTGGACCAATTCCCAGCTGGGCCTGCATTATCGGTATGTGCAGGTGGATCCCATGAAGTTCAGTTACAGTCCTACACAATTACCTGTCCTCTATATCACCGGTTGGACGCCGCTGCCGCATTTCAGTCAGGCGGTGCTGGCTCGTATCCGCGGGTACATCACCGCCGGCGGAACGCTGCTGATTAACTCCAGTTGCGGCCGCCCCGAATTTAATCAAAGCGTGATTCAATTTGAGCATGATCTGTTTCCGGATCGTCCGTTCGGCCCCTTATCACTTGATGATGCCTTGTATCATGATCTGAACCGTATCAGCACCTTGCGCTACCGTAAGGGCCTTGGATCATGGAAAAAGATTCCCGCCTACCTGGACGTGATGTACATGGGCTGCCGAGCGGCAATTATTTTCTCGCCCATTGATATGAGCTGGGGCTGGAATGCCGCGTCGCATCCGATCAAGGGCGGCACGCTATACGCCCAGCAGGACGCTCTGCGCCTGGGTGCCAATATCCTGACGTATGTGCTGGCCAATTTCCAATATGGCAGAGCGTTTGAAATTCAGAAAATCTATCAGCAGCAACGAATCCCGACGCGGGATCAGTTAGTGGTGGCTCAAGTGGTGAACAACGGCGATTGGAATCCCACGCCCCATGGCTTGCCCAATTTACTGAAGTTCATCGACCAGAAGACCACGTTAAGCGTGCAGTTCAAACGCCAGAAAGTCACCTTGGATTCTTTGAAAATTGGGGCCTATCCCATTCTCTACATGACGGGCCTGCGCAATTTCGCGTGGACCGCAACGGAAATTAAAAATCTTCACAATTATCTGCACGCCGGCGGCGTGTTGATCGCCGATGATGCCATGGGTGCCAGCGCCTTTGACCAGGCCTTCCGCAAGGAAATTAAACTGGCCCTGCCGCACCACAAGTTGCAAATGCTGCCGATGGATTCACCTGTCTATCACGACGTGTTTAACGTGGAACATGTGGATTATTCAGCCGTGGTGCAAAGCACCGCCCCGACGCTTCACCGTCCGGTACTCGAAGCGATCAGCATTGATGGAACGCCGGTGGTGATATACAGCCGCCTGTCGCTTTCCAACGGATGGGAAGATTTGCCCAATCCGTATGCCAAGGCATATTCAACCGAGGATTCGTTAAAGGTCGGGACAAATATTCTCGTTTACGCCATGACGCACTGATGATGATATATTGCTCACAACGTGACGTTGATGTTACGCCGATACGTTTCAAACAGGGCCATAAATTCGCTGTTGAATACAAAATTAAATTCCGGAAATTTCATGCCCGCCATATTCTGATCAATATGGGAAAACATTAATTCCACTTCTCCAACGGCAAGCTCTTCAATTTTATTATCCGCACCGGCACTGCGGGATCGGATGGCACCAAAAATAGAAGCGCCCGCGGGCGAAACATTGGCGATGGAGGCATCATAAACCAGTTGTTCTCCGGGACGCACGATGCGGCTGAAAGTAGCGCGGCCAATTTTTGCCAGGATCACTTTCTCCTTAAAATCCCGCGCCGCCCCCACCAGAATGCCGCTGGTCTGGGCCATGCCTTCAATCATCAGGCTTGCAGGCATCACCGGAAAGCCAGGGAAATGATCGTGCAGATGATCTTCCGCAAGCGATACATTTTTTACCGCCACCGCCCGTTTACCGGGTTCAAAGAGTTCAAATTTGTCGATCCAGATCCACCGCATCTTACGCTCCAGGGGAAACGCTTTATGAAAAAAGCCCCGGGCAGTTTCGCCCGGGGCCTCTACTATACATTCATTTGCCGGCAACGCCGAATCAGATCAGGCCGTCTTTTTTGCCGATGTACTTGATCAGATCCACGACCCGGTTGCTGTAACCCCATTCATTGTCATACCAGCTTACAAGCTTAAAAAAGCGGCTGTTAAGTTCAATGCCGGCTTTGGCGTCATAAATGCTGGAGCGATCATCGGTGGTGAAATCGGTGGATACAACTTCCTCGTCGGTATAGCCGAGAATGCCTTTGAGTTTGCCTTCCGATTCCTTTTTGATGACCGCATTAATTTCCGCCAGGGACGTATCCTTTTTGGTTCGGACGGTTAAATCCACAACCGACACATCCGGCGTGGGAACGCGGAAGGACATACCCGTGATTTTTCCCTTGAGTTCCGGAATAACCAGACCCGTAGCCTTCGCCGCTCCCGTTGAAGCCGGGATCAGATTCTGCCCGGCACCGCGTCCGCCGCGCCAATCCTTTTTGGATGGCCCGTCCACGGTGGGCTGGGTAGCGGTGGCGGAATGAATGGTGGTCATCAACGCCTCTTCCACACCAAAATGATCATTGATCACCTTCACCAGCGGAGCCAGACAGTTGGTGGTGCAACTGGCGTTGGAGACAATGGTATCCGTCGCGGGATTATATTTATCCTCGTTGACGCCCAGCACAAACGTGGGGGTTTCCTTGTCCTTCGCGGGCGCGGAAATAATCACACGCTTGGCACCGGCCGCCAGATGCTTGCCTGCACCGGCCATGTCGGTGAACAACCCGGTTGATTCCACCACATAATCCACGCGTAGATCTTTCCAGGGCAATTGTGCCGGATCACGCAGGGCGAAGGTTTTAACATGATGGCCATTGACCGTAAAGTCAGCCTCACCGTCCGCCTTAACGTCGCCGACAAATTTGCCATGGGTGGAATCATATTTCAGCAGATACGCCAAATTATCAGCCGGGACCAAATCGTTGATGGCCACAAATTCAACCTGCGGATCGCCGATGCCCGCCCGAAACACCAGACGACCAATACGTCCAAAACCATTGATACCAACCCGAATTTTTGCCATGTTACATTGCTCCAGAATAAACAACCCGTTCCAATGAATCTGCCATCCGCAGCCCGACACACTCTGGCCGCCCGGAAGATCCAAAGCCCAACATATTAGTGCTTTCTCCCGCGCCAATCAAGGAACCGCCGAACGAAACCGTCGAACAAGACGCCCATCCCCAATGCATAGGCTGGACGCAAGGGAATATGAATTGTTATACTGATGGTAGCTTTTGAGGTAACCAAAATGCCCGATATTCTTCAAGGTAAATGGGACGACCTGATCAAAAATCATGACTTGCACGGCCACACTGTGCGCGTCATCGTGTTGGACCAGCCCCGCTCAGACAACCCCTGGCTCAAATCCCTGCGTGCCTGGGCAGACAGCCACAAACCTCTGGGGCACAAAATAGACGACAGCCGCGACGGTTTTTACTCCGGGATGGCTGATGATCCTCGTTGACACCAATATCCCACTGCGTCTGGTCCAGATCGACCACCCGCACCGCCAGATAGCCCTCGACGCACTGCAGGTGCTTACCTTGCGCGATCAGGAGCAATTCGCCGTTGCACCCCAGAGCCTTTATGAGATGTACGTCGTCTGCGCCCGGCCCGCTGAGGTCAACGGCTTCGGCCTGACGTCCCAACAGGCTGGGGCCGAGATCGCCGTCGCCAGAACATTATTTGAACTGCTTCCAGAAACGCCTCAGGTTTACCCTATTTGGGAGGGCTTGATCGCCAAATATGCCGTCGTCGGCAAGCGTGCCCATGACCTTCGCTTGGTTGCCCTGATGATCCAACACCGCGTCGCTAAACTGCTGACCTTCAATGATGCCGACTTCCGCCGCTTCACCGAGATTGAGCCTCTTTCCCCTTTCGATGTCGTGGCCATCCCCAGATATTGAACCCACGACTTTCCCTTTAATCGCCGCTGGGCGGCTTGGTAGGATCTCCGCTTAAGGGCTGGCCCGTGATTGCCTCGTAATACCCACCGTGGGTGCCGCCAGCGAGCATCGGACTGCGCCAGTAGTCTCCCATGATGTGTTTCGGCCACGCTTTTGCATCATCCTTATTTGCTCTACTGCTCACCTGTTCGACTTTCTCCGGTCTATCGGGCCGCAGCCCGTATCCGCGTTATCCGCGTAATCCGCGGTTCAATTTCCGACCGCAACACCGCCATCCACTTGCGCGTATACCAACTCCAATCCCCGCCGTAACCCGTGACCCGGAAAGCATCCTGCATCAGGAAAAATGGCAGCGAAGCGCTTCAAACCCTTCTAATTCCCAACTCCTCTTCTCGTCTCTACTCATTATTCATTACTCACTATTAATTGAAGCAACGCTGTCCCCCGTAACCTATAACCTGTAACCTTGTAACCTGTAACCTCGGCCGGCTCCCAACTCCCAGGTTCTGAATGCTCGTCCACCCCTGCACGCAACCGGCCGGCCACAAACGCGTTTGTACGACCCATGTAGGTTGCGGGGTAACTGTTTACCGGGTCCGCCGCGCAAGTTGCGAATTAGCGAAGAATGCCGCTATGCCGGCACGCCTCGCCCACCGCCGACGGCTGAGTTCTGATTTGTTTCACGGCACCCCGGTGCACGGTAAACAGTTATGTTGCGGGCAACTTGAAGCTGCTATCATTGCAAGCGTCGGAGGCCCGGCTTGGTCGCAGATCCCTAACCTCCTTTCCCCATCTTGCCTACGAACCACGGCCTGCCCCAAGTCATTGCCAATATCCCCATTATTCCGAGCATAAGTCCCGGCCACGCGCGCCCGCTGAGCAGAAACTGCCACCCGGAAGCGTGGCAGAGCACCGCGGCCCAAGCTGAATAGGACATCGCCTGAGTGCCGCCGCCAGCCGAGTGTGCCCAGGCCGCCCGAGCCGCCGAGTTTGCATCACCCATTCCGGCGAGCAGTCCGCAGCAGAAAATAATGGCCCCGATGAAGGCGAGCCGGATTTCCGCCAGAATTCTCGCAGATCGCGGATTATTCCCCCACCGTCGCTCCAGTGACACTATCGCGAGGTTGAGCACCACCCCGGTAGCGATAAGGCCAGAGGCAATGTTATTCATTTCAATTCTCCAAGAACATTCCCGGCCGAGCGTGCCAACTATCGGAAGACACCGGCGAAGTTTGCGCCGCTGATCTCCCGGCGATGTCGTGCCGCCACCCTCCGGTCGCGGCACCGCCGGTGACATCCCGGGGGTGTCGCGCATCTGCGCGCCCGCCCAGAAATATGCCAGGGGGCCGACCAGCCTTGGTGCCACCGTGCCATACGCCACCCGGCCAACGCGATGGCGGCAGGCAGAGACCGCCAAGTGCCCTTCCGGTGCGGCGGCCAGCGTCGAGGGCCGCGCCTACGAAAACCGGCCTCTGGGGCGCAGGGTTCTACCTTTGTCCCTCCGCGTCCTGAGAGCAAGTGCCGGAACACGGGCAATCAGACGCACTGCCCTTGGCAATTGTAGGTCCCGGCCTCGAGGCAAAGCTGTTCCGAGCACTGGTCTTCCACCGTATCCCATAGAAATGCCTCGTACACGGAAAGGCCAATCGAAACCACTGTGACCGCCCCGGTTTTCCCCGCCAGCCCGAGGCCCAGCCCGATCCAGTCACTGGGCTGGGATGGAAACGGCGAAAGCATGTCGTGTTCTTGTTGTACGCATTGGCTGTAGGATCTGTACCCGAACTCCTGCCAGAATTCGCCCCATCTCAAGCAGCATGCGCCACCATCGCGAATCCGCGGATTCGGTGGATGTGAATTTCCTCCTTGGTTGAAGCCGGGTGGCACCCTACCGCCTCTCCCCATCGCATCAAGCCCCACCACCGCTCGCCCACCAACATATTCATACAAATTCACGCCACCGGCAAAGCCGATCGGATCGCGTTGAATCCAACGACCGAGGGTGGGGTTGTACGTTCTCGCGCGGACATAGTAGAGTTCTGTTTCGGGATCAAACCTGTACCCGCAATAAATAATATCATTTGCGCCGTAGGAAGATTGCACATCGTCATCCGTAAACCAGATGCCATCCGGGCCAGGTGCCGTGAAGATCAACGTCTTACCATACGCGTCGGTGTCGTACGCTTCCACATTGTTGCCGCTGGAACTGGTCAGTGCCACCGCGCGATACAGCAAATCCTGTAACAGGAAGTAGGTTCCAGGTGACAGGCTTTGCGGGCCCAGGGGAATAAGCGTGGTCAATTGGATACACTCGTCAATATTGAGGCTTCCCAAGCCCGTATTTTGTTGCCGAAATCCCGTCGAGGCCAACGGCCGAGTGAGCGCCGCAGCGCCGGGATACGTGCCCCAGATGTATTGCCTTATGGGCGTATCGGTGCTGCCTGTTCCGCCAAAGGGGTTGCGTTCCTCCATGACCTGATTGCCAAGGTGTATATAATCTGTGGTGCCATTGGCAATTCCGCCGCCAAAGCCGCCGTTACTGATCGTCTTGCGGATTCGTCGGTTAAACGCGTCAAAGACGTAGCTGCCCAGAACGGTTCCACTTCCCGCCGAGTTGACCTGAATCTGTCGATTCAGCGCGTCAAATTGATAAGCACGGAAGCTGTCATCGGCCAAGTTGCCGTTGGAAGCTCCCGGCAATCCGTCGTATGTGAATGCCCGTCCGCCGAGATTTGTGATCTGATTGAGGCGATTATGGCTGCGCTGTTGGACGGAGGGGGTATCGCCCATAGCCGTGTAGGTCAGAGATCGCCAATTTCCCATGCCGTCAAGATTCCATGATTCCTGCGCGTCGACGTTTGGCAACGTGGTTGGCGTAGCCATACTTCCGCCACTGCTTGGTGTCGTTATGCTTTTGTGTTGAAATTGTCTGTTCAATGCGACCATAACCTGCCTGAAAAGATTCGCGTTGCTTTGGTAGTCAAATTCTACCTCTCCAGTTGCGGGGTGCCAAGCAAATTATGTTCCGCGACATTTCGAACGCCGATTCGCCGCGGCCTGTTCCCGCGCCCGCCAGTCGGGGCCGTCGCCGTCACTCTTTCGCTCCCCCGCTTTTGTTGGCCCCGGCGAGGCGCGACGCGGCTGGGGCGTTTTTGCCCGCCTTCCCATGGACAGCGTGGCTGAGTCCGCTTCCCAGCGGTGACTGCGGCAGGCGATGTACAAGGAGCGTGCTGCCTATTCCCAGCAGCAGCAGCCCGATCCCGCCAATAATCATCACGGCCGCCTGAACAGATGATCGCATTTCACCGCCCCAAGGGAGCCCGAACGCAAGGTGGCTGTCGTAGCCCAGCGCCGGCACCACTGAGGCTATTACCAGTGCCAGCAGGCAAGAAAGCAGGCCAGCGGACCAGAGCAACCATGCCGCAACCACAGCAACGCGAAACATTGGCACCTCCGTTCCAAACGGGCTAGATGTTCTGGCAATATATGCTTTGTACCGCAGGGCACCCCCCTATATATTGCCCTGGCCAGCGCTTCCCGGGCGCGGCCCCGGGGCAGCGGTACTCACATTCCCAAACCATTAGGGAGGTATTTCTTGGATCCGGAAATGCTGGTCTTCCAATGGTGAGCCCACATTCACAAATGCAGTTGCACGATACACTCCAGATTGGCGGGCAATCCCACCAGAGCCACTGCTGGCAATTGCTACCAATCTGGACGTACGGAATCGGGTACTTGACGCGACACCCCGCCGCACAATTCAACGCTGTGCCGACGTTGCACGGAAACAGGCCAAGGGGATCAAGCTCGTTGTTCGGCCGGCCTGCGGCGTACTCATAGGTGTTCGGCGAATGGCCTCGCCCGTTTCGGGCGTCAGCGGGCAACAGCCGGTGCATCGGCCCCGAGATCACCCCGCCCGCCCAAGGGCTCGGCGTCGCGCCGATCGGGTCGCGTTGCAGCCAGCGGCCAAAGAATGGTACGTAGTACCGGTTACGCACGTAATACCCCACGGCCTCCGGATCGAACCGATAACCACAATAGATGATTTCATTGACGCCATAATTCGATTGGGTGTCGTCGTCGGTAAACCATATACCATCCGGCCCGGGGCCGGTGAAGATCAGTGTCACCCCATACGAATCGGTGTCATAGGCCTCGACGACGTTGCCGCTGCCGTCGGTCAATGCCACGGCGCGATAAAGCAGATCCTGCAGCAGGTAATACGTTCCGGCGGGCACGTTTTGTGGGCCGAGTGTCGTCAGCGTGGTGAGTTGGATACATTCATCAAGGTATGTGCCCCAAATATATTGCCTTATGGGCGTGTCGGTACCGCCGCTGCCGCCGAGAGGATTTCTCTCTTCCGCCACCTGCCAGCCCTGCCATACATAATCCGTTGTGCCATTGGGAATGTTGCCCGGCGTCCCTCCGTTGGAAATGGTTTTTCGTATCCGGCGGTTAAATGCATCATAGACATAGGCCGCGACAAGGACGCCGCTGGCGGCGATGTTGACCTGTATCAGGCGGTTGCGCGCGTCGTAGGCGAGAATCCATCCACCGGTCCGTGCAAGGTTGCCGTTGCTGGCACCATTGGTTCCATCGTATAGGAAGGTTACGGAATTTCGCTGCGTGATTTCGTTGAGCCGATTATGGTTGCGCTGGTCCGCGATCGCGCTGCCGCTCACCGGGGTCATTGGCCGCTCCCGCCAGTTGCCAAGGCCATCGAGATTCCAAGTCTGCTGCGCGTAGGCGTTGGGCAGTGCGATGCCCGTAGCCACGCCGCCACCGCCGTTGTTCTGGTAGCCGCCCGCGCCACTTAGGGTTCCGCGCTGATATTGCAGCAACCGATCAACACTGTCGTACCCCGGTGCCGGCGAGGCGATATTGCCGGTGTTATCCACTGGTTGATATAGAAAGCTTCTGCTTTCGGCATGCAAAGCCCTTTCATAATATTTATTATCCGCCGGATCAAAGGCGGTGGTGTTGCCGACTACCGGCGTGGCGTTGTTGTACGCAAAGGTGCTGGAATTGATGCCGCCGGATAGATAGCGATTGGCGATCATTCTTCCGCCGCCGTCATAGCCCAATCGGTCACTGGAGGGTGTGCCCCAGGCGGGGTTGGGAACGCTGTTGTATTGTACCGCACTGTGCGTTCTGGCGTTATTGAGCGTGGTTTGAATGATGCCGTTGCCCAGAGCCACTTCCGCGACTCTCTGTGGTCCGAAGAATTGCCAAGTCGCAATCACAGCACTTGTTGCCGCTTCGATAATCTGCTGCCTTCGGTACAGCTTATCCAGGCTGTTATTGATCTGGCGTGCATTGGGGAAGGTAAACTGGCTTACGGCCAGGGAGGTAAAGGCATCGTTGGTGACATAGCGTGTGTTGCCGCCGAAGGCCTGCGCTTCTTCGATGGTCCTCTGGATGGAATCATATACCAATGTGACATCGGCATTGTTGGTGCCAGCGGTATCACGGGCAAAGGTGGTCTGGCTTAAGCCGTTGTATTGGAAGCTCTGGGCCGTGGTGCCGCCGATGCCTGCTGCGGGAGTGATGGTTGTGCCTATCTTCCGAGTCATAGGATCCCAAGTGTTAGTAAACTTCGATCCATTGCAATCGGTGAATTGTACCACATTGCTTGCGGTGTTGTAAGTAAAACTTTCGGTTGAACCATCGTGATACGTCATGGATGTTTTACGATCATGCGAATCAAAGGCCCATCTTGTCACGCCGCCCCGGTCATCGACCATGGCAATCTGATTGAAATTGGCATCATATTCCAAGCTGGTCTGAATGCTCCCGGCGATCTGGCCCTGACCGGAGGTATTAAACGTGGTGCTTTGGCCATTGCCATTGTTGACCGGGGGATTATTACCCAAACCTTTCTGGCGTAAATGCTGGTGGGTTTCCAGCGTTCTGCTGGCTCCATCCCAGAGTGCGACGGTGGTATTGCCCTTGGGGTCAATATTTAATGTTACATTGCCCCGGCTGTCATAACCGGTAAGGGTAATTCTGGCGAGATTTACACCCTTGACTGGAGATATTGAACCATCCGATCCATTCTGGGCTAAAAGCACTTGGCGGTTCATGCAATCCCATGCCATCAGGGTGGTAAATACCTCGGCGGTATGCACGGGCTGGGTGATGGTGGATAGTTCGGTGCGCGTGATGCTTACCGGATTGCCATTGTTATCAAAGGCTGTAGCGGTGGTGTTGCCCAGAGTATCGGTGGTCAAAATAGGTCGATTGGCCCCCGTCATAAGCGGTGGTGCTGGCAGCAGCGTTGTCGAATCTCTGGAGGGCGTTATTTTGGGCACGGCGAGCAAAGCGACGCGCTCTGCCGACAGGCCCGGCGCCGCAGGATTTTCCCATGGCTTGCTGCTCCAGAATTAAGGGCATTTACCTGATCCTCGGTGCGTGCAAGATTCCAGAAATGCTAATCGCTAAGGATGCCAATTGCGATGAGGTAGCACGGGCGGCCACGGGATGAAAACCACCGCAAGCGGCCAACACCCCACCATTGCCGAAAAAAAAGTAGTCCATCCAGCCCTCCTGCGCTCCGCGCACGAATGAGGCAGATTGCAGGTGCAGGACGTACAAGGTACCGCCTCCGATCGACACGCGTAGGACGCGTACGCATCTCGGTGGAAAGGCATAATTTCCGTAGAATGCGGAAAGCGCAAAGAGTTGTAGCAAGCGTTGCCGGGCCGCGCTAAGTTTCAACCGCCGCGGAGCAACCCCGGTTAATTGCAGATTGATAAAGGCCTCCGGGGAGAGAAGTTTGGCTTCACGCTCCACCTGTATCACGGCCCGTGCCGTGCGCCGGTGCCCCCACGCCGCACGCGAGAGCGTGGCTGTAAAACGCTTTTCAGTTCCCTGGCGGTTCAGTTGGTAGCGCCAAAGCATCAGCGCCGCCCCGACGGGATGCCAATGAGATGTCACGCCAACACATGTATCTGCGCTCCACGGATTCGCATAGCTGCCACTGGCGTCGACCTCGGTCAGGCGAGGTCGAAAGCCCGGCGAATTATGGCGGATTCCCAGGGCCAGCCAAGTCGTGCCTTCCCTCGGCACATGGGCACCTATATCAGCGCCCGGGCCAAGGAACCAGAAATTAATGCTCATGTCGAAGGGAGTAAAAATTCTGTACCTGCCCTCAAGCCGTGGCGAGGCCGCTATTGGAAAAACCACCTTTCCTCCTACTGCGGCCCCGTTGCCCCATTCCAGTTGCCACGCACCGGCGGGACGGCCACTTCCCTCGGAGAAGGCAGACGCACTTATGCCGTCGGGCTGCGAGGGCCAAGCAACGGAAATATTGAGGATCCTCAGCCTGAAGCCGGCGGAGTTATTTTGGACTATTCGGGAAAGTCGGGCGGCCGTGATTTCCGTGATTTTTCCGGGCAGGAGACGGAATCGCGGCTCCTTATCGGCAAGGTGGTTGACCGCATTGAAGCTGCTCCATAGGCCTGGCTGCCGTGTGGCCAAATGCCATATCAGCAGAAGCGACGCGATCGCCACCGATATCAGCATCGCCGCCCAAACAACCCACACTGAAAAATGCGGCCGGTGAGAACGCAAGCCTGTCGATTTCCGCTCCATCATTTTTCCTCAGAGAGCGTATCGATGAATCCCTTCATTGCTTCGAGGATTGTTTCAGCGGCTCGCTTCCTCGCGTTGACACCGGACTGCGGATATGCCACATTGTTCACGTCCGCAGCGCTCAAATTTGCGGCCACCAGCGAGAGCACCCCGTTCTTGAGCGTCGTTGATTCGTATTCTATGTTCTTGTAGTCAGTGCAGCAGGTATACGTGAAGACCATCGTCTTCTCAAAGGTCCCGTAAGCGTCCCAAATAAAGGTCGCACTGCTTGCCGTCAGGTCGCTGGTCCATAAGCTCACCAGCCGCGTGACCGGGGCGCGGTTGGCCACACCCCTGACGGCGGCATTCACCAGCTCCTCCCCAAGGCCGGAGAATGTTCTGCTTCCACCGTTGTAAATTGTTCCGAGAAATTCCTTATAATAGTAATTTCGGTAGAATCGACATTTGCCATCCGGCCCTCTACCCATGTTCACCGGCGCACCACGGCCAACGATCTCGGGCACGTCGAGCGGAATTCCCCCGTGCCACAGGTATGACTCAACTAATCCGGTCCCATCCGCCGAGACCACTGCTCTTCCCCCGACATACTCATACAAATTCACGTCGCCAGCGTAGCCGATCGGATCGCGCTGCAGCACCCGAGTCGCCACTCCTGTGGCCTGTCGGGATTTCGGCTCCTGCCTCAACACCTTGCCAGGAATCGAGTTGTAGCTGCGATTGCGGACGTAATACAGTTCCGTTTCTGGATCGTTTAGACCCGTCCCGATATCCGTTGAAACACGTTTGTTATCGGGATAGCCGCAATAAATAATGTCATTGGCTCCGTAACTGCTTTGCACATCGTCATCCGTGAACCAGATGCCATCCGCACCGGGGCCAGTGAAAATAATCGTATTTCCATAGGCGTCGGTGTCGTTTGTCTCCACGATGCCGCCGCTGGAATTGGTGAGCGCCACCGCGCGATACAGCAAATCCTGTAATGGATAATAGGCACCTGCGGGCAGGGATTGCGGTCCAAGCGGCTCCAGTGTCGTCAACTGGATGCACTCGTCAATATTGAGGCTTCCCAAGCCCGTATTTTGTTGCCGAAATCCCGTCGAGGCCAACGGCCGAGTGAGCGCCGCAGCGCCGGGATAGGTGCCCCAGACATATTGCCTTATCGGCGTATCAGTGGAACCTGTTCCCCCGAACGGGTTGCTTTCCTCCGCCACCTGATTGCCCATGTAGATGTAATCCGTCGTGCCGTTTGGAACATTCCCGGGCAGGCCGCCGCTGCCGATGTTCTTGCGAACTCTGCGGTTCAGCGCATCATAGGCGTATACCGCGATGACCCCGCCGTAGCTGGCGACCCGGAGCTCAATGGGGCGGTTGAACGCATCATAAAAATAAATCAGCGTGCCGTCATTGGCCAGATTACCGTTACTTGCCCCGGATACGCCATCATATTGGAACGTCACCGCCGGACCGCTGCCAACGGTCCG
This sequence comes from Planctomycetota bacterium, assembly GCA_021798635.1. The sequence continues at coordinate 2,165 of JAJZGH010000030.1, read as the reverse complement.
CTGGATAATTTCATTGAGCTTGTTGTGATTTCTCTGATCGGTTATCGCGCTAGTGGCACCCTCCGAGGTATACACACTGCTGGTCCAGTTGCCCAACGCATCCAGATTATAACTTCGGCCCTGATCCGTACCAGGTAACGCAACAGGCGTGGTAACGCTGCCACCGCCGGTGGCTAATATGCCACGCTGATAATCCAGAAGCCGATTCATGGAATCGTAGGAATCATACAGGCTGCTGCGTTCTTCGGCGTGCAGGGGGCGTTCAAAGAGTTTGTCAGAACTCTTATCATAAGCACTGGTAAAGCCCACAGTGACATTGGTGCCATTGATGAAGCGTTTGCCGATCATGCGGCCTGCACCGTCATAACCCAGTTGGTCGGTAGCAATGCTACCCCATGCGGGTGTGGGCAGGCCGGATTGGATGGCCGATCTGGCCTGGGCGTTGTTCATGTTGGAACACACCAAACCATTACCCAGTGTTACCGTGGCAATTCGGTTGGCTCCAAAGTATTGCCAACTGGCAATCACAGCACTTGTTGCCGCCTCAACAATCAGTTGGCGACGATAGAGGTTGTCGAAGCTATTGTTAATCTGCCTGCTGTTGGGATATGTAAATTGGCTTACCGGCAATGACGTGAACGCATCGTTGGTGACATAGCGTGTATTGCCACTGTATGTTTGTACTTCTTCCACAGTTCTTCCGATGGAATCATACACTATTGTTACATCGGCATTGTTGCCCTGGGCGGTATCTCTGGCAAACGTGGTCTGGCTTAAGCCGTTATACTGGAAGCTCTGAGCGGTCGTGCCGCCGATGCCTGATGCCGGTGCGATGGTTGTATTTGTCTTTCGGTCTCCGAGCCTGTTTGGGAGGCTATCGAGGCCGCGACGCTGGGCATGTTGGCTGCAGGCAAGAAGTGACGGCGATCGCGACCCTGATGTAGACGGGTCGTGGAGCCGGAGCGACGCCGCATGCGGCCGACAGGACCGCGTCCCTTCGGGTTCGGCCTCCAATCGGCCATCTGCGGTGTTATCGCTTCTCGCCATATTTACACCTCAATATTACTCGTCGCCCTGCCTTGCATCTGACCGATTGGATGCCGAACGCGGCTCTCGCTAGCCTCCCAAGCAGGCTCCAAGATCCCAAGTGTTGGAGAACACCGAACCATTTTCATCGGTGTATGTTACCACATCATTGGCCAAATCATAAACAAATTCCCGGCTTGATCCATCCTGAAATTGGGCAACCGCAGTAATGGCTCACGCTTCCGGCTTTTCGCCGCCCCCATGGTGGCGGTGCCAGGCCCGTATCATTTGCCGCGTTCTGATGAGCAAATCGGGATTCCGCGCCAAAAGGATCCAAATCGCGGCCACGGTGATATTTAAGGACTGGGCAAGGCCTGAGTATTGGTGGCTGTATTGAAGTTCGGTCACGAACATAACCAAGATTACCAATGTCGCCTCGGCAAGGCGAATTTCCCGGAGCTCCGCTGTGTCCCTTCGCTTGATTGCTGGCACACGGTAAAATAGCAGTTCGTTCGTCGGTGTCTGAAGGATCACGAACGCGAGCATGCCAACAGGCCACGGCTGAATCTGCATTGTAAAACCTCCCTATCTAAGGGCGTTCCGCCAAGGGCGTAGCAGCCTGACCGTCGCAGGTTTCCGCCGGTACACGCCGGGGCCGGGCCACTACTTCGCCCCTCCCCCCGAAGGGCTCCCGCATGGGGGATAGAGGGAGGCACTCGCCGGGTCCGTGTTGCCGTAACCTGTAACCCGTAACCTGTAACCGCGACGGCGTGTCGTTGTGGTGAAATTGTTCGTTCAGTGCAATCATAACCCGCCCGAAAAAAGGCCGAAGTTGTTTTAACAGCTAAATTCTACCTCTCCAACCGCAGTGTGCCAAGTCATGTCACACAAGGCTGCACCCGTGCAGTTACTCGCTGGCCGCCATTTCCGCACCGGCCCGTGGAATCGACAGATGTCCCCTTTTCATGTGCTTTAACAGGCGGAGAAACGTCACTCTTTTTTTATGCGGCCGATGTTAGTTTTCGTGGTTTCCGCGCAGCAAGTATAAGCTTCACAAGTGTTCCGTATTAACCCCGCGCTGCGGCTTTCCTCACTGTTTCGCCACGAATCCGCTCGGGCCCGCGTCCCCCAACCGAAAA
>JAJZGH010000029.1 GCA_021798635.1 Planctomycetota bacterium | reverse complement strand
TCACCATGCCCAAGAGTAAACCACAAAACACGCGCCAGCGCAACTCTCGTAAATGCGAATATTAAGATGAAGCTATTTTAGTTCCGGACGCTACTGGGGTGGACCGGACGGGGAATTTTCTGGCGATCGGCATGATGGACTTGGATAATTTCAAGGAAGTTAATGATACTCTCGGGCATGCAGCCGGGGACGAACTATTAAAAACTGTGGCGGTGCGAATCACCGCGACCCTGAGATCGGGAGATGCCGCGGCCCGGCTTGGCGGCGACGAGTTCGGTCTTCTCTTAAATCTTAAGACGCCGGACAACCTCACGGAGGCGGCTAACCGGTTGCTGGAGGCCGTGCAGCAGCCCATTGATTGGAACGGAGAAAAGATCTCGGTCGCAGCGCGGTTGGGATTCACCGTTTATCCATTGGATAAGGCCGATCGCACCAGTTTATTGCGCCATGCGGACGCGGCTCTGTATAACGCCAAGGAAGGGCCGCATTCGATAGAGGTATTTGAATCCGCGCTGGCGGAACGAATTGAAAGCCGCTTTCGCATCCGCCAGAATTTTCCAGCGGCATTGGCGGCGGGGCGCATAGCATTTTTTCTTGAGCCGCAGGCCGACATGCGCACCGGCAAGTTGGAGGGGGTGGAGCTCCTGGCCCGCTGGCGCGAAGGAGACACGTGGATACCACCTGGAGAATTCATACCTGTTGTCGAAGGAGATCCGGACTTGATGCGGGAGTTGGATCGATCGGCGATTTCCGCAGCTTTGATGTTACGCCGAAAATTCTTGAATGCCAACATGGATATTAAGCTCAGTGTCAACGTGGGTGCGATGTACCTGCTGCGACCTGATTTTCTCGAAGATCTGGATACTCTGATCGGCGATTTGGAAGATCGCTCTTTCCTGCGACTGGAGGTGACCGAAAGTCTGGCGTTGCGGAACCTTTCTTTGGCCGCGCGGAATCTTGCGGGCATAAAATCACGTGGGGTGTCTACCAGTCTGGACGATTTTGGCACCGGTTACAGCTCGCTGCTTTATGCCGCTTCTCTTCCGGTGCAGGAACTGAAACTGGGTCAGAAATTTATTCGCGGGTTACTCCATAATCCGTCGCATCTCGCGGTGGCCATCGCGATGATGCAGTTTGCCGCACTATGCCAGGTATCGCCGATTGCCGAGGGGGTGGAAACGCGGCAGGAACTGGCCACATGGCTGCGTTTGGGGGGCCAGCGAATTCAGGGGCACATACTGGGAAAAGCTATGACGCCGAACGACTTCATGCATTGGGCGTCCACGCTGAAACTGACCGCCGCAATCTGGCCCCCCGTTTATCCCGCGGAAGATTTGCTACTCCTGGCAGTTCAGGTAGCCCGTGCCCAACAACTCCGGCTCATGCGGCAAAATGATGGTGAGGTCGTAGGCCGCTGGACGGTATTACCTCTGGCGGATTGTCTGCTGACCAAATGGTTTGACCGCCGGCGTAGACAGTATGGAGAACTGGAGGAATTTAAAATTGCCGCAACTGGGCACCAACGGATGCATCATCTCTACGATAATCATTTAGAAGCGGTGGGACTGGAGGATATGGAACAATGGAGCCGGGGACTGGAAAATCTGGTAGGGGCAATTGACCGTGAATTGCTTAAGATCAGCGGTCCCTGCGAAGAAACGACATTCAATAAGCTATAATGAAATGGATGGCGCGTCATTTTATTGGCGCTAAGAATTGGAGAAAATAGTATGGCTGATCCACTGCCCAGTTCCGCGCAATTCCAGCACGGTCTTCCTTCCGCGGCACCCAAAATCAATATTAATCCGGAATGGGAGGTGCATCCATTGGATGTGCATAAAATGAAAACTTCCGGAACTGAGATATTCATTCTGGATGTGCGCCAACAGAAAGAATGGGATATTGCGCACATTGACGGCGCTATGCTGATTCCGCTGGATCAGCTACCGGCGCGATTAACCGAACTGGAAAGCCGGCGTGATAAGCACATTGTGGTGCATTGCCACCACGGAGTGAGGTCTTTACGGGCTGCATCCTGGTTGCGGCAGGCCGGCTTCGCGCAGGTTAAGTCTATGGCTGGGGGTATTGAAGCCTGGAGTTTGCTGGTGGACCAGACGGTTCGTCGGTATTAAATGTGCTGCCCGTCCGGCGGCGTTGCGACAGCTTGCCAAGATGGCCCTATGCCGGCCCGGGATGAGAGCCGCCAGGACGCCAGCGCATTTCGAGCCGCCAGTCGCTTTGCCGTAGGGGGATTTTGGCCTATACTCCTTGATTCCGGAAGTGCTTTTTACCGACTTCCGGATTGGTAATGGTCGTTGTTGAATTGGAATGGGATTTTCTAAGATGATTAAAATTCTCGTAGCAGACAAAATCGCCGAAGAGGGCCTGGAACTGTTGAAGGCGCAGCCGGATGTGGAGTTGACCAATAAACCCAAATGGAATCCCGGGGAAATGGCGGCGGAAATCGGCAACCATGATGGCGCAATTATCCGCAGCGGCGTGAAAATTAAAGCGGCCGAGCTGGAAAATCCTGGTCGCCTCAAGGCCATCGCCCGGGCGGGAGTTGGCGTAGATAATGTGGACGTCGCGGCCGCCACGAAGGCGGGCGTATTGGTCATGAATACGCCGGACGCCAATACGATTACCACAGCGGAACATGCCATCGGGCTGATGATGGCGCTGTCGAGGAAGCTCGCCGCCGCCGATGCGCATGTTCGGGCGGGTTTGTGGGAACGCAACAAATACATGGGCACGCAGTTGGCGGGCAAAACACTGGGCATTATCGGTTTTGGCCGCATCGGTCGTGCGGTAGCCAAGCGCGCGTTAGGCCTGGAAATGAAAGTTGTGGCGTTTGATCCATTTTTCTTCGCCAATAACGCGTTGGATGGCCAAGTCTCCATGACCCATGATATTGAATCCCTGTTGCCGCAATGCGATTACATTACTGTGCATGTGCCGGGCGACAAAACCAAGGGGCTGATTGACGCCGCCAAAATCGGCTTGTGCAAAAAAGGTGTGCGGTTTATCAATTGTGCCCGCGGCGGCGTGATAAGTGAAAAGGATTTGGCGGCAGCCATTGCCTCCGGGCATGTGGCTGGTGCGGCGCTGGATGTGTTTGAAACCGAACCGCCGGCCAAGGATTCGCCTCTCTTTGCCTTGGGAGATAAAGTGCTGCTGACCCCGCATTTAGGTGCCAGTACCAATGAAGCACAGACGGCGGTGTCCATTGATGCGGTTAATGAAATTCTGCTGTACCTGCGGGGCAAGGGCATTGAGGGAGCCGTGAATGCCGGCGGCATTGAAATGAATCTTTCAGCGCCGGAAAAAGCGTATGCGGACTTGGCCCAGCGCATGGGCATTATTCTCGGCGCGATTGCGGAAAAGGGTTTCAACTCCATCACGTTGCGCACCAATGGGGAGTTGCCCAAACGTATTGCCGCCACCTTGCAGCGTCTGGCAGTCATTGAATTATTAAAGGGCCATGTTGACCAGACACCCAACGTCGTCAACGTGTTGCACCTGGCGGAGCAGCGCGGCATCAGCATCCGGCAGGAGACGATGGGACAGGCGATGCAACGCACGCTTCAGCACAGCATCGAATTGGAAATCACGGAAGGTGATAAGCGCCATTCCACCATTGGAACAGTGTTTGCGGACAATTTGCCGCGGGTGTTGGCGATTAAGGGTTACTGGATGGACATGGTGCCGGAAGGTGCCATGGCCTTGATTGTCAACAAAGACCGCCCGGGTGTAATTGGGTTTGTGGGCAATACCTTTGGACAGCAGAAAATCAACATTGCCGATATGACCATCAGCCGCAAGGGAGATAAAGCCCTGATGTTGTTGAAGCTGGATGCGTCGCCGACGGCGGAGTGCCTGGCGGCGTTGCAGAAAGATTCGGGCATTGAAGTAGTCAAGACGTTTGTCCTGCCGGCGTTACCGCCGGCGGGGGCGTGATTCAGGAAGCCGGGCTATGGCAAAACACATCGCAGAAAAATTGCGGAAATCATCCCGGTTTCGTTGGGATGATCAGAGCTTCGCCGCAATTTTTAGTGCGCTGGGCGAACCCACGCGTGTGCATATCATGGAAATTCTTCCGCGTGAGGCTATTTGTGAAGACATGTACAACGTTATTGAGTTGGCACAGGAGCTGGGGCTGACGCAGCCCACGGTCTCACATCACTTAAAACTACTGCGGACGGCCGGTCTGGTAAATTGCCGCCGGCAGTGCAACAGCGTTTATTTTTATGTGAATCAGCCGGCGGTTAGAGCGTGGCTCGATGAGGTGGGCAAGCGTTTTGGCTGTGGGGTCGGCACCTAGCGGCATGCAGGCGTAGGCGGTCGAGCGGTTAAAGCATCAGGCAACAGGGGTCATTAAATGGTTGGTGCAGACTTGGGAATCGGCAAATCAGATGCGGTGACGGGCGGCCGCCATAAACCGGGAGTCAACACGGTGATGAATCTGTCTTCAGGATGGTCCGTTCAAGATGCGGCTGATACCTATGGAATCAACAACTGGGGCAAGGGATATTTTTCCATTAATCCCCAGGGCAATGTCGCCGTGCACCCGGAAAAAGACCCGCAACGTTCCATTGATCTGAAAAAGCTGGTGGATCAACTGATCATGCGCGATATTCAGTTGCCAACGCTGGTGCGCTTCAGCGGCATTCTGCGCCACCGCATGGGGGAAATGAACGATGCCTTTCAAAGCGCCATTCAAGAAAATAATTACAAAGGTAAATACGTCTGCGTTTATCCCATTAAGGTCAATCAGCAGCGCCATGTGGTAGAGGAGATTCTGAAAGTTGGTTCGCAGTACGGCTGGGGGCTGGAAGCCGGCAGTAAACCTGAACTGCTGGTGGTCCTGGCGCTGACCAACGGCAAAGACACGCCCATTATCTGCAATGGGTTCAAGGATGATGAGTTTATTGAAACGGTGGTCCTGGCGCAAAAGCTGGGCAAGAAAATTATTCCCGTCATTGAAAAATTCACCGAACTGGAACTGCTGATTAAATATGGTGAAAAGCACGGCGTGCGCCCGCAAATGGGCATGCGCGTAAAACTCGCAACACGCGGCAGCGGCCGGTGGGAGTCCTCCGGCGGGGCACGCAGCAAATTCGGGCTTTTTGCCGCGGAAATATTACGGGCCTTGGAATATCTGAAAGAACGCAACATGCAGGACTGCATGAAGCTGCTGCATTTCCATCTGGGCAGCCAGATTACCAATATCCGCACCGTCAAGAATGCCCTCAACGAAGCCGCACGAGTCTACTGTGAACTGGCGCGGGCCGGGGCGGGCATGGAGTATCTGGATGTCGGCGGGGGCCTGGGTGTGGATTATGACGGCAGCCAGACCAATTTTGAATCCTCCACCAATTACACCCTGCGCGAATACGCCGGTGATGTGATTTTCCGCATTCAATCTGTGTGCGATGAATGCGGCGTAAAGCATCCGACGATTATCAGTGAAAGCGGCCGGGCGATGGTGGCGTACCACAGTCTGCTGGTATTTAATGTTTTGGGCGTCAGCGGATTTGACTATTTTGATGTCCCGCATGAACTGCCGGCGGGCGAGGATATTCCGCAGCCGGTCAAAGACCTTTTTGATTCGTGGAAAGATGTTAACAAAAAGAATTTTCTGGAAATATATCATGACGCCTCGCAGCAGCGGGATGAAGCCCTGAACTTGTTTAATCTGGGTTATTTAAGCTTGGAATTGCGCAGTCTTACGGAGAAGCTCTTTTGGAGCGTATGTGGAAAAATCCTGAAAGTGCTTAAGGAAATTGAATACGTCGGCGACGATTTTGAAACCTTGGAATCACAGCTTTCCGATACTTATTTCTGCAACTTTTCGCTGTTTCAGTCCATGCCGGATTCCTGGGCCATTAAACAGCTATTTCCCGTGATGCCGATTCACCGTCTGGCGGAAGAACCCACCCGCCGGGGCGTGTTAGCGGATATTACCTGCGACAGCGACGGGAAGATCGATTGTTTTATCGACTTGCGGGACGTAAAAAAGACGCTGGAACTACATGAATACAACGGCTCTGATTATTTTATCGGGGCATTCTTGGTCGGGGCGTATCAGGAAATTCTCGGTGATTTGCATAATCTGCTCGGGGACACCAATGCGGTGCATGTGGAGCTGGCAGAAAACGGCGAAATCCATGTGGATGAATTAGTCCGCGGAGATTCCGTGCGGGAAGTGCTGCAATACGTGCAGTTCAATGCCGATGAACTCATGGCCCGCATGCACAAGGATGTGGAACGGGCCGTGCGGGAAAAAACCATATCCATTGAAGAATCCGCGCTGCTGCTGCGCTTCTACGATTCCGGCCTGCAAGGTTATACCTACCTTGAGGAACCTCATGAACGGTAAAGATCCGCAGTGGCTGGGGCTTTCGCTTTTCGGCTGGCGCTATTGGCTGCCCATGCTGACGGCAGGCATATTATTGATGGGGATGCTGTATTTTATCACGCCAGTTCTCACCGGCCTGATGGCGCTTGTGACACTGGCCTGTATGTTGTTTTTTCGCGATCCGCCGCGCGACATTCCGGATCAACCCGGCCTGATGATTTCCCCCGCAGATGGCAAAGTTGTTGAAATTAGCCGGTTGGAACACCACGAAGCGTTCGGCGGGCCGGCTTTGCGCATTGGCATATTTTTAAGCGTATTAGATGTACATATAAATAGAAGCCCATGTGATGGCGTTGTTGCATCGGTGCATTTTGAGCCGGGGGAATTTCTTGATGCCCGCAACCCGCAAGCCGGGATACGCAATCAATCCAACACCTTGACACTCAAAGCATCCCCGGCTCCGGATCATCCACCCATCGCGATTGTCCGGCAGATTGTCGGTGCCATCGCCCGGCGGATCATCTGCCCGGTTACCGTTGGAAGACAGCTCAAACGCGGAGAACGCTTCGGCATGATCGCCTTTGGCAGCCGCACCGAATTGATTGTTCCGGATGCTGATAGCTGGGAACCTATGGTGCAAATCGGACAGCACGCCAAAGGGGGCAGCACCGTGTTGCTGCGGAAACGTTAGGAAGTTGTCCCTGAGGTTAATTATTGGCGTCGGGCACAAACATGCGAAACAGCGGGTCCTGCATGGCCGTTTCAAATGCCTGCGAACCGGAGGCTCCGCCGCCCATGGCGTTGGGGGCATTGTGATATTGTACCTGCGACATCCATTCAACATGGCCGTCCCAGAATCCGAGGTTACCGCCCCCATTATGCCGGGAGCTTAAATAATCACCGGTATTGTAGCCGATGGGGTCCATGACCTCATCATTAAATAATGATTTTTGCGCGGATTCTTCAAGAAATACCAGGAATCGGGGGTTGGTTATGGTGGATTCGCGGATGGCGTAGCTCCATGGCGTACTGTAAGCTCCTTTACCTCCGCCTGCGCCACTGCCGAATATGGTTGGCAGAACCTTAGACTGTGAATTCAGAAGTGAATTGATGGAATAGCTCCAGAATCCGCCATTCCCAGGCCCGGTTAATACAGTTCTGCCATCGGGGCCAAGCCGTAGAGCTTCGGCGCTGGTGCGAATGCCATTATCCACCGGACACATAAAAATGCGGGCAAAGCGGTTGTGCAGCGGATTCAAATTTAAGGTTGCCGCCGGACTACCAGCCGGCGCAGAACTTCCATAACCGAGCAAGTTCGGCACCATCGGCGCTTGCGGAATGCCGGCCAGATACGGATACAGCCCACCATAATAAAGATTATAATCTGCTGTGGCGTCCCAGACGCTGGTTTCCTGAGCCGTGGGATTTGTTGAGCTGTTCGCGGGATGAGGAAACAGAATTCCATTGAGTGGGAATGTACTGTCATTGGTTTGCACATATTCGCGCAGGCTGGTAAGAAGTTGTCGGATGTTGCTTTCACACACAATCGCATTGGCATCCGCGCGGGCCTGAGCCAGCGCGGGGAGCAAAAGTGAAATCAACAAGGCAATAATGGAAATAACCACCAGCAATTCGATAAGTGTAAAGGCCCGAATTTTCCGGTCCATCCCGATTGTCGCCGGACCGTCGGTAGAAGAATCATTTTTCATACGTTACCCCTGTGATAATCTGCGTCAAACACCCTTCGTGATTTTATGTGGCCAATTCCCTTTTTCAGGATCACTTAACTCGGGAAACAACCATCCCCATAGTTGGCCTAACGCACCAGCCAGCGCGTTGATGCACTTTACACTAAAGTTTTCTTCTTCGTAATAGTAAAAATATTATGGGATGTAATGTTATGGGCACATCGCGTGCGGCCACGACTTCTGCTTACGACCTTTATGGTCTTCTTGCGCTTCTTTACCCGGCCAGAACGCACATGCCGATGTGGCCGCCAAAGCCTTGTCCTATGGTAATGCTGCGGGTCGGCCGCGAAAACTTTTGGCCCATTGGCAGCTCGCCATGCTGATGGCACATTGTTGAAATCACCACGCCTAGCAGCCCGGACGCTCCCAGTGAATGCCCAAGCCAACGTTTATGGGAAAAAACCGCTGCTTCCGCCCCGCATGCCCGCTTAATGGCGGATAATTCTACCTGATCATGTTGCGTACCGGCGGCATGGGCATGAACAAAGGCGACTTCCTTGCCCGCCGCACACGCCCTTAGCCCGCGTTCCAGAGAAGTTCCGACTGGATCAAGGGCCAATAAGTGCGTGGCATCGGCCATCAGCAGGCAGTTCTCCACTTCCACGCTGCCGCCATCACCACCCTGAAGGCACACCGCCACGGCCGCTTCACTCATAAAGAAACCGCGGCCGACGATATCAAATGGGCGGCAATGCCGATGGCCGCTTTCATCGGGGCGGGCAAAAACGCCTAAATTTTGGAAGCTATGTTCAAACAAGGGATGAATTGACGCATCCGCCGAGACAATAATCGCCCGCTTGAATTCTCCCCGACTAATTCCCTGGTACGCACGATGCAGGGCCACTAATGATCCGGCGCAGGCCGCAACATGGGTCTGCACCGGCCCACCGGGATTTATCATTTTTGTCAGTGCCGTTTGCAACGCCGCCGGCCCCAACGCCACGTGCCACGCAAGGCTTTCGGAGAGTTGCCCCCCAACATGCTGCACCGCACACGCTTCCAGCAGTCGCAAAACTGGGCCTTTGCTGGTTGCGACCAACAGCGCGGTATCGCGCTTGGAACAGATTTCCGCAGTCCACCCGGCTTGCGTCAGAGCTTGCAAACATGCCATAATTCCCAGTTCAATGGAACGGTCGAGTTGATCCATGGAGGGAAGGGCGCAGCGTGCTAAGTGGTAATCCACGCGTGACGCCGCCAAAATCCCCGGCCATTCAGCGTTTTGGGCATGGAAGGGAAAGCCCAATGCTCCAGCGTCCGCAGCAGCCTCTTTGCGCAGGCGCGTTATTACTTCTGGAGAAATTATGCCCCTATCTGCCAACTGCTGATCGGCTCTGATGGCCGCCCACAACATCTGGGGCGTATAGCCCAGCGGCGTCACCACAGCCATTGATTGAATACCGACACGCGTCTTCACAGGGGGCTAAAGATAGTTGCACCGCCTGTGGCCCGCAAGTGCCGCCTCTTATTCCGCCCGTTATTCGGCACCACGAATCGCCCGCAAATTGCTCGATCAGACACAAAAAAAGGTACCTGACACCTTTTTTTGGAAAAGGTGTCAGGTACCTTTTCCGGGAGGAATTCCAACAGTGTTGCTATCCCAGTATACTTACGGCTTACGCCGACGGGCGGGACACGGTATCGGCGGCGCAGGGCACTGCGGGAAATGCGGCGTTTTTGGTTCTGGGAAATAGTTATGTCAGCTCCGGTACATCCTTATGGTGATTATGGCGTGGCTTTACGCACGCTGCGATCGGGACGCAATTTTCTCGGTTACGTGCTGTTTTTCAGCGTGATGCTGCAGGTGGTGGGATTTATCCTCATGCGGTTTACCACGCAGCCGTACCGGGCGGGCAATCCGGTCATTGTAGTGCACCATGCGTCAAGCCACCGCGATGCGTTGTCCCAATCGCGCCGACAACCGGTCCTGCGCGCCGGCTTACCGGAAAGTCTGGAGGGTTTTCCCGCAGCCGGGGCTGATGGACAAAGCATTGAAAATTATCAATCCGACCGCATGGTCCTGGGAGAAAAGGCCGGGCGGAGGTTGAACCTTCGGCGACAGTGGCGGGAAAGTTATTATCTAATTGCCCCGATCACGCAATTGCTGGGTTTATTGGCATCTGGGTCGCAGGCTGTTATTATTTTTGTCACGCTGCTGGTCATCTTGGTAGCGCAGGCACCGGGCGTGGCAAATATGACGCGCAGTTTGATCTGGTCGGTTATTTTGCTGTTTATGGTTTTTCCCTGGCAATATGTGCTGCCGGGATTTCCGATTCCCGGTGTGCTGTATGGTTGGCATGAATTACACAGCACCCTGGCCCTGGCATTTTTGCCCCCTCCGGGACATGGTATTTCGTTTGATCAGCGTATTTTAATTGTAGGCAGATATGTCTTATGGCCGGTACTGGCCCTGGTGGTGATGCTGGTAACCGCAGAGCGATTTCGCGCGGGCGTGCGGTTGGCCATTGGCCATCCCTTACAAAGCATGATGCTGGGAGACAACCGCGGCACCCCCGGTTCGGCCCCGCGATCGCCGGCGGGACCCAGCGTGCCGGGCACCAAAAACTGACAGGTTCACAAATCGTGCAACCGACCGCGCTTTGCCCTATACTTTTCGCCCATGAGATGGTTCATGAAACATCGGCCTGATTTGCATTGCCTGACGGCGAGAATTTTTGCGCTGGCCGTGCTGTTGTTATTGCTGCCCGCACTTGGCGGTAGCTGCCGCGCTGTCGTGATTGTGCCCCGGCCAACGCCTTCCTGGCTATTGCAGAACGGCGTGTGGGTGCCGCTGGTAGCGCCCGATCCCAATACTCCGCCGGGGCAGGTGGCGGAAATGATTCACGAATTAAATTCCGGTCATCCCCAAAGAATTCCTAAGTTGGCCCGGCGATGGATTAAAGCCAATAAAAACAATCCGCTGGCTCCGGAGGTACTGCTGCTGCGGGGCGACGCTTACAATGCCATGGGAGCAAAATACACTGCCCTGTTTGCGTATGAAGATTTGCTGGATAACTACCCCACCAGCCCGCTGTATGGCCCATGCCTGCGGCGGGAATATAACATCGCCTGCGCCTTTCTTCGCGGATACAAACGGAAATTTCTGGGTATGCGTATTCTACCGGTTACCGGTGACGCTCTGGAACTTTTACGCCGCATACAAGATCGGCAGCGTGGATCACCTTTAGCAGAACTCGCGGGTATTCGTGTCGCCGATTATTACTACGGCGATGCTCGTTTTAATCGCGCGTTTCAATCTTATCAGGATTTCCTGCGGCGGTATCCGTACAGCCAGTTTGTGGTCAAAGCGACTTTAATGGAAGTGCAATGTCTGCTGGCCACTTTTCGCGGCGTAAAATTTGACCTCACACCTCTGCGAAATGCCGATGCGCAGCTTGAAACTCTCACGCAGGAATATCCGCACTTTGCACAATTGCTGCAGGTGAAGGCCTTGGAAGAGCGCATTTATCAAATTGAAGGCCGTAAGGAACTGGAAATTGCCCGGTTTTATATTCGCTTCAGCAAGCCGGCGGCCGCCCGATATTATTACAATCGGGTGATCAATGATTGGCCGGATACGCAATGGGCAAAAATTGCCAAAAAGGAAATGGTGGAACATTTTGGGGCGGAGGCGATCAAGTGACGATCTCGCGGAATATTTTGCGCAACGGGCGGAGCCTGGCGGGATTGCTGGTGTTAATGCTTCTGGCGGTACTACCCGCGGGGTGTGGATACACCATGAAGTCCATTTATCCGGCGGGCATTCATACCATCGCGGTGCCGATCTGGAAAAACAATACCTTTCGCCGCGGCTTGGAATTCAGCCTGACCGAGGCGATTGATAAAAATATTGAATCCCGCACGCCGTACCGGTTGGCCCCGATGAATCAGGCGCAGACGGAATTAACCGGCACCATCGTGAGCATGAGTGAAGGCGTGTTAAGCAACAGCTTTCAAACCAATTTGCCGCAGGAAACACAAATCATCCTTGTGGTGGATTTTACGTGGCGGAACCTGCACAGTGGAGCCGTGCTATCACGAAGGGTTAATTTTGCCGCTTCCAGCACTGAAATTCCGCAAATCGGCCAGCAGTTGCCGGACGCTGAACAGATGGCAGTGGAACGCATGGCCAAGGCGGTGGTCAATCAAATGCAGAAATCGTGGTAAAAGCGGCGCGTGCAAGGCGGCGCGCACGGCAAGGAACGGATCCCAAATAACTTCCCAAAACCGGATTTGCCGTCCCCGACAAAGCCGCCGGCTCTGCCGACGGTGCCGCATGAGCGTGCCGCGCGGATCGGGAAATTGTTTTGGCGGTGTTGATAACCCTTATGCACAGCATATACGCGGAGAAATAAAAAAGGCCCGTTGTACCGGGCCTGAGAGATCGGGGAAGTCTTAAGAGAAATTGGTAAAGCCGGGCGAGACGCCACAGGCTTACTTTTTCTTCTTGTCCTTCTTGGGTTTTTTGACTTCCTTCTTCTGACTGTTGTTGCCCTTGGCCATAATATGACTCCTAATAAGGGACTGAAAAAACACAAATACATCGCCACGCGACGATGTATATACACGACACCGAAGAGTAAACTGAAATTAATATTAACGTATCGGCGCATAAACGCCAGCGAAAAATAATTGAAAATATATCACGTGCAGGGTGCCTCCACTGCGGCGGTGCGGCAATCTTACCGGGCAAGCGGCCGTGGGATGAAACCCCACAAAGCCGCCAGCTCTGCCGGTGGTGGGGGACACGGGAAAAAAATCTCTGGAACGGCCCGGGGGCAAAGGCTGCACGGGAGTCCCGGCTTTAGCGGTGCTTCCGGGCCGCCCGGAAAAATGGCCCGCCCGAACGGCACCGTAAGTTTTAGTATGCTTGCCACCAAGCAGAAATGCCGGTCGCCGATTTCAGCAGTTTGCATTAAAAGCATAAAACCGGCATAATGAGTTTCTCGGTGAATGGAAACCAAATGGAATTCATAAGCCGAGGCACGCGGCTGGCCGCGGAAAATCGGGCGGCTGGCGGTGCTATAATAAAGTGCGATTGGAAATTGATCGCGGGGTAGAGCAGTCTGGTAGCTCGTCGGGCTCATAACCCGGAGGTCGGAGGTTCGAATCCTTCCCCCGCTAATAAAAAAGGCCGCCCCCTTGGGCGGCCTTTTCTATTAGCTGAGCAGATGTTTAGATAGGTGAGCAGGAGAGCAAATAGGATGGGGACAAAAGGGTGGCTGTCGCTGTAACCTCCTGGCTCCTGGGGTTTACTTTCTTTATCGGGAGTCTTTCAGGGTAATTGCGATATTGCCCGGGGCCGACGGGCCGTGGTGGGATTTTCGAGGTGATATTCATGGGGTAAAACCGATGGAGCGAACTTTAACCCACGCGCCGCGCTGGCCGGTGGTGACGGGGTCAATACGCAATTGGGCCATCGGGCCGTGGTAGGTTTTCTGGCCGGCCAGCCGGATGGCATAATGGTGGTATCGGCCATCGCCTTTGATCGGGAAAGCCACGCGCGAGGGCCAGGAAAAGTCGGCCTGATGAAAGCTGCGCCACCCTACCCTGCCCGATTTTTCTGTAGTCTTAAATGCTGCGTCTATATACAACACCGGCGCTTGGGCCGCCTGCCAGAAGCATGGCGGGCTGATGAGGTGCGGATGACGGCCCGCCAGAGAGACGTTTAAACATCCCTCGATGGGCCAACCCGTGTCATGGGCGCCGGCATACGTCCAGTGCTGACGATTATGCGCAAATTCCCAGTGCGGCAGGCCGGGGCGCGGTACCCGGCGGTACACCCAGGACCGAATCTGTCGGATTGATCCGACGATTAATACATAATGATATGTGTACATAATATTGTAATCAAGAATGTCTTTAAAATTGGGAGCGATGTAGCCCGCAGGTGTGTTTGCCGGTCCGCCGATGCCGTGAGTCCTGCCGTAAAATCCTCCGGAAAATGTATAGTCGTTTGGTGCCCAGATTCCCAGACCGAAGCCCGATTTATCCACCAGAGCGGCCCAGTTTTCCGTGGGACTAAATGGCACCCACGGGTTGCCTTTACGTTGACGCGCGAATACCAGCATCTTGCGGGTCAGAAGCGAAGGCGGGTCCAGCATGGTTACCGGGGAATGGGTAAAGGGTTTGTCGCCGACATAGGACACCAAACGCCAGAGTTTGCCAATGGTGTAAATGGCCGGGCATTCCTGCGGGCGGGCAGGGTATTGCTTCAGGTCGTGTCGGAACGCCACCATGCGGCAATGGACGTGCACGGTATGTCCGTGCAGGGTGATGCGCGTCTGGAAGCCGCAACGCGCGGGCTGATTGTCCAAGGGCCAGATCATAGGAATACAGCGCACCAGCAGGCTGTGGCTGGTTTTTTTAAAATAAACCAGCTTTGATGGGTTCTTAAACGCATCGCCGGCCTGCACGGGATTCCAGCCTAAAGAGCGCCAATACGGCTGTACTTGCCGCCCGGGTGGAATATAGGGAACCGGACCGGAATAATTGGACATTTGAATCTCGCGCCCGAGATCCACGTGATTGATCAAATTGATTCGGCCGTGGGATTGCGCCAGATAAGTTATCGCACCGCCCATCGCCAAATTCACGCCGATACGGAGCCGGCCATTATCCAGATAGCGCATCCGTGGTGTCGGCAGATTTTTTCCGCCACACGCCGTTGCCGCCGCTGTACATGCGGCCACCAGAAAAAGAATTCTAAGAAAAAGCGATTTAATAATTCTCGGCATATTGCCATGCGTCCTTCAACTGCGGACATTGGCGCCCCCGTATGGTAGCCATCTGGCTACAGTATACGCGCCATGTGGGCGTAATATTACGCTGATAAGCCAATACGGTGCCATCCATCTGGCCGAGAATTCAGCTTCGGCCCGGCGGAATCCTAATTTGCTTTTGGCCTTCTTTATGAATACTATAATTCCTATATAGGAATGTTGTGTTATGATTGATGTTGAAAATCCGAAAATTGTGGAGCGCGTGGCAGAGCGATTTCGGGCCTTGGCAGATGAAAATCGCATTCGACTCTTAGCCCGGCTGGCGCGGTCGCCGGCTAATGTGCGAACGTTAACGCAGGAGTTGGGCATAAGTCAGGCGGCGGCGTCGAAACATTTGTCGGTTCTTCGCAGAGCCGGCTTGGTTAATTTTGAAAGCAAAGGCCCGCAAAGTATTTATAAAATCACCGATCCCAGCGTGCATGAGCTGTGCAGCATTGTGTGCCGGGGCGTGCTGGAATTTGTCCGCGAACAGGCGGCGGAGGTCGGGGAATCTCCGAACCAGTAACTTCAGCGAAGCGCCGCGTCAGCTAACATAAGACTTGCCCGGGCCAAATTGTGGCGATTTCCACGCGCGAGCCTGTCTGAGAAAAATTTCCGGCGTCATTTTACGTCAGGCAGTGGTATCCGTACTATAATTCCGTTTTACGGAAGTCGCTTATGCTTAAATTGCGTCTGATCTATGGCCTGCTGTTCGGGGGCCTGCTATTGACGATGTTCTATTTTGATCAGGCGCTTTCCGCGGGTTGGCCGGGGCGGACCATGTCTTTTCCGCCGGGCACGCTGATGGTGTTAAGTTTGTTGGGGATTATCCCTCTGGCCACAGCGGAAATGCGGCGATTGCTGAAGGCTGAGGGGGTCGTGATTTCCATGCGGGTGTGCGTAACAGCATCCCTTTTGTGCATGATCTGGCCATGGTTGGAGCAGTTGTCGCAGACACTGTTGGACCATCCGAAAGGCGCCAGTCCGATTGCGGTGCGTGTGGCCATGTGGTTTCATACCGTTAAACCCCATTATTTAGTGCCCACGGTGTTGGCCTTGGGCCTGGTGGCTGCGGTGGTCATGTACAGCCGAAATCAGAAAATCGATGGTGCCATGGCGTCCGCCGGTGGGTCTTTGCTGGCGATTGTATATCTGGGAGTCATGCCGGGATTTTTCCTGCCCATCCGGCTGACGCATTCCGCGGGAATGGTGGTCTCCATTCTGTTGATGGTCAAAGGCGCGGATATGGGAGCTTACGCCGTGGGACGTTGGCTGGGAAAACATAAATTAATCGTGTGGCTTTCACCCGGGAAAACATGGGAAGGTTTTTTAGGCGGTTTGGCGGCGGCGGCGGTAATCGGAGCGATGCTCTCGCATTTTTCACCCGAGTTTGCGTGGTGGGAAGGTCTGCTGGGCGGCATGGTGCTGGGTGCCGCGGGGCAAATGGGTGATTTGCTGGAAAGCCTGCTGAAACGGGATGCGGGCGTAAAAGATTCTGGTTTGGTGCCGGGGTTTGGCGGCGTATTGGATCTGCTGGACTCGGCGCTTTTTGCAGCTCCTTTGGCGTACTGGATGTTAAAATTGGTGCATGGCTGAGGAAATCTTCGGAAGAGTCGCGCCATCAGGAGTTGCCGATGCAAACGCAAAAATTCAGCAACGACTTGCCGTGCGAGAATTGCCAGGGCCACGCGCGCTTTAGCATCAATACAGGGCATATTGCCCGCCGTGGGGTGCCATACTTTCTGGCACTGATCTTTATGGTAAGTTCCGGGTACCGCAGCATGTCGTGGGGACAAGCTGCTATTACCGCCGAGACTCGGCCGCGCATGTCCACCGCCCAGCAACGGCGGGTGGCGCGCACGGTGGGCGCACTGGCATCGGATAAGTGGCGCACCCGTCGACAAGCTCAGCGGCGTTTGCTGTCCACAAAAGGCTTTATTTTGCCGCAACTTGCCGCAGCGATGGCAAAAACCAAAAATCCGGAACAGCGCAATCGGCTGTTGCGGATTTGCATGCAACTGTATCTGCGGCAGTTTAACTGGCTGCATCATGGCAGCGCTTTTATCGGCGTGGAGTTCATCACCAATCCACTGGAATTACGAACGCATGGAAAGCCTCACTGGATTCCCGCCGTGGCGGTCGTGCGGACCGTGCCGGGTTTTCCCGGCGGCCTATATCTGCGCGAGAATGATCTGATCATGGGAATTAACGGCCACGCAATTCCGGCTTACAACACGGCCACCGCCTTTCGCGCAGAAATTCAAAAGCATCCACCGGGCAGCAAGATAACGCTGCTATTGCTGCGCGACGGCAAGCTGATCAGGGTTACGCTGCAACTCACGGGCATTCCGACCGATCCGTTGGCCGGGCAGGAACTTTTGAACCAGCGGAATCTCATCGTGCAACACCTGATTGCCAAATATCTTCCGTCAACGCCCATGACCTTAGCCGCCCCGCGGTAGTCCCTCGGCCTGGCGGTATCCACATCCGACGTGGCGCACATCATTAGCTCAATGCGGCCGCGTTGAGTTGGTCGCGAAATAGGGTCCTGATGACACGACCCCGCTTCGACCCGTCGCGCATGGCACGCCACACGGCGTAGCCATTGGCACCTCATCAAACTGCCACAGCGCCTGCGGCGTTACATCAACGGCTTGTAGGGCACCCGCACCGAATCAAGATTAATCTTCCCGGTATTATTTTCATCGCACCGCAACATGATGGTGTTGTTGCCGGCCGCCAACGGCAGATAAAGTGCGATATTTTGCCATGTATCCCAGCTTGGAGTAGAGGGAATGCTCACTTCGCCGGTCATCACGCCGTTGACATACACATTCATGGTTTTAATGGTGTTCAGATCGGCATTGGCCACGCGGAACACCACACGGTAACGTCCTGCTGCATGTCGCCGCAGATAATAACTGGCCCCGGTCCCGGTTGATGCAAAGCCGGCGATAAATCCACCGGCGGTATAGCCGGTATGATTGGTCATAATCACGGGCCGCAAATTCGGTGATGGGCCGAACAGGTGCGTATCGCTGTACATAGGATTGTTGGTTTTCAGCGGCACGGTTGGTGGCGTGGGGCCGAAGATCGACGCATCATGCGAATCCAGAATTTCCAACTCTTTTTGGATCCTTTGCGTTCCACGTAGGTGGACCGTCGCTTTTTGGCCGGCGGGAATTTTCACCAGCGTTACCGGGCCGATGACATCCACATCGGTATGCCATCCATCGGCTGCCTGGGAAAGGGCGTAGCGATTTTCAACCGCTTTGGCACCTTGCCCATTGACCGTGACGGCAGTTGCGGCATGGCCATGGACACGCAGGACAAAATGTTTGACTGTGGAACTGTATGCACCGGTGTTAGCGGCAAGGTGAATATCGGCACCGTCATGATGGCTTTGTGCCGTAATGGCCTGGCGATGGAATTGTCCATGTTGATAGTCATAAGAGTCGCCGTCATCATCGTAAAATTCGCCCTGGCTTTTTTTCTCAGCCGGGTAGATATCCAGATAAATCATTTCCGGTTTGGCGGTATGAATGGCTTTTACCGGATCGGCCGCTGGGATAATGGCCCCGTTTCTGATAAACAGAGGCCAATCCATCCAGGAGTCTTTGTTCAGTTGATAATGGATCCACTTACCACCGGTCAGGCGATCTCCGCGGAAATAATCAATCCAGTCGCCAGGCGGGAGATATAACCGCCGGGTTGTGGATTCGTCTTTGCCGTCGCCCATTTTTTCAACCACGGGCGCGGCCATCATCCAATCGCCGAACATCCATTGATCCGTGATAGTCGCGACGTTGTGATCCTTGGGGTAAGCAAAGGTTAATGGCCGCACAATACCCACACCGGTCTCCGTGCAGGCGGCATGTTCCAGAGCGTACACATAGAAAAACCAGCTATACCGCTGCCGGATGGCCTGTTTGACGGTTTCGCAGGCCTGATCTCCAAATACCCAGGGCTGCCGACGTTCTCCGAGCGTGCAGTGTGTGCGCAAGGTGGGGCAAACCGCGGTGAACTGGAACCAGCGGGCGTAACACTCGGATGTGGGGTGGCCGTTAAAACCGCCGGTATCCTGTGCCCAGCGCATCTGCCCAAGATTAATGGTATTAATCATGGCCAGCGTTTGCAGTCGCAGAACCTCAAAGCCGGTATTGATATCCCCGGACCAGGTGGCATACGCATAGCGTTGTGAACCCAGATAAAAATTACGGTTAATCGACCAGACCCGGTTGCGCGGGCGGTCTTGCCGCTGGCCCTCATACAGGGATTGTTGCATGTGCAAAAATTCAAAGTTACCCATGGTGCCGTAATCGGCCTCATCATTCCAGAACCCTGCGATGCCGTGCTGCATGCACTGATGGCTCCAGGTGGCGTGCCAATACCATTGGCGGCAAATGGGCTTGTAGAAATCAACATCTAATGACATCAGATGGGAAAAGTAATCGGCAAAAGGTTTTTCGCCCGGCAGGACAATGTCCAACTTCTTGGCGGCGGTCCCTTGCGTGGTCATGGGGGCAATTTTGCCCTTGACCGTACTGATAATAATGCGGGGCTTCATGATGCCGGTGATCTTACATTCCAGCGCACGGGTCCAGTTGATCAGGGCGTCGGGGTTATCCGGCGTGTAAAGGGCCTGCGAATATTTCACCGGATTCCAGCGGAATTCACCATAATGGCTGGCGCCCCAATCTTTCCAGTCAAAATCGAGTGTGAAATTATCAATGGGAATGTCCAGAGCACGGTACGTTTCAAGATATCCTCGCAGCAACTCCTGATTGGTACCCCACTGGGAATTGGTAAAGCCATAGGCCCACTTTGGAAATAGCGGCATTTTTCCGCTGGCCAAGGCCAGGCCCTGGAAAATATCCGGCGGGGTACCGACGAAAATAAATACCGTCAGGCTGTTGGGGCGGAAGTAATTGCGGCCATAGTTATCCGCCTTGGGATTGCCGTAATAAAAGCCGATATCATTCGTGCCGATATGGAAATATCCGCCATCGGAATCCACCAGAATGCCATAGCCGTCGGTGGTCCAGGTAAACGGTGCTCCGCCGCCGCCTTCCACCGAGGCTTCAACTTTGTAGGTATCATTAGCAACCCCGGCACCGTCTCTCAGCACGGGAAGAATATTTTTAGACCAACACGCCGAATTGCGAATGCCGTAAAACTTGGCATTGCTGTTACGCCGGAATGAAAAGCCCGTCTGGGCCTGATCTTTAGCATTGACATGCAAAGATTCCGCGGCGGTTTGCCGCAAAAGTACTTGGCCGTGGGAATCCAATATTGTCAGTCGGCACGGGTTGCGGCTGATGTGCAATTCAAAGCCGCTGGTAACCATGCGAATCACATCACCCGCGGTATCTACCTTAGCCGCCGGATCACCTGGGAAAACCGCTTTGGGGTCCAGCACCGGCGTGTGCGGGTCGTTTTTTCCATCGGCCAGCAGATCCAGCCGCAGAATGTGGGGCGAAAGTGATTGCACCCGCAGCACATCCTTGCCGATGGCAAGTTGCAGTCCGCCAGCCTTCGTTGCCGCACTGGAAACCGCTCCCAGCAAAGGGGCTGCTGAATTATCGGCATTGGCTTGGGCAGAAACTGCCGTAGTAAGTGCCGCAACCGCTGACATTTTGAGAAAATTACGCCGATCCTGCATGAATAGAACTCCAATTAAATTTTTTATGTAGGCGGCAAAACGTAGTTTTACCGGTAAACAGGGATTCATCAAATCCACAAGAACAAAATTTCCCGGGTGCGTATACAGCTGTCCGGCCACCAAGCAAAACGCCACATCATACCGGCAGAGAATTCCGAAGCGGTACCGAACAAGCCAGCCAGCAACCCACCGGCCGACTGCAATTACAGAATGCGCGTTTGGAACCGCCTGTCAATGGTTTATCGCGGCAACTCCCCAAGCGCAAGGCCACCATTGCGTTCCTGCAGCCCGCAGCGGGTTGGGGAGCCGATAGTCCGGCCCCACTTCGTGGTGCCACGTCGCGGGACGGCCCTCGCCTTCACCCCTCCCCTCGGGCCCGTAAACGGTTGTTAGAAACTGAACGGGTGCCATGTGAGGCTAACGCCTTTAGAGAGCGGTGTGAAATATGGCGACCAGTGCAAGGTCCACAAATCGCCCAAGGCCACATGTTCGGCGTGGCCATCTGCAAATACCACATTGACTGCCATATCATGACGGTTAATGCAATATGCGTTAATGCCGTTGACGGGATCGTTGATCACACCACCGTTCAAATTGGAGGGCACGGGATCGGTTGGCTTGGGCCAACTGTCCTGCCAGATGCCGTCCGCGAATAAGGGAGTCTGACCGCCAGCCGGAGTTTGGCTGCTGCTCCAGAAGTACTGCTGAATGGACGATACCGGTACGCCAGCGTTACCCGCCGCATTGGCCTGATAATATTGCGAGCTGTCCTGAATATCGTACATCCAACCGTTCAAGTCGTAACTGCACCAGCCGGTGGGAGTGCTCGAATTTTGCGCGGTCCACCAATCCGCCTGAAATGGCCCGGTGGAGGTCCCAATAATGCCGAACCCCAAGTTAGTTCCTTCCGCGCCCGCGCCTTGGCCGGGAATGTTCGTGGCCGGGCAGATAAGTAACTTTTGGTACGCAGCGGGCAGTGGAAAATAATTATCGGTTTGGGTATTGGCGAATATTTGCCCAAGCGCCGCCACCCAGCTTTCGTCCCCTTGGTCGATGTAATTAAACACAAAACCGTGCGGAGCTTCGCTTTGCGTATATTCCGAGTACGCAACGCCCAATTGCCTTAGATTTGATTCGCATATGACGCTGACGGCCAGCGCACGGGCTTTAGCCAAGGCCGGTAATAGCAGCGCAATGAGAAGGGCAATGATACTGATGACCACCAACAGTTCGATGAGCGTAAATCCGCCCCGCCCGTTGACCTTCAGGCACCTTGTCGGGTGGTTAGCGACCAATTTTCCAGATAAAGGGTTGGCTGACATTTTGTATTCCTTTCGTTCCATATTGGAACTATCTGAATTGCCCATTGACCGAATGGGCTGCGGTTTGCCGCAACAACCTGCGGCGGAGCTGACGACGCGTGTGTTACTACCCATGTTGGCAACCTCCCTAGGAGTCAGTCCGAGTAACAAGCCTGAAAATACCTAAATCATTTGATTGTAAGGATTTACGTATTTAGGCCTTGAAATTCGCAACCCCTTGTTTTTCCAGCACTTACGACTTTTCCAGCGGATTACTCGGACAGGCTCCTAGAAAGTAACTACTGTTGTGCTCTCCAAATCGAGGCCACCCCCCAACCGTCGGCCAGCATAGACTCGAGAAATCACTTATCGAGAAAGCGCGGCCGCCTTATAATTACCGCGCGGCTTTCCAACAGGCAGTTAAGTTGCGCGTGGAAAACCAGGCCCTCCGAGGGACGTTCCTGACCATCGAAGGCAAGAGATGCCCTGCAGTAAAGAGGCCCCAAGCCTGACACCTTGGCAGGCGGCCACGCCATCGCGCTTTACGTCTTTTCCCGGCGGCGCTTGTTGAGCACCAACGCCACACCTACTCCGCATGCCAATACCCCAAATGAGGCCGGGACGGGAACGGGTGAAGCAATCGATAGGTTCGTAAACTGAACATCGCTCGAGGGCCCACCGTTGTTAACGAAAAAATTCAATTGCGTGATGCCGCCGGTGGCATCGGAAATGGTTCCGGAATAGGCCAGCGCGTTATTCACGTCAAAATTGTAGGTGGTGGCGCTCGTCAACGTGAACGCCATCTGATCAACTGTATGAAAGTTGTATTGAACGCCGATGCCGGCTGTCGTGCCGTTTGCGTCCATGGCGTAGCCTGCCGTTGAAGTGTTCCCCATCTGGTAAAAGCTAAATAAGGGATTACCACCGGAATCAGAGAGATAAAAACCGACCGCGCCGCCAGTGCCGTCCGAGCTGAGCACCAGATCAAAGGAAAGCGTTTCACCGCTTGATAAGCCGCTGTTCAACGGGCGCGTTGCGGTGGTCTGGCCCCCGACGTAGTTCCAGATGTCAAACCACGGCGTAATGCCGCTCCAAGTGTTAGAGCTTATGAAATCACCACCCGTGCCACTACCGGCGGTCGTAAGCACAGACCAGGGTCCGAACCCGCTGCCTCCGTTCTGTCCGGAAAACGCATAGAGTGTATTGCCGGCGGGCACTACGTACGGTGAATTACCGGCGTTGTCGGACGCGACGATGGTATCAGCGCGAGCTAAAGCCCCCTCTGCCATGATCGCTCCCACCGCCAAGAGCAAGAGCGACGCGCACGGTACACGACTAAAAATCCTAGAACCCCCGTGCTCCCTATGAGGGCGGCGTAAATTGCCCATTGACCGAATGGGCTGCGGTTTGCCGCAACTGGCGGCGGATGAAACGATACCTCTGTGGCTACTCATTTAGTAGTCTCCTAAAAAAAGGAATTACGTTTGCTCTCCCACTCCACGCCAACCGCACGGTCGGCAAATGTAGAGTTGAAAGCTCCATGAAGAAAACCAAAACCAGCCGGCCTTTGCCGAAACAGCAGTCGTTGCTCCCCGTCCCAACGGCAGTTCGCTCCGAGTATCCTTAACTCCACAGGCAACACTTGAGCGAATCTGAAGATCCCTTGCCATCGCCGAACCCTCACCCAAATTTACTCGGGGACTACAAGAAGACCGACCCATATTTTGTAACCTTTGTTTATTATATATCCACATCAACAGGTTGTCAAGTCCGCCGTCATTTCATGTCGATAATCCAAAAAGCCCGCCCGCTCCGCACCAATACCCCATATACTTCACCGACGATATGAAAGGGGCCACAAATAACTCCGATCCCCCGATGCGGAAAACCAACATTCCACCCACCGGGCGGAATGCAGACGCCGAATAAGACAATATCCGCCTAACTCAGTTTCAACTTCGTTCGATTCCATCAGGCTCTCTTACAAATTTGCCAAGGAACCACGGTATTGCCTTCGACTCAGCAACCGCTGCCCATCTCGGGTAAAGCCCGATTAATGAAACACTGAGAACTCTGCCACCCGCCAATGCTCCGGAAGCCGTCAAATCCTTAAGCTGGAATATCTGGGCCTAATGCGGCACAAGCTGTTTTTTCGAGCAGCCTCCGTGCACTTGTATTTACATCCATAACTTTATTTAGTATATGCAATCGTCAACCGCGTGTCAAGTCTTCTGAAAATTTGTGCCCGAAGATTTCGGTGCCCCTTGTCCGAAAAACAAAACAATCAAGAATTATTTATGCTCACGCACTTATCAAACACAGTTTAATATGACATGGCGGGGCGTCAGGAAAATTCTCTCTTTCCGTTCACCGCACCATTCTGGACCCCCGCTGCCCGGATCAAGGCCCGGCGGACAATCTTTGAGGTGAACCCCTCGGTGCACCGGAAGCGGCGCGACATCCGGGGGAGTGCCGGTGCCACGCTCCATGTCAAAGTCGAGGGCGTGTTAGTTTCCCCCCTCCCCCATCAAATATTGTTTATTGCGGCCACATTTTGGAGTAGAGCTATTTACCGAGGAATTTGGTTTATCTGTCTCATGAAATTTTCCGTGACAACGGGAGCCAAGGCCCCCGAAACAAGGGTATCTGGCCGTGGCAATTTTTTCAGGCGGAGTCAGGCAACCACCATTTCTTGGTATTCCATGGCCCTGCCGAGTTAAACCCGGTAACTCGCTGGTTCCATTGACGCAAGGCTTCGGAAATATTACTACGCCCGGCCCCCATGTCTTGGTGCAAGGTCGGTTGCGTCAGGTCGGTTGTCGGGGTCGGTCGGTTGCGCTAGCCATGGCGTCATCGCGACGTCTCTGCTATCATCGGCGAACTTGTGACAGAGGACACTTGAATGGATTACCTGCATGAAACGCGCAAAACGAACAACGGAATATCCTGGAATAAAATCCAGTCGCGGCAGGAGCCCAGAGGCCGCACTTTTGCGATCCGGCCGGCCACGACTAATCAAGCAGGTGAACCAGCGCAGCGTTTTCGAACTTGTTCAAAAACTGGGTACTGTGTCACGGGCAGAGCTAGCCCGTCTTACCGGTGCCAGCATGCCCACTGCATCCAAGGCCGTTGCCCGGCTGATCAAACTGGGACTCATTGAAGAACAGGGTATTGTTCCGCCGGATGGCAAAGGCCGTCCCAGCCGGATGTACCGCACGGCAACCATGGAATCGCAGGTAGTCGGGATTGCATTTGAACCCCATCACTGTCGCGTTGTCGGCGCAGGAATAGACGGACTTTACAAGACGTCAGTGATCGCCTCTTTTCCGACCCCCGGCACATACCGCGAACTGATCGATAAGACGGTTGTAGCAGCTCGCACGTTTATGGCCGGGCAAGCAAGAACACTGCGGATCGGGATCAGCGTACCGGGGAATGTGGATACAGCCGCACAACAATGCCTCCTGGCTCCGAACCTCCACATTCTGGATGGACGAAAGCCGGGAGTTGACATTCAAAGCGCCCTGGGCGTCGAAACTCGCATTGTGCATGAAACGATAGCCACCTGTCTGGCGGAGCGGGTCTACGGAGAGGCCCGCGGGGTGAGAAACTTCGTCATGATCGGGACCTATGAGGGATTCGGCATGTCAGCCGTGGTTAATGGAGACCTGCTGGTCGGGTCTCATGGTTTGGCCGGGGAATTGGGACATATCATCGTTCAGGCTGATGGCGAACTTTGTGGATGCGGCAAACGTGGCTGTCTGGAAACGGTCTCTACCGATCCGGCGTTTACTCGACTGGTCAATCGAACAGCGGGAACCAGATCAAGCATTCAGGATATTCGTGACGCCGTGCACAAAAACAAGTTGGACGTGACTGCCCAGCTTCTGACCACACTTGACTTTCTGGCAACAGGGGTCGCGGCCGCAATTAATATTTTCGATCCGGAACTTGTAGCATTGTGCTCCAGAATGTTTGAAATCACACCCGACGCCTTCGCTTCTTTAAATTCCAGGATCATCGCCAAGACCCTGAAGCCAATGGCACAACGGTGCCAAATAATTCGTGTGGAAGGTGATACCCTGCGGGGTGGCGTGGCGGCGGCGATTTATCATACTGTTGAGTCATTGGGGCCTAGGATGAACTGGGCTGGGTGAAATCTGGCAAATTTCATCCACAGGAATCTGTACTTCATTGGACAGCAACCAACGCTGTGTGCCTCCGACCGCACGATCCGTTACGCCAGAAACTCGCTGCCCGTCGCAGATTTATTTTTGCGAAGATCGGCCCAACGATGGCGGAGCGTCGGTTGGTTTGGCACCCCAGTTTCGGTTGGGGGTTTTACCAAGTGTGTAGGACAGTCTTCCGCCGGCGGTCAAG
>JAJZGH010000263.1 GCA_021798635.1 Planctomycetota bacterium | reverse complement strand
CAGCTCGGATCCACTCCCGCCCTACGCCCGGACATGCGCGTTCAATGTCCGTGACGCGAAATTCACCGGCTTGTCCTGCCACAGCATCGCGCACCAACTGAGCCTTTATTCCTTTCGGCTCGGCAATCTGGCCGACACGCTGCTCAAACTCCCGATAGGCTTGCTTCAGAATAAACAGGATATGGTTGATGAATGGCCACGGATCGTGTGTGCCTTCATGCCAACCACGCGAACCATACTCCAGTGTCTCGTAATACCGGCTCTTGTTCTGCTCTATGAGCCGCTCGATACTGATGTATTTACCGACCTCCAGGCCAAGCTGATAACACTGGAGAAGCAGTAGAAGGCGCGAGACGCGACCATTACCGTCACGAAACGGATGTACGCAAAGAAAATCAAGGTTGAAAGCCGCCAGTGCGATCAATGGAGGCACCCATTTTTCCTTTTGGCAGCGCTTCCACGCATCTACCAGCTCCGCCATTGCCGCCGGTGTTGCCGCCGCCGAGGTGGGGCTGAAACGCACGCGCGTTCTTCCATCGCCATAGCGCTCTATAATATCCCCATCTTTTTCTTTGTACTTGCCCGCATCCCAGATGTCGCCACGGATCAGCCGATGCAGTCGTCCAATGACATTCTCTGATACTTGCAGTTTTCGACCTTCGGAATGGATCAGATCCAGCGCCCCCCGATAACCGCGCACCTCCTCCTCGCTGCGGTCCCGCAGCACGGGTCTGCCAAACAGCACTGTCCCGATCCGTTTATGGTCCACCTCAACACCTTCTATCCGGTTCGAGGAAACCGCGCTTTCTATCAAAGCGTGTTCACGCAGCGCCTTGAGCCGCTGCGGCGACTGTTTTGTGAAGAGTTGCTGCTTGCCCACGGCTTCGCCCAAATCACCCAAATACCAGGCCGTCGCGGTAGGGATGGCAAGCAGTGGCTTTGAGAATTGAATCAGCGTATTCATGCCCTTACGATTCCCCCACTTCAAACATCAGCCGCTGGAATTCTTCTTCGATCAGGCGGACTTTCCAGGTCTGATCTTCGCGGCGGAGATTTTCCAGGTTATTGTCGCCGTTGACGTAGTAAATGTCATATTCCTTTTCACGCGTGTTGTATTTCTGCTTTTCAAACCAGCGGTCCAGCTTGTTGTTGTCCTGCTCTGTGCCGGCGGCGATAATGCGGAAATTCACCCGTTTGCCTGAATCAAGTTTGAACGTGTAATCCCGGAATGTTTCGCTGCTTTTAATGTAGTATTGGTCATGGTTGGCCCAGTAAAGCTTAACTTCCTCACCTTCATAGGGGATGGCGTAAACGCCTTCTTTGTAACGCCGCTGGGAAATAAAATCGCCGCTGTCATAGTAGCGGCGGAAAAAATTAAACAAATGGGAAAAGACCGTGTCTTCAAGCGCGGAAAGATCACCGGCAGAGCCGGCGAGTTTTCCCCGCAACTGTTTTACCGCAGGCGCACTTTCGGGGTCAGTCCCGAGTTCACGGGATTTTCTAACAGCCGCATCGAGGTCGGCCTGCAGGGCTGCTTTTTCAGAAAGCTGGTAATCGGCAAAAGCTTCCTTCACCTGCGGCAGCAGATCCTTATCCAGAAAGCGGAGAATTTCATCTCTTCGAGCGTTCATGATACGGTAGATGCCGAAGTCCAGATCGGCCTGATCCAGTTGGAATAACTCTTTCAGCAGGTCACGGAATTTTTCAAGATTGCCGGGCATGAAACAGGTTCCTCACGGGTTTATCTACGTCGGGAGGAAGCATACCACAGCCGCCGCGCGGCGGCTATGGGAAGCGACGGGACTGTTGACGTTTTTACCGCCGTCGTCCGCCAATGAACTTTGCGGATGTAACTATATTGCGGCCACGGGGCGTCCATCAAGCCAAGGCATCGCAGGAATCTTTGATGCGCTTGGCAATATCATCGAAAATCGGATCCATCACATCAATTAGCGGCTGGGCGTTCTTGTCCTCGGGCTGCCGAAACGCGCTACTGACGGCTTTGCTTGGATCGTCGCGATGAAGGGCCGCCACGAGGCAATGGTACCGAGCCTTGTCCAATTTTTCCGGGGGCCACTTTGAGGCTTTGATCTGATCGCACGTAAGGTACTTATTCAAGCAGGCCTCTGCCCAAGAATATTTCTTGAGCAGCGCTTTTACGCACAGGGTTTCCAATCCGCCGGGGTCGCTTTCGGTTGGAAGTAGCGTGATGCACACCGGTGGCATGTCGGCGGTCGCAGCCGCCACGTTCAGCGTGGCCATACTTGAGCCGGGGTGAACAGGAAAGTTCCCGGCTTGTTTGACCTGTTTAAGAATGTCCTTCATGGTTTGGGCCGGATCGGAGGCACTATCGGCGATGATCAGAACCCCCTTCTGCCGGGAAAATGATTTTAGATCGCCCTGTATCGCATTTAGCATTTTTCCAAAATTACTTACGCTGAAATACTTTTGGGGATCAAGAAAATTAAACTCCGGAAAGCCGCCGCGCTTTTTCAATAACTCTTTTACAAAGTTCTGATCGGCGGCCCCTTCACCCAGGAGCGTAAATTCATGCTTAAGCGAGATTGGGTCCTGGCTCAAGACCGCACCTCAATTCCCCCCTCAATAGCGGCGGCGGCATGCTGGCCGGGAACCACCAAGGCAACGCTTTTGCCGTCATCCTGAAACATTTGTATGAGGTTAAAGTCATCCGGAAATTCTTCGATCAGAGGGGCCGCACACTTCAAACATTCCCAGCTGTGGGTAGTAAGGAAGAGCTGCGAGGAAGCCTGCTTTGCGGATGTGTGAAGCGCCTGCCAGAGGGCCGGCATGGTCTGGTAATAAATTCCATTTTCGATTTCATCCACCAGCAGCACCCCACCCCTGGTGCTTTCTATCGCCAACAACAGGGAAACGAACTTGTATATTCCCGACGATACCATGGCCAGCGGCATCTTCCTTGTCACGTGAGCCATGCGGGCGTACAGCGCGGGAAAAAAGGCCGGCGATTCGACGGAAAGATCTATAATTTCAGGGAATTGCTTGATCAGCACGTCCAGAATGCCGCGGGTGCCCCCGGCGATGCTAAGTCTGGAAAACATCATCGTTATCTGCTGGGAGTTTGCAGGCCAGAATGGAGATAAAAAATCTGCGACGACGTCCAGTTCATTTCCTGAATCGAACTGAAGCTGTCCATTGGAGGTTACCGATGCGTAAAGGGTACTCTCTTCCCTGGTAGACGACGTCCGCTTAAAGGCTAATGGCGCAATGATAGGCTGGACAGAGGGTTGTCCCGATGGTGACCTGGGCGAGGTGCCGGAAAGGGGAAGGGATGGTTGTGAAGCCAACAACACTTTCGACTGGTCGAAGAAGATTGCCAGCCGCGCCACGCGATCATCTTGGTCAACCGCGCTGAAATCTATTGGCGTAGCGATGTCGAAGTCAAAAAACAGCGGGGCCCAAAAAAACTCAAACTGGTCTCGCGTCAGGTTCGGTACAAACGTGTTGGGCATGCCGCGATGGGCCAAGTTGAGTGCAATTTGCGGCGTTGCGCCTAATGCCAGCCGCAAGCCCTCTAATAGTGAGGTTTTTCCGGCGGCGCTTGGCCCGACGATGATGTTAATCGTCCTCAAGCCATCAAGCGTGAGGTGCTTGATCCCGCGGAAATGTTTTATTTCAATGGCGCTTATCATTGCATTCCCTGTTACCCGATTACTGAAATTCACCGCACGTAAGGCTACGCAAAAAATTGATCCTACCGGGTTGAAGTCCCACCTGCAAGTTCAGCGCGCAACGGAGGATTGCAGGCGGCGAGTTGACGTTTTGCGCGACAACAAGGAAAATGTTTACATACTGATGCTGCGGTGGGCACCGCAGCGTACAGAACGCCTGGGCCGGGGCACTTTGTACAGTCGTCTGCGGAATCCGTTGAGGTGATATGGAAACACCACTGCCATCCTTCGGGAAGCCGCCATTGGTGGAGACCGCGGTCGCACTTCAATTTAATGCCATACAGAATCTGAAAAACGTCAATCTGGCGATTTTTTGGCAGGCCATGCGGGCGGATTTTCCGGATGTTTCAGATGCCCAACCGCTGCCGGAGCAAATCGAAGTTTTTGGTGAGCAGACGCTGCGGCCCCGTCTTATGCCAAGTTTCCAAATTGCGCCGGCCACCGCTGCGGCACGGCTGGAAATGGCGTCATCTGATAATTGCACGGTGGCGCAGGTGCAGAATGGCCGCATCATTTTTAATTGGCGAAAGGGAGAAAATGCGGATTATCCGCGCTGGAAAGGACTGCTGCCGAAATTTCGTGCGGCCATAAAAACATTTAATGAGGCGTTGGCGGCGGAAAAGTTAGGGCCGATATCACCCAATCAATGGGAGGTGGTTTACGTTAACCATCTGGTGCGGGGGCGAGACTGGAACAGCCCGAAAGACTGGCCCACGTTGCTACCCGGGCTGGTTGCCAATGGGAACGGTCTTTCGGTCGGCACCTTGGAATCCTTATCCTGCAGAACACAGTCCCTGTTGCCCGATAATGCAGGGAGAGTCTATGTCGAGTTGCTACATGGCTTCAATAGCCTGGATCCCGCGGCGTCAGAGATTCTGGCATTGCAGATTGCCGCACGCGGTGGCGTGCGGGAAGGAACCATGCAGCAGGCGTATGATGGATTGGAACTTGGCCATCAGGCCGTTGTCCGTGCGTTTTGTGATTTGACGGGAAATGAAGCCCAGTCGAAATGGGAGCGTAAAATATGAACAGCCCGATGATGCTGGTACAGGATACCGGAATTGCGCGTGATCGCATTATCCCCGTTGGGGACACCTCCAATTCCTCAGAGATCGCGTTAACCCGGCCGCCCAACAGGGAGCCGGCCCTCTGGAAACAGGCGATTGACCAGATGCTGGCGTGGAAAAAAATAGGAAGCGTAGAAAACTGCGAAGATTATCCGGCGCAGGAGATTGCCGATGCCGCGATTGATTTTGCGATGGACCAAAGCGCAACTGGAATAAGCGCCCCGGACAGCATTGTGCCGTCAGGCGGCGGTCGGATTGCCATGGAGTGGAATGCTCCGTCTACAACGATCATCGTGGAATTTCTAGGCTTGGGTATCGCCACCTATACCCGATTTGACGGCGCGGGTAAGGTTGCCGCGCGGGATACCCTCCGGCGGAACCCGCAAAGCCGACGTATGGAACTTCAGGGATAGCTGCGCATGCCCGACTCAAAAATTCCCGGAGCGCCACCCGGGCCTGACAGTGCGGCGGGCGTTCCCGAGGGGGAACTTCTTTACCGGCGATTGCTGCCGGGTGCTTGGTATCGTGACCCAACACTCGTCATTCCACAGAGGTATTTCATGCCGCGACCTTGGAAATCCGATGAGCATCCCGGCGATACAGACGGCATTTCCATTAACCGCGCATCGCTGACGGATGCCGTCACTGCGTCCCGCCGTCCGGATACCGGCGAGCATGTTCCACTGGCGGAATTTGCGGCAGCAGATGTTTATCGCACCGGGTTGAGCGTCCGCTGTGCTCCACTTCCAGAGGACCCCAGCCACGCTGTTATACCGGAGCTTAACAGCGTCGATCGCCGCGATAGGGAGAAGGAACAGAAGATGGAAGAATGGGCGCTGGCGTTGCGCAAGTGTTCGCGGCTGATCAAGCCGCAGGGGACTTGATCGCCCTATAGCATGGAAGGGCTGCGGGAAACTGCCTTCGGCAGCCCCCTATTCGGCAACTGCTACCGTTCCCACCCGCGCAATCGCTTCACACCACTTCCCACCGGATCATAAACAGCCGAGTCCGGCTGGTTTTCTGGCTCATGCGGCGATGAAGGGCTTCGATAAGCTGATCACGCTTTTCCAAAATCTGATCTTCCGCTGCGAAAATTTCCTGCCGCTGTTTGCGTTTGGTCGCCTCAAGTTCCCGGATCGTCTGCTGGATTCGGCTTTGATCAATGCGCTGCGGATTCCAGGGCAAATCATAATTCACTACCGGCGAGCAGAATTGCAGGTTCACCCCCTCCGCCGCCGCTTCCGTGGCCAGCATCACAGTGGCATGATCCCGGAAATATTCAACCAGTGCGGTGCGGCTGTCGATGGCTCGAGAACCGGTAACGCGTCCGGATTCAATGTTGGCTTTGAGCCATTGGTCGATGATCTGCCCGGATTCCCGGCTGGCGTTGGTACCGTTGAACAGGACGATTTGCCCGGCGTAACCGTTAGATTCCAGAAATGAACCGTCATGGGCCGTCGCTGCGTATACTGGATGTATTCGACAACCTGCCGGCGCAGCGTGCGCTGGCAGAAACCCTGCAGGCATTGGCGCAAGGCTTTCTCATCACCAGCCGTCGGCGTTTACGTTCCGCCCAATACTGGCATAAAACCAGCCCGGCTTCAATGGTTTTGCC
This sequence comes from Planctomycetota bacterium, assembly GCA_021798635.1. Next base: position 73 of record JAJZGH010000263.1, on the reverse strand, counting down.
CAGACCCACCTCATCAGCCAGAAGAACGCCCTTAGAAAGGGGACTGCGCAAAGCGAACGCGGCCGCGTCGATC
>JAJZGH010000262.1 GCA_021798635.1 Planctomycetota bacterium | reverse complement strand
TCTTCCAAGCCCACCTTCCCGGAGGCAATCTGTTCGACAATGCCTTCCAGGCGGGCGATGGATTCCTCAAAGGTCGGCAATTTTTCATCTTTTTTTGTCATTCGACAACTCCGCTGATCAACTTCACCAAAACATTATAACCCACCGCACCGCCGATTGCAGCGATGGCCGGGCACTGCGGCCGGACGCGCCAATTTTCCTGGACGCACGAAGAATTGACCGTAAAAAAAGACCGCGGATTCCGCTGATTTCGCGGATAGACGCCGGGCCTCCATGCTTGCTACCTCCCGAAGCGCCACTCAAAGCGCCGTTTGATAACTGTTTTGGCAATCAGAACTATTTTTGTCAGCCGCCAATGCCGCAACGATTCCAAAACCAATCTACGTTATGGAGACTTGAGAGAAAGCGGACCAGAAAGTTGAAAGTAGACCGCAGGCGCTGGATTGTCTGGGCGACAGCCACTCTTTTGTACCAGCCGAATTTGCTCTACTGCTCAACTCTCTCCTGTCACCGGCTCTATCGGGCCGCAGCCCGATACCCTCGTATCCGCGTTATCCGCGCAATCCGCGGTTCAATCCCGTTGTGATCGCATGCACGCGTTGCCTCCCCTGCGGCAGGGCGCGGCAATTTTTCCGGGCGGGACCAAGATAGCGCCAAATCGAGGCAAATCACACCGATTAGTTCCGGTGCGGCGGGATGCGTATGGGGTGCATTCCACCACCGGCAAAGCCGGCGGCTATGTGGGGTTTCCCGCACGGCCATGTGGAGCGGGAATATCGCTTCAGTTGGGGCTGCGGACTGCCGATGAGGTGCGTCGTGCGTGGGAATCGGGCGAAATTCTGGTATCATTACGATTATGGTTAAGCGTTTGCCGCATCTTGATGCCGCACGGATTGGCGATGATAAGGCGTTGGCTATTGCCGCGTATGGGGAATCCGTCTCGGCGTATCGTTATAGCGTCCTGACGGAGAAGTCTTCCACGGATTCGCTGCGTGCCGCGTTTCAGGAAATGGTCCGGCAGGAAAATGCCCAGCGGGAGGCCGTCCAGGCGCTTTTAACCCAGCTTTTTCCTGCGGCGTGCTTTTTTCTTACGGCGGAGGATAAAAGCCTGGTCTGCGTAGGCCCGCGACTTGTTGACGCGCGCGACGATGCCCGCTTTGATGAAGCGATGCGATTAATTGTGGCCAGCGAGAAACGTTCCATCAGTTTTTACAGCCGCTATGCCACCGTAGCAGTCAGTGGGCAGGTAAAAACTATCTTTGAGCAGCTTTATCGTGAAGGACTCCAGCGCGTTAAGGTGCTAAGGGAGTTGTTTTCGACGGCGGGTAAGCCTATTACCGAAGCGTGCCCGATTCAATAAAATCGGGCGTGGCAATATTTCCGGGCGGGACCGGAATAACGCTAAATCAGGAGCAAATCACGTCGTTTGGTCCAGCGGCAGCGGGGTGCGATCAAGGTGGGTTCCACCACCGGCAGAGCCGGCGGCTAGGTAGCGTTTCCCCGCACTGCCGTGTTGCCCGGAAAAATTGCCACGCCCTAAAAATCGGATCGTGGCGGCGGGGCTATCGAAAAATTTGCAAACATCGTAAAATAACTTTCTGGTTTGTGTTGCCTGGTTTTATTGTCCATTGGGTTTTCGGTCCGTGGCAGAGCTTTTCTTATACGTGTTGCAGGGGCCGGATAAAGGTCGGCAATTTGACTTCAGCGCCAACGAGCCGGTTTCATTAGGCCGGGCCAGTGAACAGGTGCCGCTGGCGGACCTGACCGTATCCCGCCGCCACGCGCGGCTGGAATGGAGTGATAACGCGTGGGTACTTTTTGATGAGGGCGGAGCCAACGGCGTATTTGTCAACGGCGTGCGGATCAATAAATCCTCAAAACTTAAGGTAGGTGATCAGATTCGTCTGGGGTCAACCCTGATGGTCTTCGGAGCACCGGTCCATAGTGTGAATCTGGCATCCACCGATGAAGTCGATGCCGCGCCGGAAGGCAATCCGGGCGATTCATCCATTATCAGCACGGTTCCCAGCAGTGATGATTCAGTTATTCTTGCGGCACCCGAGCCATCCCAGGTGGCCATGGCCCATTTCCGCGTGCTGTTACAAATTTCCAGTGCCATCGCCAGTGTGTTTGATCAGCAGCAATTGCTTAATAAAGTGATGGATCTGGTATTTGAACAATTGCGGGCTGATCGTGGATTTATCGGTCTTCTGGAGCAGGATTCCGGGCAGGTGGTTCCGGTAGTGGTGCGGTACCGCGATGAAGAACAGGTGGGGAAAATTGCGGTCAGTCAAACCATTATTCGCCACGTGCTGGCAAAAAATGAGGGGGTGCTTTCCAGTAACGCCATGACCGATCAGCGGTTTCTTAAAGGCAAGTCGGTTCATAATATGGCTATTCGCTCGGCCATTTGTGTACCCATTAAGGGTCGCGAAAAGCAACTGGGTGTTTTGCATATCGACTCCAGCGTGGCCAACTATTCGTATACGCCGGACCAACTGCGGCTTTTAACGGCCATTGGATTGCAAACCGGCCTGGCCATTGAAATCGCGCAGCTTTATCATGACAACGTGCAGCAGGAACGCCTGGCTGCCACCGGACAGACCGTTGCTTCTTTGTCGCATTCCATTAAAAATATTCTTCAAGGCATGCGCGGCGGTGCCGATGTGGTGGATATGGGCCTGAAAGGCAACGATATTACCCAAATCCGCATGGGATGGGGAATTCTGCAACGCAATCTGGACAAAGTTCAGGCCCTGACCATGAACATGCTGGCGTATAGCAAACCGCGCACGCCAAGCCTTGAACTGACCAATCTGGCGTATGTGCTGGGCGAATGCCTGGAGCTGATGACCACGCAGGCACAGGACAAAAAAGTCACGTTGCTGACAGAAATTAATAAAGATCAAACCCCCGTCCCCGCGGACGCCGACGGTATACATCAGGCGGTATTGAATCTTTTAACCAATGCCCTGGACGCGGTCGAATCCGGTCGCGGCGTGATTACACTTACCAGTGATGTTGATTCCGCGGGCCAGAACGCCATTATTGAAGTGCAGGATAACGGCGTTGGTATTTCGCCGAAAAATCTCCAGCAGATTTTCCAGCCGTTCTATTCCACCAAGGGACAGAAAGGAACCGGTCTGGGATTGGCGGTAACCAAAAAAATTGTGGAAGAGCATGGCGGAAAAATTGAGGCCACATCGCGCGTGGGCGGCGGCACTACTTTCCGGATAACCTTGCCGCTGAATAATCATAAACTCGCTGATTCTGATGGCACCATGGGACCCAGGCGCTGATTTTTACAGCACGTGGTCGGCTACCGGAGTTGTGTTGGCCAACTCCGTGCGGCTGGCGGGAAATGCCGCCGTCAAACGCGTCACCAGGGAAGCGAGCACCGGGTCTTCACTTTCCGCGTGGCCCAGTATGATCACCGCTATCCCGGCGGCTTGAAATGCCAACTGATCATGATGTTTTAATTCACCGGTGATCATACAATCCATTTTCATAACGCCTTGCAACGGCACGGTGCCACAACTGCCGGCCATGATTCCGACGGTTTTAATACGCCGGCCTGCGGAACCGACCACCTGAACAGATTTCAAGTCCAACATTTTTTTGCATCGGCGGGCCAGAGTTTCCAGCGTTTCATCGCCATTAACATCCGCGATGCGGCCCATACCGGGTTCTGTTTTTTCCGCCTCCATCACCAGTAGGTCAAAGGCGGGTTCTTCATACGGATGCACGCGACGCAGAGCAGCGATAACTTCCGGCACGCAGGATTCAGGAAGAATGGTTTCAAAGCGAATCTCCCGCACGAATTCCAGGCGGCCGCTGGTGCCCACCGCCGGGGATGTGCTGGTATCCCCGAAGAATGTGCCGGTGCCGGGCGTACGAAAACTGCATTGCGTGTAGCGGCTTAATTTTCCGATTTTTCCCGCACCGGCGTCAAAGACCGCCGAGGCCATTTCCTCCACATGATTCTCCGGCACAAATGCCACAAGCTTCAAATGTTTCTCTGCGGGTTGTCGTAAAATCAGAGATGCACGGGGCGATAAACCCAACGCCTGGGACAGAACATCATTGGTACCGCCATCGGCGACATCCAGAGCGGTGTGCGGGCTGTAAATCCAAATTTTATTTTGGGCTAATTCCACGGCCAGATCAGCCGGGGTATCCCCCAGAACACATAGCCGATCAAGCGCTTTGAAAATTGGGGGATGATAACAGATCAGCAGGTCAACTTTTTGTGCCACGCATTGATCCCGCACGGCCGGAGTTAAATCCAGGGCGATAAGAATACGTCGAATCTTCTGGCGATTGCAGATATCCGATCGCGGGCCTGCCAGCAGCCCGACCTTGTCCCATGGTTCCGCGAAATGAAGTGGAAGAACGGCGTTAAGATAATCCAGAATGATTTGCAGGGTGCCTATGCGGTTGGGAGCATCGGACTTTGCTGACACCAAACGCGTGGGCGGACGCGGCACTTTTTTCCTGGTTTTAGAGGATTTAATGCGCTGTGCCATGACTCTGCTCCTGAATGAATGCGTTGTACAAGCCGGCCAGACGCTGCGTCAGCGGTCCGGGTTTCCCGTCGCCAACCGTGTGGCCCTCAACATGCGTTACAGGCATCACACCCATGATGGCATTGGTTAGAAAAATTTCCCGTGCGGAAAGAACATCATGGATGGTCATCATTTTTTCCACCGCGGGAATGCGGTTATCGGTGCACAGGCGCAGAATGTGCTTGCGGGTTATTCCCGGCAGCGCCAGACGCGGTGTAAAACCAGCGGTATGACCATTATTCGGCAGAGGCGACGGTACGGGAAATCGACTGGGGGGCGTGGCAAGCGTCCCATCGGAAAAACCAATAAAAATATTGCTTACGCAGGCCTCGGCTAAAATTTTATCAGCGCCGGTAAACCAGAGAGCCTCCCCGGCATGAAGCGAGCGGGCCTCCCGCAAAGCCAGAAGTCGGTCCATGTAGCTGGTTGTCTTATGCCCCGTAAGCGGTCCCATGGGATTTTGCGCATATTGGGAAACAATCACAGCCATGCCGTTTTCATACAATGCCGGGGCATACGGTTCAAAGGGAACCGCGCTTAGCGCGATGGTGAATTGTTGTTCGGCAGTTTGGCGGGTATCTCCGCGGGTAACGGTAAGCCGTGCCCGGGCGTCGCGAAGGCAATGCAGTTCCAGCAAATCCGACAGCCAGCCCGTGACAACAGTGGGATCAAGTTGAATATCCATGCCAAAGCATTGGCCACTTTCGCTTAGCCGTTGCAGATGATCGGCAAGGTTTAACGGCATGCCGTTCAGCACGTGGAGCGTTTCAAAAATGCCTGCCCCGTGAAGTAAGCCCGCATCGAAAGAAGAAATTCCGGCATCTTCTACCGGTGTAATCTGGCCATTAAGTACAATATATTCATTCATAGGTTCACTCACAGGTTGCTATTTACAATATCACCGGGGCCAGCATTCGGAAAGCCGCAGAAATTCTTCAGGTGCCAGAGTCTCCGCGCGGCGGGTCGGATCCATGTTTATCGCCCGGACTTTTTCCAGCACCTGCGCTGCCACAGGTACTTCAAAGGAATGCCGAATGGCATTGCTGATATTTTGCCGCCGATGCGAAAACAGATTGGATACCGTGCTCTGTAATCGTTGCACATCTCTGATACGAGTGAATTTCTCAGCACGCGGAACTACGCGCACCAGTGCCGATTTTACTTTTGGCGGCGGCCAGAATGCTCCGGGTGCAATACCGGCTAAAACTTCCACATCGGCCATTAATGCGATCAATACGGACAGTGATCCGTAGTGTTCCGTATTGGGCAACGCCCGCATCCGCTGTCCCACTTCCCACTGCACGGTAAAAACCAGGCGTTCAAAGCACACCGACGGAGGATCCAAGGGCTGTGAACTTCCGGCACACTGGGCCGCCAGAATATCAATAATCAAAGGACTGGCGACATTATAAGGCAAATTGGACACCAGTTTCACGGAACCGGTGGAACCCGCCGGCTTTAATGCCAGCAACGCCTGAATTACCAAAGCATTGAGACAATGCTTGCCGGCCAGCACGTCAGCGGTCATCCATTGCACATTGGATAATTTTTCCCAATAACGTGAGGCTGCGGCCAGCAGCGATGCGTCCAGATCCACCGCCAGAACCGCTTGAACCAGCGGCGATAATCGGGAGGTCAGGTTCCCCGGTCCCGGCCCTACTTCCAGAATAATATCCTGGCAGTCAAGTGCGGCGGCCGCGATGATCTGGTCCAGTATGCGCTGGTCCATCATAAAGTGCTGACCAAGACGGCGCGTGGGCCGCGTGCCGGCGGCAGCGAGTATTTCTTCAATATCTTTACGTTGCATTGGTAGATTCCAGCCGGTGTAACCAAGGGGTAACGAAGTGCTCTTGCTCTGACATGGCGGATTACGGCTCCGGCACCAGTTCAAATGTCAGGGCCG
>JAJZGH010000028.1 GCA_021798635.1 Planctomycetota bacterium | reverse complement strand
AGTGTCTGGAACGGCTCGACGCAGATATGAAGGCGGCGACAATGAGCAGTGGGTTGGACGCCAAGTAACAGTGGCTCAACTAACAGTAGACCTTGTTTATCGTGGATTTTCAGCTATCGTTGTCACCTTTATGGAGACTCTCATGTCATACGCCGAATCTCTTCTACCGGAATTTGACCAGGAAATGGCCAATACACGCAAGGTACTGGAACGACTTCCTGATGACAAGCTGGATTGGAAGCCTCATAGCAAATCACACACGATTGGTTGGAATGCCAATCATGTGGTGGATATGGTCAACTGGATTGCAGCGGTAATAACACTGCCCTCTTTGGATATTGCTCCAGTCGGCGGGCAACCCTATCAGGTCCCGGCCCTTGCCAGCCGGCGGGAAATTCTCGAGCGGTTTGATCATAACGTCACTGCGTCCCGGAAGGCACTGGCAACCTGTGACGATCAACGGATCAATGAAACCTGGACGCTTCTTAAAGCGGGTGCTCCCATGGTGTCCATGCCTCGCAAGATGGTAATTCGCAGTTTTGTCTTCAACCACATGATTCACCACCGCGCACATCTATGCGTATATCTGCGTCTGAACGATATTCCTGTTCCGGGCATGTATGGCCCTTCCGGCGATGAATAATCCTATGCGGGCGTCCTGCATTACCGCTACTTGGTCTGGACCAGGGTTAATACGGCATTGCCGCCTCGGGGCGATTTAACGGCCGTATATTGAGGAAATATAATATGTACACGCCGCTTGGGATGGGCAAAGCCCAGAGTGAACAAGGCTTTTTTAATTTCTGACAGGCGCTGTCGGGCGATGGTCATCATGGTGCCGCGGGTGCGGCGTGCGGCATCGCGGTCGGCACCGCGGGCGAGCATATTGGCAAGATAATTGATGGACATCTGGGCATGGGCGATTTGCGAATCGAGGCTGGCCAAGCGGGCGGTACCAGCGTTAATGGCGGTGTGGGAAAGCCGAATTGCCAAGTCGCCGCGCAGCGTGCCAAGCTCCTTGTGCCGTTGAACCAACAGGCGATTCTTCCGGGCTTGCAGGGCGACAATCAATTGAAGGCATTGGCTATGCGTGGGGTTGGCACGCATAGCGGCTACGGCAAGGTCCGCAGTGGAAATGTGTTGCTGCACGATGACTTGCAGGGAGGCGTGTTGTTGCAACTGCCGCCCTAAAGCTTGCAGCGATCGCCAATCCTGTAAAGTCAGAGTGGTGGAACCGGGAGCAAATGCGAGGTTTATCGGGGGCTTTTTAACCAGCTTCACTTTAGTGGAACCAAACAGGCCCGCCAAGCCGTTGGCAAGTTTCAGGGGGGAACTGGCGAGGCCCACCGCGACGACTTGCGCCATATCCGTAAAAACTTGCCCACTGATTGCGGAACGTGAAAAGCGGCGGCCATGAATGGGCACGGAAAGGGGAATGGTAATTGAGCCATCCGGGGACTCAATGGCGGCAATGGCGACATTCAAGGGGGTTGGGAGATTTAGAAGTTTTGCCAGCGGCCCGTGGGGCGGCTCGGAAATATTGAGATTGGAGAATACCAGTTTGGTATGCAGATCAATGTGATTGTTGGCGTGGAAGCGAATATCGCTGGAACTGTTGAAAGTGCCGCCCGCAAGGGTGATGTCAAATTCTTTGGCCAGGGGTTCCAGCTCCGCCAAATAAAGGCCATTAACCGATGACGTGCTCCATCCTTGTACATGCGGGTACAAATACACATCGCCATTGGCAGCGAACTGGGAGAAAAGCGACTGTTTCGGCACCGTCACATTGTGGATGGCGGGTTTACCAATCATGGTGCCCCGCGAACGGCGGGCTGCAACTTCGGCAGGAAGCCTGGCCACAACGGGAAGCGGCGGAAGCGTGCTGACGGCTCCCGCATACGCAATGACATTGAAGCGGATCGGAATATGCCGCATCAAAGGAACCGTGCCCAGATTCCGCACCTGCGCTTCAAGTCCGGTCAAAGGAATAACAATATTTGGTATGGTGGTGCGATCAATATACTGCCCATTAACGCCACTGATGATCAGCCGCTTGACCAGAATCGCAGGAAAATGCGGATTGTTCATTATGGCGCGCGTAGTGGGGGGCTGCACGGCGGCAATTTTCTTAATCGAACGCTTCACAACTTTTGCAAGGTTTGTCACCTTACGGCGCATTATCGCCTTGGTGGCAGGCGGCTTGGCAGCGCCAACTGTATCAACCTTTATCGCTTTAACGGTGATTTTAATTTTTGCCTTGCCCGGCGCTGGGGAGACCGATTTTCGAGCAGTGCCCTTGGGAGCGTGCGGGGCTGATTTCAGAAGCATGCCGAGAATATGGAAACCGGCGGCGTCGCGGGTGATACGGAAGCTGGGCGTACGGATATTCAACAGGGCGATGGTGACGGCGGGGTGCGAGGGCACCACATCCACTTTATTGAAGTCCATTGCGGCCACACCCGCCAGAATTGGCCCATGCGGTCGGGCACGGAATGCGGCATGGGAGACCTTTACGGTTGCCGCAAAGCCTTGGCCGAGGTTGAAATCAATGGGGGATCGCCGGGATATTTGAAGGGCGGCGGATGCATCGGCAACAAATTCACCCTGCGTTAAAGCAGTGGCATCAAAATATGTAGCTACTGCGGGAAGCAATCTGGCGATCCCGGCACCTCGGATAGCTTGGACCAGAATGTGAACTTTCCCACGAGGATGATTGGCAAAGGGCTTGAGATTAAACGCCATATTAACATGCCCTGCCAAGTTGTTGGCCGTGCCAGTCAGTTGCAATGCGATAGGGGGCTGTCGCGCGGGGGCGGTGCCCAGACAACGTATGGGCGTCGTGTTTTGCAGATCCAGTCCGCTGAGGGTGATCGCATGTTGCCCGGGCAGGACGCCGGTTAGCAAAATATCCGCCGCGTGCAGATGTAAGTGCGTTAAGGTAACAAGAGGCAGTTGCCTGGGTAAAAAGGAAAACGTTCCCGGCGTCACTGGCGTGGCGCGTGCTCTTAACGTCGATGAAGGTTTGGCATGCAGGTATTGTCCGATATGGATTCCACATATTGACCAGCCCCCTCGGCGGCGGTCAATGTGAATGCTCTTGAGATCAGCGTTAATGGAATTAATTGCCAGCACGCGCCGCTGTAAATTAAAGCGCCTGAAATTTACTGCCGCACGCGGCAAGCGGAGCAAATAGTGAGGTTTCGAGCCTCCTCCGGGGCGGGTAATATTCAAGTTGCTGATGCCCATGTTTCCCACGGCCGAGCCATCTGGTAAATGAGACAGGTGAATATCTAATGATGTTATAAGATGCTCGCCTTTGGGAATAAAAGCGATGCCCCGCGGAAGGAAGGCATTGATAACATTCCCGTGAAGGCCGGTGGCTTGCAGATTTATATTTGCTTCAAGCGCATTGAGGGGCACGGAAAATGACCCATGAATGGCCATCTGGTCCGCCAACCCCCTGGCAGAAAGGACTGCTTGCAGTGTGCCTGCGGGGGGACGGTGATGGCCAAAAAAAGCGTTGGTAACTGTGGCATTGGCGTGGAGTCGCACGTGTACCGGGCGGGGGGTTTGCAAATCCGTCCATTGCAGGATGGCGTGGGAAAGTGAGATTTTATTCACCGTGGTCCGAAATGGACTTGCCGCCGCGCGTGCGGGAATTGCGGCGGCTTTGCGGTTGGCCGCTACCTTTTGCAATAACTCCATGCCACAAAGCATCAGGTTGCCATTGGTCAACCGGGTTATTTGTAGATAGGGCGCCTGAATCAGTAGGCTTTGCACATCGAGTTTGCCTCGGCTGGCGGCGCTACGGGAGAGTCTAAATGATTTGAGCGCGGCTAGAGAGTCGGTGCCTTGTCGCAACTGGATATCGGTCAACTGAACGCCTCCGGCCAGCGTTCTCCCGTGCAGGGCTAAATGGGCCGCCAAGTTGCCGCTGAATGTACCATGGTCCAGCACTGGCTTGATTCCCAGCGGCTTCACGTACGGCGCAAGGAGCCGTAAATCAATACCGGTGCTTAAAAAGTGGAGGGATGTTTGCATCGTATTTTTGCCCGGATTTAGCGTGCCGTGCACATCGGTTCGGAGGATAACTCCGGGTGCCTGCAACCAGGCCCGGACGGTGCCGACTTTCCGAGCCGCGGATTTGCCGGAAAGATCGAGAATAAAATTATTAAGAACCAGACCGGCATGGCTGATCATGACGTGGGTTGCGGGCCTGGTTTTCCGGTCATCAAAGCCGACGCGAATTCCCGACCAACTAAAGTGGTCAATCTGAAATCGCGGAGGAATATAAGGTGCAGGGGTACGCGTCAGAAAAGCGGTCGGCGGAATGGCCGTGTTGATGGTTCTGGTCTGCTTAATAAGTGGCGGGGAAAGTGCCGGCGCAGAGAGCACCGGGGCGTGTTTGCCCAATATTTGCATTCCCAAAACTGCAAAATGCCCCGACGTTTCCCGGACGAGATTACAGCTCGGCCCGACAATATTTAATGATCCGATTTCCAGTCTGCCGGTAGCGGGATCGACGCTGACTTTGTCGGCATCGATATGCTTAAAATCGCAGAGCGGTGCCTTGCCGTCGCGGTAGGTCAGATCATCCAGATGCGCGCTGGCGGCAATTGCACCATCGGCCAGTTGCGTCATGGTGCCGGAAACATTTACATTCACACGCGCGGATTTTAGTTCACTTTTTAATCCGGCGGCCAACAGGTAGGGATTTAGTGCCGCAGCGGTAATCTTAGAAGCGGAGAGATGCAACGTGAGAGTACGGATTTTAGCGAACGGCTGCATGTTGCCCGAGATGGCCAGTGCGCCGGCAATACCGGGTGCCGTACCCGTTCCGGAAATGGTCAATTTCTGCCCCGGAGTGCCCGGCAGGCCGCCGCTGCTTACTGCGTCAAAGGTATCCAGCGTAAGCTCCAGCCGGGCGTGTGGCCTGACATCGGCATCACGGAATACGGTCTTCACATTATATAATTTCAAACGATCCATCGAATAGGTATAGCTGCCGGCGTTTTTAACGTAAACTTTGCGCACTCCCGGCAGTCGGATGGCAACGGGGAGGGCCGGTTGATGAAGTGTGGACACCGGCGCGCGGAGTGTACCGGCGCTGACCATTTTCCGCAGTATGTCCAGCCCGGCGAAGTGAAACAGCCCGGTTTTATCCCGTCCTGCGTTAAGGGTGACCCCGTGGATCGATAGCGTCTGAACATCCACGAGATGGCCGGCCAATCGCCCTTTGGCGGTCAGGTTATCAATTCCCAGTGCGGGACGGTTGCCGGAACTGAGAATAAAATGTTGCAATGTAAATAAGGCCGTAAGCGCCTCGGAGGCGGTAGTTTTATTTTTGATGACATGGAGTGCCAGCGTGCTGTTGGCGCTTAATGAAAGCCCCTCCGGCCCGGGCCTGACGCCCATTTTTCTTAGATAACCTGCAGTGGGTTGCAGGTGTAATCCGCGCATGAGGATGCGTGCCTTGGCCAGCAAGGCGCTGGGGCCTGTGGTTAATGATCCTTCAATATGCAGCACATCTACCATCGTGGAGGACCATAAATCAAGGCGAAAGGCCGTCGCGCCATGCTGCCGGCCCAAGTGGGAAACTCGTACATTCACGGTAACACCTAAATGCACCGCCGGCTTCACGCTTTGATCTACTACGTGCAATTGCAGATGTTCCAGCCGGAACGCTTCCACACGCAGGGGCGCGGCCAGACTGATGGATTGCTTTAGATTTCTCCGGGATGTGGTGTTGTGTGAATGTGACAAAAGAGCGTTCAGCAAGGGACAATTCCCGTTGGTGGAGCGCCGGAAAAACAGGTCCGCACCGTCGGCCACGGCCCGACGGACATACAACTGGCCGCGAAACAAATTAGGTGTCGAGATATTGCCATGACAGTATTGAACATCCATGACATTCGGGCCGCCGTTGATGGGGCGTATCTTCATGCCCCATATTTCAGCATCGCCGCCGAGAACGTCCAGCTTAATATCCTTGTAGTTGGCGGTGAGGCCGTAATAGGCCAGTACATGCTCCAGCACCATGGGGAAAATAAATATCAGGGCAATGCGCAGCAGCAATAGCAGGCCGGCGATAATGAAAATCACCCACACACTGCGACGGCGATAGGTCGCCAAGCGGGCCGATCGCCCGGACCGGGTTGCCTCCGGCTTGGGTGGTGCGATGGGGTTGGGCGTATCGGTCACTGCTGGATCCTCCGCATATACGCGGGATTATTATCGGCTTGATTCAATGCGGCATTACGGGCTTGATGACCCGCCAAGGGGTTGTAATTCGGCGGGGCCAGATGGTGGGTTTGCAACCAGTCATATGCGGTAAGGCGGTCAGCCGGTGACGTGTCTTCCAGGTAGATGAGGTTCTCTTTGATAACCCGCAGTCGATAATCCTGGCGTGAAGCCAGGTTCCGGGAGATTTCATCCAGAGAGGAAGCGTGCCAGGCGGCTTCACCAAGATGCAAGGCCATCGCTACTCGGAGTTGTTGCGGTATATGTTTTGTTTTCTGCATGTCATAAAGCAGCCGATAAGTGGTTTTATCCAATACCCATCCGAGGTGTGTGACGGTCAAGGTTTGCGCATCGATGGTATTGGCGGCCACATCCTTCACCAGCGCACCAAGCACCGGCGTTTGCGCGACCGCGGCAACATCCTGGGTCAGGTGTGCTCCCGTCTGTCCTGCCAGATAAACCAGCGATGCCCTTCTTACTCCCAGTTTACCGAGATGATCAATGGCTGCTATCAGGTCCGGGCGGTTTAGCAGTTCTTTGGGCGGATGGAAATCCCGGGTGGTCATAACGATTTGTCGACTGTTTTTGGCGATCAACTGATTCGCCGGTGTATTGGTCCAGGGCGAAATGGTGATCAGCATGGCTACGGCTTGACTGTCGCCGTCGAGAAAGCGGAAGGGCATGATTGCGCCATAGGTCGTGGTACGAGCTAATTTCCGCGTCCGTAAAACCTGAAGTTGCCGGAGAAGCGTGGGCACAGTAGTGGTGGCACTTAATTGCTTGAATTCAAAAGCGAAGCCGACTTTCCGCGGCGCTGCCTGGGGCTGCCACACCCACAAAGCCACCCGCTGGCGTAGTATTGTGCCATTGATTGCCAGCCCGGATGAATCGGTCAGCCGCATGGCCACAGCCATTCCCGGCCATACTGCCGCGGAATCCTGTCCACAAGAAATCGCCTTCAACGCGGGAGCGTGCAGTATTGTCTGAAACGCGGGGCGGCTTTTAACGATGCCGAATCGGGCACCGGCGCTCAGGGCGGGGTAGGCCATTGTTGGGCGGCGCGCGGCGTTATTAATCATCAGGGTGCTCTGGGCGGCCAGGGAGGGCAACGCAACGCGCGGGAAATAATAGAGCTGCCAAAATCGAGCCTGCACAATATAGGCAGGTGCATCATTTAACAGGCTGGCACTCTTACGCGGGCCGGTTAAGGGGGTGCCGAATTCGACGTTTGAATTAAAGGTAGTGGCTGGACCGATGTTGGGACGCAACGGTGCGTTTTGTTGGCAGCCGGCCATCAGGATGGCGAGAAAGGCCAGCAAGCGTGCATTAAAATGCACCAGATTTATTAATCGGGCTTCGTATCGCATTTTCACGATCAGATGCTTCCTGGAAAATCCACCCCACTCGCTCCCCCTCACATCCGGAACTATCTAAGACGATTCTCGGCCTGCTGGGTCCGGCGTGCTCACCGCGAGCGTGGCCATAAATAAATTATAGCCTGCCCCCCGCATAAAAAAAACTGCTCCAAAAGGGTGCCAAACGCGAAGAATCTAATTTGCGTTCATGATAAATATTTTTGCGCTCCGCATCCTTGCGGCGCAAATGTTGCGCGTTATTGTTTGTGGATGTCTGGCAGGCAGGCAATTGGTTATCGATTTTATGGGTTCAGGGAAAAGATACATGCAAATATTTCATCGTATGCTCAAGGTGCATGGCCCGGTTCGCACCTGCCGAAAGCGGGGGCCTGCGCCCGCTTATGGACGCAAATTAACGCGGTGGATTTCCCTTGCACCGGCGTTGCTGCTGCTGACACTGATATTATCACCGGTGCAGGCCGGCGTGCCGATTATTTCGCAACTTGCGGAGCATGGGAAGCTTGTGGGCTTGACCGTCGCTAAAACTATTCCGGGGTTTAAGGGCAGTGGCTATGTGACGGGGTTTACCAAACCGGGTAATCTGCTGATCGTGACATTTCACATTCCCGCATCCGGGCTTTATGACGCGATCATTCGCTACAGTTCCCCCGGCCCCAAAGGCTTTGCCCTGGCCGTCAATGGCAGCCAATACTCCAGCATGTTTCCAACGGCACCGAATCATTTTTCTAATTTTGACGTCGGCCTGGTGGAACTTAAGACGGGCAAAAATGTCGTTTCCATCGGCCGAGGATGGGGATATTTCAGCATCGATTCCATCACGTTTATTCCCGCGCAATCTGCGCCGCCGCCGATGCGGCCAAGTGCTCACCTAAGCGATCCACAGGCCACACCGCAGGCCCGATCTCTGATGAGCCATCTGGTTGAAGTATATGGCCGCCGCATGTTGACAGGCGTATACACGCGGGCGGATGCCAATTATGTGCATCAGGTCTCGGGCCACTCCCCTTCAATTATCGGGGGTGATCTCATTGACTACTCGCCGACGCGCCTGGAGCACGGGGCTAATCCGCATCATGAGGTGCAGAAACTTATCAGAGACGCAAGGGACGGGTATATCCTGACGGTCTCATGGCACTGGAATGCCCCGGCCCAACTCATTGATCACAGTTATGTCAACGCCCAGGGGAAAACCGTGCAATCCCATTGGTGGTCGGGTTTTTACACCAAATCCACCAAGTTTAATCTTGCCAAAGTGCTGGGTCATCCGCAGAGTAAAAACTATCATCTGATGATCAGTAATATGGATGCCATTGCCAAACAGCTCGAGAAATTCAATCGCGCCGACATTCCAATTCTCTGGCGGCCTTTGCATGAAGCATCGGGCGGCTGGTTCTGGTGGGGAGCACACGGGCCGGGGCCATTTAAGCAGCTTTGGCGGCTCATGTATCATCGCTTTACGCATCACTTTCATCTGCATAACTTGATATGGGTGTATACCACTTCCGGCACCGCGGCGTGGTATCCGGGAAATAAATATGTTGATATTGTCGGCGTGGATCAGTACCCCGCCAACACGAATGATCCGCTAAGCAACCTGTGGCAGAATTGCCGCAGGCACTTTCCCAATAAATTAATTGCCATGGCTGAATTTGGCGGGGTGGTGAATGCGAAAAGAGCGTTTCACTTTGGTGTGTATTGGGATTATGAAGTCAGTTGGGTCGGCCGCGTACGCCCGCATTATGAAAGCCCCAGCCTGCTGAAAAAAATATACAACCAGCGCGAAGTGCTTACGCATGCGCAAACAAAACACTGGCCGCAAAACTAATCCTTCAGCGCTGATAGGGATTACTCATTGGCCACCCCCTGCAAATTTTCGGCTCGGCGAAACATTGCGTCACCCCATCTCCATTTTCATCCATCGCCGATAAACGAAAGGAATTAGAATCAAGCTCAGAAACATGCAAACCGCACCTCCGGCCAGGAAGCCCCAATAATTGGCGTCCGGGAACAAAACTGGGCCGATCCCCATCGGCATGCTCAGGGCTACTACCAACGTAGCCGCGCTTCGGTATTGCGCAAGCCACCAAACCAACGCGAGAATCAGTGGCTGTGCCAACATGATGGAAATGATAAATGGAACCAATAGCAGCGCGCCAACAAGGCCACCGCCAGCGAGGTAGACTGCAACCAGAAATATGGTCGAGGAGACCACGAAGGCCTTAAACCCGTTGAGGAAAAAGCTTGCGGCGAATCCCTTGATAAACGCGCTCCGCGTTGCCGGGCGCAATGACTCCGTTGCAAGAAAGCGGAAATTTGCGATACATCGCCCCGCAAGGGATATTGCCGGGAATAATGCCAAAAATGGCAGCATGTATTGGGACCCCACAACGACATCAAGCTGGCTTGGGTGCTGCGTAAGGCCGATAACGCAAACGGGTATCAGAAGGAAAGGGAGCATTGACAGCGACATTCCGAGTCGAAAGAACCGGGTCCTGCGCCATCGTATTCGGCCGGGCATTGCAGCCGCGCTATAGGACAGCGATGCGTCGCTCTGAGAAGGCGGAGACTCGGAGGCCGTAGTGCGTCGGTGCCTGCGTAACCATCTACTCATGGCCGTGAATTCAAGCGGTGCTGCATACCCTAGACCCCCTTCCGCCAGGTAAGCCACTCGGGTGACCGCCGAGACTGTGAACACAGTGCCGAACACCAAAAGCCACCATGTGAGGATGTGGTACTCACCGGATAGGGTAGCAATCAACGCCTGCTGGATGCCAAACTGGTTCAAGGAAAATAGGAAAAATGCGACCGCGCCCGCAGCCAATAAAATAATGCTCGGCATCGCAACAGCGATGCCGATGGAGCCGAACATTAATATTGATACTGATAGGGGAGCAAGGTAAGGCCGGTTCTGTAAGATGGTGGCTGGCAACGGCATAGTGAAAACAACAGCCAGAGCGAGAAGCCCAAACACCAAAATCTGCGGGGCAGTATATTTCGGGGCGACCAAGCGCCGCCACGTGGCCATCTGCTCCCTGAACTGGCTCCAAAGTGAACCGCCAATAAAGCACTCCCCAAACAACCACGAGAACAGCTGTGAGTGGCCCGGCAGACATGATAGACCGACCCAAAGAGCACCTCCCAGCGACACCACTGCCGCCTGCCACGACGAAAATGGACGGCGCACGTATGTCATCAAAACTTCGGTATAGCGATTAGCCATTGGCCACCCCCTGTTGCATTTGCAGGAAGGCGTCTTCCAGACTCAAGTGGGTGCGATCCTTGAGGTCTTCCAGTGAACCGAAGTAAATGATTTGGCCTTTCTGCATTATTGCCACATAATCCGCAACGCGTTCCAGATCGGACATAATATGCGTGGAAAATAAGACCGTGCGCTGTTGCGGTTCAGTGAGTTCCACCAGCAGTTGCAGAAATTGCCGGCGGGCCTGCGGATCCAGGCTGGCCGCGGGTTCATCCAGGATCAGCAGATCTGGTTGATATGCCACGGCGGTAAGAATTGCCAATTTCTGTTTCTGTCCCACCGATAATCCCCGCACCCGGTCGTCCAGGGGAATATCCCATTCCTGTACCAGCCGATCGGTGAGTTGGGCATTCCATGTCGCATAAAATGACGCGGTATATTGAAGCAATTCCCGCACACGCATCCACGGATATAAGCTTATCACCTGCGGCACATAGCCCAGACGAGCCTTGGCCCCGGCGGAAAGTGACCATGCGGATTCGCCTAGCAACGCACACTGCCCGGACGTGGGCCGCAGCAACCCTAACGCGCATTTTATCAGCGTGGTTTTGCCGGCTCCGTTGGCTCCCAGCAATCCCACGGTAGCACCTGCCGGGATTTCCAGATTCACTCCTCGCAGTGCCGACTTGGAGCCAAAGCTTTTGGTCAGATTGGTAATACTGATCGCGGGGGTCATAAGGTTCTCCTTTCAACTTGAGTATCCGATTCAGTTTCCAAGTTCATGGATGCGGAAAGCATCTCATGTAATTCTTCTGAAGTGATTCCCAGCAACCGGGCCTGTTGAACCGCTTGGCGCAGCTGTGCCAGCAGGGATTGGGTCTGAGCGTTTTTATGCGCCCGCGCGCCGGGATTGACCTTGACGAAGGTCCCGCTGCCCTGGCGGGTTTCCAACCAGCCCTCGGCCGTCAGGCGTTCATAGACATGCAGAACAGTGTTCTGATTCACGGCCAGTTCGCGGGCCAGTTCCCGCACGCTGGGCACGCGATCTCCGGGTTTTAAGGCACGCGCTGCGCATTGCGAGCGGATTTGATCCGCGATCTGCCGACTGATGGGCACGCCTGATGAAGGCTCAATTCGAAGCCGCATGGATGACACTCCTGGAGCCTGTCCGCATAATCGCCCCGCTATTACGCGGACAAGCTCATACTGACTATAGTACTATAACACTAGTCTAGTGGGGTGTCAAACGCAAAAGAAATCCCACCGAAAAGGTACCTGACACCTTTTCGTGTGATCACGACGGGAGGTAACCGCGGATTACGCGGATAACGCGGATAGGAGGGGGGATTGGTTCGGTGGCTTCGCGGGGTGAGGTGGGATTATTGGGGTGGCTTGGCGAAGTGTTTCAGAGCGGCGTTAAGGGCGTCGCGCAGGGCGTAGGCATCCTTGATTTTTCCCGCTTGCAGTTGCGGCATGACGGCGCGGTAGGCTTGTCTCCGGGGTGCAACGTGTGCTTGGCCGCGGGCCATTATTTTTTCCAAACTGATCAGTTGTGCATTGGTTATATCGAGGTCCAGATACCACTGCCCGTTTTTCCTTATCAACGCATGAAGCGGCTGGCCCTTTGCCGGCCAACTTGCGCCGGCACGCAGAGGCATTATCGGTGTTGCGTAAGCGCCCTTGATTTTCCAATGCTCCGGAAAAGCGGGAGTAAAGGGTTTCCTGATGAAATTGCCCAGGCCGGCCCTGCGCATCTGGGCAATGCCAAATCGCTTTCTGGCCGCCGCCCACAGACCGTACGCATTTTGGGCAGCCGTACGCTTAGATGCGGTCACCAGCAAATGCCGCTCCGCGGGGGTTGGCGCGTAGGCCAAGTCTTGAAAATCTGCGGGATTTCCGCTGCGCATCGTATGGCCCAACAGCACCATAAGTCCGGCGGGCGTTCTCTGGTTCGCCGCGATCGTTCTGACCGGCTTTGCGGTGCCCACGGCCTTTTTCATAATGGGACTCTGCCGTTGTTCCAAGGCATAAACGGTGCTGGGCAAGGGTGAAGGCTGCAACGCAAAACCGTGGAACGTGACCCAATGCCGCGGCCGGGTGATCCAGACGTAACGTTTTACATTCTCTGGGGAAATTGCGATAGTTTCGCCGTCCGCGTATTCGTTGGTGGCCTCGGCGCGGGATGTCTGAAACCGTGAAAATCCCCAATAATAGGCCACCCGTCCGGGATGCGGAGACACCAATTGGCCACGCTGGTTTACCGCTCCCACCGCGATGGCCAGATCAGCCAAATTGCGTGTTCTGCGCCGGGAAACGAAAATATCAACACAGATTTGGCCTGGCATATGATCAGCCGGGTTGGCGGACTGGATGCTGATCGCATAGGCATCAAATTGATATCCCCGGTAGGTAAAAAACCACTTCCGATTAGGGTCGAGCGTAGGCTTGGCGGTTCCAATAATTTTCCAAGGTCCCGAATCCAGCCCAACCCAACTGGTATTTGCCTGCGCGTGGCCGCCAGCCCAGTCGTACGTGAACATGTTCTTCGGTCTGCCGTGAACGCCGGGGGCGACCCCCACTTCGTCGGCTGGAAGTTCCAGTCTGAACAGGACGGATACATGACCTGCGCCCACGCCATCGATCGGATGGCCAAGCCAAAATGTGTCGGCCTCGCCAGAAGGTTCCCCAACCGGGCTCCACGTACACAGCGGCCATGCGCCAGTGGATATCTTTTGAAGGCTCGCTGTCGCGCCGTCCGGAAGGTACTTTGTCCATCTCGCACCCCCAGACGGCACCCTCGCCGGATGGGTCGCTCTGTAGCGGCCCCATGCGGCGGCAACTGCGGCGATCAGCTTAATCCCCGACGGCCCCTGTTTAATATAGCGCACAACATTGGTGAGGCTATATATCTCCGGCAGCAGGCGGTACGGATACCGGTGCACATCAAACACGACCGCACTGTACCATCGCGTCCCCTGAAAGTTCATTACGCGCCGCACCAGCACGACCGCACGGCCTGGCTGGATGCTCAGGTTGCCCATGAAAACATAGGGCAGGCTGGCGCCGGCAATCGGAACGTTGTACGAGTAGACAATGTTGGACCTGCGAGTGAATTTGACGCCAAGGTGCAGGGCATTGCGATAGGTTCGCTCATGCCATTGAAGGTCCGTTTGCATAAATATTTGTGCCAGCACCTTTTTTCTTAGCAACGTGTGGCGCAGGTTAAAGCCGACTGGCGTCTGGTATGCTGGTGCCGGGGCATAATTGCTTCTGCCTAATTGAATCGGCAGCGGCCTTGAAAGCCAGTTCAGGCGTGAACCCAAGACAATTCGTCCTCCAGTCGATTGTGCCCGCGCCAGCGCCCGTACCACCCGTGCGGAAATATCGTAAGCCTGTACGCCCCCCGGTTTGCCGGATATTAACTTACCGCCGGTTTTAATCGCCCATGCAAAATCTTTTTGCACCAGCATCTCATACGCCACGCAGGTCAATATGCCTTTTCCCGCGACAGGGGAGTTAGCAGCCACGGCTTGCGGTGCGGAGATCGTTACTGCGGGAGATATTTTTTTCGATCCGTGCTGGGCTGTCAGTGCCACTGGCACGATGGCTGCAACGCCAACGGCGAATGCCACAACTGCCGCGGTGGCGATGGCCGGGACGTGGGCGGTGTGGAAGGCGATGCTGCGAGCGGCATGAACTGCGGTCAAGCTGATGGGGGCGTTGCCTGTGATGCCTTGTAACACTGTTCCTAACAGTCCGCTGGGTGCGGTTCCGGCACTGCTGGTCAGCAGGCTGGCTATCGCCAGGTTGTCCATGGAGAACTTTTTGCGGGCCATGATCTGGCGTAATTTCTCTACCGCCCGGCTGGTGCGCTTTTCTGCCGCCGCTTCGGATATTTGCCAGTGCTCTGATACTTCACGGGCGGTGTGACTTTGGAAGAATCGCGCTACCAGAATGTCACGCTCGGCGGTGGAAAGTTTCTGCATGGCAGCGTCCAGGGCCAAGAGTTGCTCGGTTTTAGATTCCGTCGCTTCATCGGAGGATCGCGTTTCTTCACTTCGCATGGCCGCCGCCTTTCGCTCATGATGGTCCCGTCTGCGGTTGATTTTTCGTAAATCGTTGCAGGCGTAGCGGGTGGCTCGCAGCAACCACCCGCCTATTGGTTTGGCATCCGTAGCCAGGTGTTTGCGCTTTTGCCAAAGGGCCATGAAAACCGCCTGGACCGCATCGTCGGCCAAGCTCGCATCTCCCAGTTGTCGCCGAGCACAGGAATATACCCACCCAATATGATCTTGGACCACCATGGCAAATGCGTCCGCCTCGGGCGAATCTTTCACCTGCGTGCATGGCTTGTCCGTCGTGAGCATTACTGGCGTATCCTCCGGCGGAGCGATCCGAAATGGCCGCCCCCTGTATGATAACGGACGCCGGTGGAATTTCCGGACATCCTTATAATTTTTTCCGGCGTTTACCACGCGGCGCTTTTCAACTTAGCGCCGAGATTTCTCCGCGCTAGCTTCGCTTTTTGTAACAGATGACCGGCAAAGCGGCCTGCGGGCAAGTGCGATATTCCGGATTGACATTTCATAAGCATTATGTCACATTGCATTGAGTATGACATAATCAATGGAATGCGATATGAGTGCACCGGCAACCATCAACCTTCGAGTACAACAGGGCGGCCGAATCATCATTCCGGCATGGGCCCGCAAACAGTTGGATCTGCGGATCGGTACCAGCGTGGTCTTGAATGTCCAGGCGGATCATGCCACGCTGATCAGTCCGCGAGCCGCGCGACACCGGGCGCGCCGACGGGTGCGGCGTTACCTGCACGGCGGAGCAAGTCTCAGCGGTGAACTGATGGCCGAGCGGAAGCGGGATGCACGGCGTGAGTAAGGTGAACATCATCGATGCCTCCGCGGCTTTGGCGTACATGCAAGGCGAAAGGGGCGTTGAAGTAATGGACGAAGCGCTGGATCAATGTCCATCATGGATAACCGCGGTGAATTATTGCGAAATACTGGGCAACCTCATGGAAAAGGGTATGCCGCAGACGGAAGCCCGTATCGCGGCGGCGGATTTGGGGTTGGAAATCATTGATTTCAACCAGGATCTCGCTTGCCGGGCCGCGGCCCTGCGTCATACCACGAAAGCCATAGGCGCTTCACTGGGTGACAGAGCATGCCTGGCTCTTGCCGAACAGGCGAGGGAAAAAAGAGGAGATGCCCCAAAAATGCGAGTTGCAAGTTAGGGAGTTAGTTAGGGAGTTAGTACTATAACAGTCTGGGTAACTCGTTATAATGGCCCTGTGAAGATTGGGTCAGGAAAAGAGTTGTCCTATGGCTGTAACTTCTGTTGATGGCAAGCGGGCGGCGGAAATGCCGGTACAGCGACCGGCTGGTAAAATTACGCTTGGCACGTTAAAAACCATGCGGCAGGAGCAGCGTCCGATTGCCATGCTGACATGCTATGATTTTCCCACCGCCAAAATTTTAGCCTCTTGCGGCGTGCCGGTGCTGCTGGTGGGGGATTCCGCCGCGACGACGGTCTTGGGTGAAACTTCCACGATTTACGCGACCATGGATTTTATGGTCTTGCTGACCCGCGCCGTGCGGCGCGGCGCGCCGGATGTATTTCTGATGGGAGATATGCCTTTTGGTAGCTATGCCACCGAGGAATTATCTGTATCCAATGGAAAAAGATTCCTGGCGGAGGCCGGTGCGGATTGCGTGAAGCTGGAATGCGATCTGCGGCATGAAAACATCGTGCGGGCGATGACCATGGCTGGCATTCCGGTTTGCGCGCATCTGGGGCTTTTGCCGCAACGGGCTGTGCAGCAGGGGGGCTATCGCTATCAGGGTCGCACCGAGCAGGATGCGGATCGGTTGGTGCGGGAAAGTGTGGCCATGGTGCAGGCGGGGGCGGATATGCTGCTGTTGGAAGCGATTCCGGACCGCGTGAGTCGGCGGATTGTCGAAGCGGTAGGATGTCCCGTGCTGGGGTGCGGGGCGGGGCCAAGTTGCCATGGCCATGTATTGGTATTGCATGATATGCTGGGCTATACGGAAAAAGTGCCGCGGTTTGTGGAACGCTTCGGCACAGTTCCTGCGGCGGTGGCGGAAGCGGCCGGAGCGTATGTACGGGCGGTGGAAACGCGGGCTTATCCGCAGGTTCGCCATGAATATGGCGTAAAGGAGTCGTAAGTCATCAGTTCGCCGATATTTTTTCTTTCTGCAGCGGAGCACAGCGGCGACGCCTTGGGAGCCGCACTGATAGAGGCGTTGCGCGGAGAATTTCCGAAAGCCCGGTTTATCGGCATCGGCGGCCCAAAAATGGCGAAGGCCGGATGCCGCATATTTGCCGACCCGACCAAAAATTCAGCCATGCTCGTGGGAGCGCTGGCCCAGGGCGGTTACTGGTTGGATTTGCTGAAGCGGATGAAAAAGGAATTGGCGCTTGCTAAGCCCGACGTGATTATCCCCATTGATTCGCCCACGGTGAATTTGCGTATCGCCCGGTTGGGGCAAAAATTGGGTGTACCGGTCTGCTATTATGTAGCCCCGCAACTCTGGGCCTGGGCACCTTGGCGCATCAAAGTGGTTCGTGCAACGGTTGACACGTTGTGTTGCGTGTTGCCCTTTGAGCAGCATTATTTTGGCCATCAAGGTGTGCATACAGTCTATGTGGGGCATCCGTTATTTGATCAGGCCGCCCATCGGCCTGAATCTGATCCGGAATTGGTGAAACCTCCACTACCCGATGCCCCGCTTCGCCTGGCATTGCTGCCGGGATCGCGCAAAGGGGAAATTGCCGCAAATTTACCGCCGATGCTGGAAACATTTCTTACCCTGCGTGGTAAGTTTCCAAGCTTGGCGGCAGTAGCGGCGGCGGCCGATGCGGACCGAGCTTGGCAAATCCGGAATTTTCTGCCGCGGTACGGCGCTAAAATTGACGTGCGTACTGGTGTGACGGATGCCGTTATTCGCTGGGCTGATTTGGTTATTACATGCAGTGGAACGGCGACGCTGCAAATAGCGCGGCATCATAAGCCCATGGTTGTGTTGTATCGTGTGGCATGGTGGAAGTGGAACTTGGTGGGGCGGTTTTTAATTCAGAGCAAGTTCCTGTGTCTGGTAAATATTCTGGCGGATCGCGAAATAGTTCCGGAATTTATGCCTTTTTATGGCCCGGTACAGCCCGTCATTGACGCCGCCGGCGATTTATTGGCAAATCCCGAGAAGCGCAAAGCTATGTCGCGGGAATTAGCGGCCCTCACCGCCCCCATGGCCGCTTATTCAGACCAAATGCCCGCGGCGCGGCGTGTGGCACTGGAAATCGCACGCCTTATGGCAATTCGATAAAACATGCTATAATTGTTTGCTTGAACTTGGGGATGAGGTGAGGAGAAGTGCATTCATGACCCAAACAACTTTAACGCCTCCTATAATAACGCCGTCGCCGGTGGTTTATTCCAGGGACGAGCCAACCGTGCGGTTATCGGTCCATGGAAAATTTTTGTGTTGTGGTGACGAGCCATTTCTTATAAAAGGCGTAACCTACGGGCCATTTTGCCCCGAGGCGGACGGGTGTGAATATCACACCCCTGAAAAGGTAGACGCCGATTTTTCCATGATGGCGAAACACGGCATTAACTCCGTGCGGGTATATACGGTTCCGCCGCGCTGGCTATTGGATACGGCGCAACGGCATGGTCTGCATGTATTTGTGGGATTGCCATGGGAGCAGCACATTGCCTTTCTCGATCATCCGAGAACGCGGAATTCAATTATAGAGCGTGTGCGCAAGGGGGTGCAGCAGTGCGCCGGGCACCCAGCTTTACTGGCGTTCGCCATAGGCAATGAAATTCCGGCCCCTATTGTTCGGTGGTACGGGTATCGGCGCATTGAGAGGTTTCTTAAACAACTTTACAATGTGGCGAAGGAAGTTGATCCCGCGGCTCTGGTTACGTATGTCAATTATCCCACCACAGAATATTTGTATCTGCCCTTCCTGGATTTCATGGCGATGAATGTTTATCTCGAGGATAAGCATAAGCTGCGCAAGTATATCAGCCGCCTGCATAATATTGCCGGTGACAAGCCTTTGCTGCTGGCCGAAATCGGGCTGGACAGTTTATCAAAAGGAGAATTCCAGCAGGCCAACACGCTGGGCTGGCAGATTCGCGCGGTGTTTAAAAGCGGCTGCGCGGGGACTTTTCTGTTCGCATGGACCGATGAATGGTACCGGGGCGGAAGCGAAATTACCGGTTGGGAGTTCGGACTTACGACACGCGATCGCCGCCCCAAGCCTGCTTTGACCGCAGCCCAGGATGCCTTTTCAAAGCTGCCATTCCGTGTGGATGCAAAATGGCCGAAAGTTTCCATTGTGATCTGCAGTTATAACGGCTCGCGCACGATTCGCTTTTGCCTGGAGGGCGTTTCCCGATTGCGCTACGCGGACTACGAAGTCATTGTCGTGGATGACGGCTCAACGGATGGACTGGGGGAGATGGTGCGGGAATATCCCGTAAAATTAATCCAATCGAAAAATAAGGGCCTCAGCAATGCCCGTAACATCGGGTTAGAGGCCGCTACGGGCGAAATTATTGCGTATCTGGATGATGATGCCTGCCCGACGCAGTATTGGCTGCAATTTCTGGTGGAAACTTTCCGCACCGGGAAATACGTCGGCGTGGGCGGCCCGAATATCGCACCGCCCGGCGATGCGGATATTGCCGATGCGGTTGCCCATTCGCCCGGCGGCCCGATTCACGTTTTGTTAAGCGATACCGAGGCGGAGCACATTCCCGGCTGCAACATGGCGTTTCTCACCAAGTCTTTGCGCGCAGTCGGGGGTTTTGATGGGATGTTTCGAATTGCCGGTGATGATGTGGATGCGTGCTGGCGACTGCAGGCACGCGGGTGGCGGCTGGGCTTTAGTCCGGCGGCTGTGGTGTGGCATAAACGCAGAAATTCTCTGCGCGCCTATTGGCGGCAACAGATGAATTACGGTAAAGCCGAAGCCATGCTGGAACGTAAATGGCCGGAAAAATATAACGCCTTTGGCCATATCGCATGGCATGGGCGGATTTACGGCCGCGGATTGTGGCAGTTTCTAAACTGGGGACACCGCAGAATTTATCATGGCTCGTGGGGTGGAGCATTGTTTCAAAGCGTGTATCACGGCTCGCCGGGAGTTCTGATGTCACTGGCCATGACACCCGAATGGTATCTGGGCGTGCTGATGTTAAGCGTGATGTTCATGGTGGGCTTTTATTGGCACCCTGTGGTCCTGGGCGTGCTGCTTCTGGCGGCCTTGACCGCGACCGTGACACAGGCGGTCATCGGTGCTTTCTACTGCCGCTTTGATGAGATACCCCGTACACGAAAGGCCGTATTAAAATTGCGGCTCCTTACGATGTGGTGTTATCTCATACAACCGGTGGCGCGCCTGCGCGGCAGACTTTCGCGTGGTTTATCGCCCTGGCGGATGCGTGTTCCAAGCGGGCTGGATATTCCCGTGCCGCGGGAATTTGTTCTCTGGAGTGAAGCGTGGCGCGGTACGGAAGATCGCCTGGCTGATCTGGAAACCTTTCTCAAACAGGAGGGAATGTGTGTGCAGCGCGGCGGTGATTTTGACCGCTGGGATCTGACGTGTCGCAGCGGGACATTTGGCTCCCTGCGCATTCGGCTGGTCATGGAAGAACATGGCAATGGGCGGCAGTTAGCCCGACTACGCACCTGGCCGACAGTTCCGCGCGTGATATGGGTAATTCTGGTTACTTTAATTGGCCTGGGGCTTTTTGATCTTAGTGCCCGCAGTTGGCCTGGGGCCATTCCCATGCTGGTGGTGGCCGCGGCATTAGCGTTACGCATATCCATGGATGCCGGAGCCGCTTTGGCGGTCATCTTCAAATACATGCGCCAGACTCGGCCCGGTGAATGCGAAGTCAGGAACGATCGATGAACGTGCCGGCCAAAACGGTCCGACCAGTCCGGCCCGGTGCCTTGCGCACCGCTGCGCGGCTCCTGGTGTTGTGCATGGGCGGGGAAGTGCGAACAACAAGTGTCGGTCTGTTGCTGATGCTCTCAGGATCCTTGATCGGGCTTTTGCAGCCCTGGCCGCTGAAATACATTATGAATGTGGTGGCGACAAAATCCGCACCGCCGGGATTTCTGGTCGCCACGCAGAACTTTATCGCCCATTTAATTCCCATCGGCAATAGTAAGCTGGGGATGATCGGATTGTTATGTCTGGCCTTACTGCTTTTAAGTGTGGGAAGCGCGGCGATAACCGTCATAAGCACCTGGCTTCTGGTTTCGTCCGGCTTGCGCATGGTATTTAAGCTCCGCTGCCGCGTCTTTGAACATATGCAACGATTGCCCTTGAGTTTCCATGATTCCACCACCGTGGGCGACTCTTTGTACCGCATTACCTGGGACACCTATTCGGTGCAGGCCCTGTTTAATGCCGGGTTGGTGCCGGGAATTTCATCCATTGTGACACTCGTGGGCATTGCGGTGGTGATGGTGGGGCAGGACTGGGAAATTGCGGTTGTGGCTCTGATTATCGGTTGCGTGCTGCTGGTGCTGGTGCGCGGACTGGAGAAGCCCACAACAGAGCTATCTACGCGTGTGCATGAATATGAGAGCCGGGTCAGCACGCGCGTGGAGCAAACCCTGGGCGGTATTCGCGCGGTGCAGGCCTTTGGCCGGGAGGCCCTTGAGTCCACGCGCTTTGCCAAGCAGGCCAATGAAAGCCTGAAGGCCAATTTACGCCTTACGCTTCTGCAAACCGCCAGTCAAAGCGGCGTGGCCGTTTTGTTCGCTTGCGGCACCGCCGCGATTATATGGATGACGGCTCGCCGGGTGCTGGCCGGGCAGTTGTCGCCGGGCGATATCGTTCTGATGGTCGGCTACACCGCGCTGTTGTTTAAGCCGCTGGAAACACTTTCCTATACGGCTTCGTCGATTCAAGGGTCGGTGGCCGGGGCGCATCGGGTTTTTGAAATTTTGGATAAAAAGCCATTGATCAGTGATTCGCCCCATGCCGTTGCGATAAAAAAGCCGGTGCTGGGTAAAATCGCATTTGAGCATGTCGCGTTCGGATACCAGCCCGATCAAATGGTGCTGGGCGGCATTGACCTGACAATTCCGGCGGGTACTTCCGTGGCGGTGGTCGGGCCGTCCGGTGCGGGCAAGACTACGCTGGCAGCGCTGATTTTACGTTTTTATGATCCGGTTCACGGGCGGATTTTGCTGGATGGTTGTGATTTACGCGACATTACGCTGACCTCTTTGCGACGGCAGATTGCCATTGTGCCGCAGGAGCCGGTGCTTTTTGATGTCAGCATCCATGAAAATATCGCCTATTCCCGCCCCGAAGCCACACTGGAAGATGTCCATGCCGCCGCTCGTGCTGCCGGAGCGTGGGATTTTATTCAGGCGTTGCCGGCGGGTTTTGATACGGTTATCGGAGAGCGCGGTGTGATGCTCTCCGGCGGACAACGGCAACGATTGTCTCTGGCGCGGGCGTTTCTGAAAGATGCACGTATTGTTGTGCTGGATGAACCCACCACCGGGCTGGATGCCCAAACCGAGGCAGATGTTTTATCGGCGCTGCGGCGGCTTATGGCGGGCCGGACGACCATTATCATCGCGCATCACCTGCATACGGTGCGATACGTGGATCAGATCATCGTCCTGCAAGGCGGAGCGTTAATCCAAACCGGAACGCACGATCAACTGCTGGGGCAGGATGGTCTATACCGCCATTTATATAATTTACAATATCACCCACAGATGCAGTCGGCGGAGGTTCCATGAGCACGCCATCAGTTGATTGGATGACCCCGTGGGACGGCGGAACGTTGCCGGGGGGAGTCCATGTCGGCGAAAATACCTGCATCATCGGTAAAGCTGCGTTTCGCCGATTTCGTGGGCAACTAGCCGATGCACTGGTGATCGGTGATCAGGCGACCATGGACGGGGTGCAATTTTCCGTGGGGCCAGCGGGCCGGATTACCATCGGCAGTTTTTGCTGTTTCACCGGCGCTGTGCTGATGTGTGAATTATCCATATCCATTGGCAGTTACGTACTTATTGGATGGAATGCGGTTATCGCGGATAGTGATTTTCATCCCATTGCCCCGGCAGAAAGAATTTTGGATGCGGTGGCCTGCTCGCCGGCTGCCCGCGAGCCACGACCGAAGGTGCTGACGGCGGCGGTGGTCATTGAGGACGATGTATGGATCGGGCCTAATGCCACCATTTTTAAGGGTGTGCATATCGGCCGGGGGGCGTGGATCGGGCCAGGCAGCGTGGTGACGCGGAATGTTGCTCCGGGCACCCGGGTGGCCGGCAACCCGGCTCGGCCGATGGAGGAATCATAATGAGCCGCACGATACCAGGCGACTGGCATAACGGATACATTCCGAACAATGCCGTGGTGGGCGACGGTGCCTATGTGCAAACGTCCTGGAGTTTTCAACTATGCCGCAGCCGGCGGGATCAGGCGATAACGCTGGGAGAAAATAGCTCGGTGTACATGCGCTGCATGTTTGACATGGGCGTGGAAGCGCAACTGATTGTCGGGGCGTATAGCCAGGTGAATGGCCTGTGGCTGATTTGTGATCAGAGCGTGACCATCGGCACGCACTGTCTGGTGTCCTGGAATGTGGTCATGATGGACAATTTCCGTGCCCCGGAAGATATTCCCTCGCGCCGGCGCATGCTGGAGGCCTTTGCCGCCGGGCGCGACCGCCGACTAACGCCCGCCATAAAACCGCGCCCGATAGTCATCGGCAATAACGTATGGATTAATTTTGATTGCTGTATATTGCCGGGCGTGCGCATCGGAGACGGCAGCATTATCGGTGCCCGATCCGTAGTGGACGGCGAGATACCTCCGTATTGTATTGCCGCCGGCAACCCGGCACGAATCATTCGTTTCCTGTCGGAAAAGGAGGATAGCCTTGGGCGACGCAACCAAACCTAAAATAATTGTTTTCGGAATCCTGTTCTGGTATCCGCTGGCCGGGGTAAGCTATCAATTTCTGCATTTTATGCTGGGCCTGCGGAAGCTGGGGTACGATCCGTATTATGTGGAAGATTCCGCGCGGTGGGTATACGACCCTGCTTTAGGTGATTGCTCGCCTGACGCTTCAGCAAACATCCATGCGGTGGCTCCCATTCTTAGTCAGTACGGTCTGACGGACCGCTGGGCATTTCGTGGGAATTATGAAGGCGGGAAATGCTATGGCATGACCGACTCACAAATCACAGAACTGTACCGAAATGCGGATGTGATGATCAATGTTACCGGAGCGCAGGAACTGCGGGAGGAACATCTGCGGTGTCCCGTACGCGTCTATCTGGAAACTGATCCGGTGGAATCGCAAATTCGCATTTCCCAGGGAGATCCAAAAACGCTGGCCACGCTGGACCAGTATACGCACCACTTTACCTATGGAGAAAATCTGGGCTATCCGGATTGCAAACTTCCCGCAGGGCGTTACCACTGGCGGCCCACGCGCCAGCCGGTACTGCTGGATTTATGGGACCCGCTGCCGGCGATTCCCGGTGCGCCGTTCAATACCATTGCGACGTGGAAAAACAAGGGAAAGGATATTGTATTTAACGGCGAAACCTATTACTGGTCAAAGGACCGTGAATTTCTCAAATTTATTGATTTGCCGAAGCGCTGCACCGCGCCGTTTGAACTGGCAACCGGCGCTGATGCCCCAACGCGAACCCTTCTGGAAGCCAATCGGTGGCGCGTTGCCGATCCCGTGGCGGTTTCACGGGATATGCAGCGTTACCGCGACTATATCCGGCAATCTCGTGGGGAATTTACGGTGGCCAAAGATCAGAACATCCGTCTGAGAAGCGGTTGGTTCAGTGATCGTAGCGCCTGTTATCTGGCGGCGGGGCGGCCGGTGATTAATCAGGAAACCGGTTTCAGTAATCATCTACCCACCGGACGCGGACTGTTTTCTTTTCAGACCATGGATGATATCCTTACGGCCGCTGACGCAATTAATGCCGATTACGCCGGTCATTGCCGGGCGGCACGGGAAATTGCCCAGCAGTACTTTTCCGCGGAAAAAGTTTTGAAAAATGTCATGGATCAAATTGGATGCTGAATTCTACCGGCACGGTAAGGCCACAGGGAAAACAAAAGCGGTTAATTATTAACGCCGATGATTTTGGCTTAAGCACTGAAACCAACCGCGGTATTATTCAATGCCGTCGGCACGGAGTGTTGACCAGCGCCAGCCTCATGGTGCGCGCGCCCGCTGCCCGGCACGCGGCGCAATATGCCTTGGACGACCCCGATCTAAGCCTGGGGTTGCATGTTGATCTGGGGGAATGGGTTTTGCGTGGTGATCAATGGGTGCAGACGCGATTTGTGGTGCCGCTGGATACGCCCTCCGCCGTGCGCGAAGAAATTTATTCGCAGTTGGACGCATTCAGAGAATTAACACAGCGGAATCCCACGCATCTGGACTCGCATCAGCATACGCATCAGCAGCCATTCATAAAAGCCTTCATGCTGGAATTGGCATCGAAGATGGGAATTGTGCTGCGCGGCACAAGCAGCCGGG
This sequence comes from Planctomycetota bacterium, assembly GCA_021798635.1. The sequence continues at coordinate 995 of JAJZGH010000028.1, read as the reverse complement.
TCCGTTTCTGGGGCGCTTTTTTCGGACAGGATGAACATCTGCGCCCGATGGCGGAAAATATCTCTGTCGCTAATTTCATCACGCTGTTAAATAACCTCGGCCCCGGCGTTACCGAATTAAGCTGCCACCCGGGCCTTGATGATCAATTAGATTCAGATTACCGCGCGGAGCGCCTCCTGGAAGTTCAGACACTCTGTGATCCACTGGTCCGCCGAGTCCTTGAAGACTTGGGAATCCAATTAACCTCGTTTTTGTCCCTCAGTTCGACAGTTGCGGATGCTTAACAGCATGATGGGACGACTCAATTTCATTTTGAGATACTTTTCTTTCCCAGTATGCTATTTTACTATGACGACGGTGCACGAAATCAAAACGGCCACGTTCGGCACGAAAGGCCACGTGGTTATTCCCAGCCGCATGCGCAGAGAGTTGTCAATTGAAAGGGGCACGAAGGCTGCGGTCGTGGTCACGCCGGAGGGGATCCTGATTAAACCTGTCACCCCCGCCTATATTAAGAGCCTGCGTGGATCATTAAAGGGTAAGGGTGTGTTAAAGGCGATGATGGAAGGCCGACGGCGCGAAAGGCCGGGAACGGTTACGCGTTTTCCAACATGAGCCGGTCAACCGTGGCACCAAGACTGTATCCAATGCCGTGTGTCCGGCAAGCCAGTACGCAATAAGCCAAATATTTTGGAGGTACGAACCATGTTGCGGCCGAAATCGATAATTGCGGGTTGTATTGTCGCGACCCTGCTGCTTGCAGGCGGCTTGGCAATGGCATCAGCTCCACGCGACGGAAACCATAACAAAGTGACGGCGAAAGACATAATTATCAAAGCGAAACATGCCTACGCCGCGCTTTCAAGCTACAGTGACAAGGGGACGGCCGTCGCAACGATGGGAGGTATGAACGGTGGTGCGGCGTTCACGATGCGCACTGCTTTCAGCATCCATTTACAACGCCCCAAGCTTTATCGCATACATTGGTCGCAACG
>JAJZGH010000261.1 GCA_021798635.1 Planctomycetota bacterium | reverse complement strand
CTGCTTCTTGCATCTGGAGCCTTTGCGGCCAATCAATCCTAATATTTGGGTGTGACAGAGCACTACAGCCTTTTTTAGTGCCAAAGTGCGAAGGTTGGGCTATATTTATCGCGCTAACTGCATGTCAGCTGACCGTTTGACGGCCGCGCACTTGCTGATTATGTCTAAAAAAAACGCTCTCACAATTTCCCGGGCCGCCTGAACCTGCGATGGCGCAGGAAAATGACCAAGAAGGACCAAGTATTTTACATCCATACTGGTATCACCTATAATACCACCATGGAGCATCCGAGTATCGTTATGGATACCAGTGTCTGGATTGCCGCCCTAGGTTCACGACTTGGTGCTTCTTTCCGACTTCTCGAAAGAATCGACTCGGGTCGGTTCACTTTGAATGTATCGGTCCCCTTGATTTTGGAATATGAGTCGGCCGCAAAACGCGAAGCCAAACGCCTGGGCTTGACAACCAAAGATATCGACGACCTGCTGGATTATATCTGCACGGTGGCCAAGCCCTGGCCAATATCCTATTTATGGAGGCCCAGCCTGCCGGACCCCGGCGATGAAATGGTTCTTGAACTGGCCGTAACCGCACGAAGCAGCGCCATCATCACGTTCAATGAAAGAGATTTTGCCGCAGCCTCGCAGTTTGGCCTTCGGATTTTACGCCCCGGAGTATTTTTAAAAGAAATAGGAGACTTTCCATGACTGCAATAAGCTTACGGCTACCCCAGAGCCTGCACGACGCCGCCCGACGATTGGCGAATCAGGAGGGGACTTCAATCAATCAGTTGGTCACCCTGGCCTTGGCGGAAAAAATCTCTGCGCTGGAAACGTCGCAATACTTGGCAAATCGTGCCAAACGCGGCAAAAGGGACAAATTTCGTCGCGTGCTGAGCAAAATATCAGCCGCCCGGCCACATAAAGCGGATCGCCTGTAAAACAGGCCAGCTGCTGGCCTTAATGGCAACCATACATTATTCAATTCAGGCGTCTGGGCGGCGGGAATGTGTCACCTATGCCCTGATTGCAGGCGAAATAAACGGTGCCGAGGCAGGGGTATCGGGTGTCGTTGTTGCCTGTGACGCGGGTAACTTTCAGACGCGGTGGGTTGGCAGGTCGCGGTTTTGTTGCAACATCCGCGAGGTCGGAATGACCTCTGCGGGCGTGGCAGGTTTTTGGGGTTTGTCTTTTGGCTCCGCCGTGCGGTAAGCACATGCTATGGATGCACTGTGCCGGATAAGCTAGCTACGTCCCCGTTTTGTTCATGGTGGGTCTTTTTCGGATGGTGGGGGAGGCGACACGGGGGGGATGCTGCCAGGTGCCGTCCTGAGCGCAGCGTGTTTAAGCCCGCTGCCTTGCGGTGATTGGGGTAGGCGATGCACAAGGAGGGTACTGCTTATTCCCAGCAACAGCAGGCCGATTCCGCCAAGAATTATCACGCTGGCCTGAATGGAGGTTCGCATTTCGCCCCAGGGAAGCCGGAACGCCAACTGGTTATCGTGGCCGAGGGTCGGTGCCAAGGATGCTATCACCAGAGCCAGCAAGCAAGAAAACAACCCGACGAACCAGAGCAACCACGCCGCGACTACAGCGACCTTAAACATGGTACCTCCCAAAAGCGCTGGATACCCTGGCATTATATAGTTAATACGGAAGAGTACCCACCAGTAAATTGCGCGGGCCGGCGTTTGCCGGGCGCGGCTCGGGGCCAGCCGCGCCCGCAATCCGAGGATGCCGGCGCTTCGCGCAATGACCGATGAGTAAAATAAATTATCGGAAGTTCCAAATTTCGGATCCGTGATCATCGTTGGCCCTCCGTTTCCTCGGCTGCCTTTTGTGAATTATCGCATTCTAAATTCCAGATTCAAGGTTCCGGATTCTGGCGGCGGGGCGGCGGTGGGATATAATTGGGGGCGATGATGGTAAGAAATGTTATAACGGTTGGGTTAAATCCGGCGATTGATTGTGTGGTGCGGTGCCGGGGGTTTTTGCCGGGGGAGGTGAATTCCGGGCGGTTGGTAGCGCGCATTGCGGCGGGTAAGGCGGCCAATGTTACGCGGGCGCTGGTGTTGCTGGGGGAGGATGTGCGGGCGTGCGGGTTTTTGGGGGAGGGGGATTGGTCTTTCTTTAAGGAGCAATTGCACAAGCTTGGGCCTGGAGCGGTGGCGTGTCATTTCGCGCTTTTAGCGCAGGCCACGCGGCAGAATATAACCGTTTTGCATGGTGACGGGGAAACGCATATACGCCTCGCGGGCTTTGAGGTGAAAGAAACCGATATTGCGGCTATGGAAAAGGACTTGAAGCAAACGGTGCAGCCGGGGGACGGGGTGTTGTTTTCCGGAAGCCTGCCAGTCGGGCTTTCCGCGCGGCGGTTTGGTGATTTGCTGGATGTAGCGCTGGGTTTGGGGGGCTTGGTGGCGGTGGATACGGCGGGGGAGGCGTTGGCGATGGCGTTACGCAAACCCTTATGGATTGCCAAACCCAATGTTGCGGAATTGTCTCAGGCGTGGGGGGTTGGCAAGCTGGAAACCGTGGCGGATATTACTGCAGCGGCTCAAAAACAGGCCTGCCCAGTGGAAAATCTGATTGTGAGCCGCGGGCAACAGGGTGCCTTGCTGATCCGGCACGGCGAATGCTTTGCGGCAAGCGTGCATCTGGCGGAACCGGTGGTACGAACGGTGGCGTGCGGGGATCATCTGCTGGCGGGTTTTGTGCATGGCCTATCGCAGGGGAAAGGTTCCACGCAGGCACTGGGGGAAGGCGTGGCGTTGGCAACAGCGCGAGCGGTGTCGGAGGATTTGGAAATTTTTGATTCAGGGAAATATTCCAGGTTGCTGGAGCAGGTGGTTGTGGCACGGGTGTAAATTATTTGAACCTTATGGTAAACTTCTGCGTATTAATGATGGCTTTGGCATTGTGCTTCAGCAGTTCATGGCCGAAAGCCGATAATATGTGCAAGATAGAAGGCCGCTGGGCCAAGCCGGTGTGCGAGAGATATATAAAGAGCAGGCGGTTGGAGCGGTAATGTACCGCATTTTTAATGCTGCGGCGGATATGCAGGCGGTACGTGAATAAGATTTTTATGTTTATGTATTTTTTGGTGAATTTGTGAGCCAGACAACCCCATCTCCAAGCGGTACTTCGGTCCGGATTGGTGAAGTAGCCATTCCCTTGCCGGAGCATAATCATTCGCATTCGGAACATTCTCATGCATCTGATGGCATTGCCTGTGCCTGCGGGCACGACCATGAGGCGGGGCCGCAGGGCCAAGCGGTGGGGCATAGCCATTCCGGTGTAAGTTTACAGCTTCAGCTTTCGGTTCTCGTGCCGACAACTGTAGCGTTGTTAATTTTGGCCGGTATTTTTTATCAGTTTCCCACGGAAGTTCCGATCGCCCGTGCGTTGGGGCTGTTGGCGGCGCTGATTTCCGGCGGGCCAATATTCTGGCAGGCGGCCAAGGGATTATCCCGCGGTAGAACCAATGTCAATGAACTTGTGGCCCTAAGCATTATCGGGGCCATTGCCCTGGGATGGCTTATTGAGGCCGGCCTGGTGGCGTTGTTGCTGCAGGTTGGGGCATTAATTGAACAGGTGGCTACGGAAAGCGCCCGCAACGCGGTGCTGGCTTTACAGAATCTGGCACCGGTACACGCCCGTGTGCGTCGGGGCGAAAAAGATGAAATTATTCCCGCTGAAGCGCTGCGGGAAGGCGATATGCTGGTTATTGAACCAGGCGAACGCATCGCTGGCGACGGCACAGTGGTCACGGGTTCTACCAGCGTGGATGAATCCATGGTAACCGGGGAATCCATTCCGGTTGATAAGACAGCAGGGGGCACGGTTTTAGCGGGTACCATTAATCTGACGGGGTCGGTACAGGCCCAGGTTACACGCGTGGGCGAGCATTCGGCGTTGGGGCAGACGATTGCTCTGGTGCGCCGAGCGCAGCAATATCAGCCGCAGGTAATTCGTGCCGCTGATCGATTTTTCTCCTTTTATACGCCGCTGGTATTGATATTGTCGGTGGTGGCATTCTGGGTTTCCGGGCAGCCGGGCCGGATGATCACCATGTGGGTGGTGGGATGTCCGTGCGCGATGCTGCTGGCATCGCCGCTGGCAATTGTGGTGGCGCTGGCGCGGGCCAGTCGAAGCGGGATTCAAATTAAAGCCGGGCCGTTTGTGGAAGCGTCGGTAAATCTGGATACGGTGGTATTTGATAAAACCGGCACGCTGACCACGGGCAAATTTATTGTTCATAGCGTGCGTCCGGCGGAAGGCGTAGAGGAAAGCCGATTGCTGGCTCTGGCGGCGGCGGTGGAAAATCGCAGCAGCCATCCCTTGGCGAAGACCATCTGTTCTTATGTGCGGGATCGCGGGGTGGCGTTCCATGAAGCTGCGGATGTAAAGATTCTGGAAGGCCTGGGCGTGGAAGCGGAAGTGGATGGGGGGATGACGCGGGCGGGGTCGCTTAAAATTCTGCCGCCGGAATTAGCGGCAGGTGCGGGCAATGTGGAGGCTGCGGAATCGGAATTACCGCTGGTGCCGGTGTATGTGATGCACGAAGGGCGCTTAATGGGGTCAATTTGCCTGACGGATGAAATTCGCCCCGAAGCGCGACGTGCCATTAAGCATCTGCGGAATCTGGGTGTGAAGCGCATTGTCATGATGACCGGTGATCGCCGGAAGACGGCTCAAATGGTGGGCCGCGCGGTGGGGTGTGATGATATCTACGCCGAACTGTTGCCGGCGCAAAAAGAAGCATTAATTCGGCAGCTCCAGCGCGGGGATCATGGCGTGGCCATGGTAGGTGAAGGTATTAATGATGCGCCATCACTGGCGGCGGCTACGGTGGGCATTGCATTGGGATTGCGGGGCACGGACGCGGCCATTGAAGCGGCGGATGCGATTCTGCTGAAGGATGATCTTACGCGTATTCCGTTGTTAATTTATCTGGCTCGTCAGACGCGTGTCGCGATTTATCAAAATATCGGATATGCTTTATTTTTCGCAATCTTCGCTTTGGTGGCGGCGGCCTTCGGCCTGTTCGGCCCGGTGGTTGCGGCCCTGATTCACATGCTGGCAGTGGTTGTCATAGCGGTGAATTCGGTACGGTTGGCGGGTGATGTCGGTGTGAACCGCAAGCCGTTGCCCATTGGCGTACGCAGAAAAGCAGCGCCCGAGGGTATCGGTGCCCCCGTGCTGTCTCAGGCGTGAGCGTCTTTTAACCATATTAAGAACTTTCTGCGGGAAGTTACCGGGTTGCGGGAAAGCGCCGCAATCTACAAGGGTATCGGCGGCTTGTAAGGAAATTCAGGCGTGAAGCGATCTATCACGGTAGCATTTTGGGTTTTGATGGGATTGCTGCTGGTCACAGCGGCTCTGGCCATTGCCACCTTCAAGTACGGGGCGGTCTGTTTCTGGGCGGCGATGTTCGCGGCTCTGGGGCAGACGGTTTTGGCGTTTCTGGCCTGGTGGGGCCTGCGATTGGCACGCCAGCAGGCGGCTCTGGTGGATGAGGCGGAAGCGGAAGCTAACGTGAAATTTACGCCCCTGGCCCCGATGGGCGCGTTTCACATGAGCTATTCCGATGAAACCGCCAGCTCGGCGGTGGCGGCACCGGCTCCGGTGGCCCCCGAAGATATCACCACGCTGGATACCGGTTTTCAGCGCGTGATTGTGGGTTTATGTTCCCTGGGATTTCTGGTGCTCGCCGGGCTGATCGGGCTTTTGGTTTATCATGATTTCGCTTCTGTTTCTCCGGGCCATCCCATTGTCATTTCTCCGGTTCCGCTGGATCCCGGTGCGGTGGTGGCGGCGGGGACGGCGTTACTGATTTATATCCTGCTGATTCCCTTTTCCCGTCCGCGACCGGAAACCGAGGGCTTGGTTGATGCCTCGAACGGTATTGTAATTCTGGGCATTCCTGGTGCGGTCGTACTGCTGGCGGCGGTTATTGCGGTGTGGGCCAAGGTGGATTATGCCAGTCAGGCGGCAGCGATATTTATCGGTGCGGTGCTGGTTTTACAGGCCTTTGAATTGGGAATAAATTCCATCCGCAGCCATGGCGGAATTGTGGAATTGGACCAGGCCGGTGTGGATTTGCAGCAACTCCCGCTGGTGCCCATGCTTTCCAGCGGCTGGATCGTGGGTATTAAGGTACTGGTTTCCGAAAGTATCGGCATGGCCAGCAGCGGCACGACGGTCGTCGCCATTTTTTCGCGGTTAATTCCCCGCATTGTAATTGCGGGGTTTCTGTTTGTCGTGTTGTTGAGCACCATGCACGTCGTGCCGACCGGCGAGGTGGGCATTCTTGAACATCTGGGCGTGACAACTGCGGCGGATTTAGCGCATCCATTACAGCCGGGGCTGCATATTTTATGGCCCTGGCCCATTGATAAGCTGCAGGATGAGCCAACGGATAAGGTCAATCTGGTGGTGGTTGGCTCGGAAGAGCGTGATAAAAATCTGCTGGGCAACAATGCGTTTTCTTTTTG
>JAJZGH010000260.1 GCA_021798635.1 Planctomycetota bacterium | reverse complement strand
ATATTTATTACCGAAGATGATGCGCAATCCGGGGCGGATCATATTGATGCCCATCGGTCATTTGCTGTCATTGTCAGCCCATGGATAAAACCCGGCACGCTCATTACGCACCGCTATTCCCAGGTAAATCTCATGCGCACCATTGAAGCCATCACAGATGTACCGCCCATGTCCCAGTGGGATGCCAACGCCCGGATACTCTCTGGCATCTGGACGCGGCACCCGAACTTCGCGGCGTATCATGTACGCAGCATTCGCGTTGCCCGAAAATATAATCCCGGACGGCTGTGGCAGGGTGAACAACTGCGGCGTAAAGCGGGGAAAGCTGGTCATTGGCTTTCGCCCCGTTGGCTTAAAGCGCACGGTGCAGCGGCCGAAAAAATGGTTCATACCCGATTTGCGCCCACAGAACTGATGAAAGTTCCCGGCCCGGAACAGATGCGGCAGGAATGGATCGCGGTAAAAGGCAACGCCTCTTATCGACAAGTCATGGCGTATCTCCGGCACTTGGCTAAATCGCAAGATCAGCCGCTGACACATTACATTGCCGGCGATGCCGGTGATGGGCCGGCCGGTGGAGATTAATGCGTGAAAAGCCTGCTGGAAAGAATGGATACCGCCCCGATGAGTCCGTTGCATCGGCGCTTGGCGTGGGCCGCGGGACTGGGCATATTTCTGGATGGTTATGACACGATCATTGTCGGTGCGGTGCTGGTGTTGCTGGCCCGGCAATGGCATCTTGGACCATCCCAATACCGCTGGGTGGGAACGTCGGCGCTGGCCGGAGCATTTCTTGGTGCGCTAATCGGCGGGCACGTTGCCGACCGTTACGGCCGTAAGGCGATTTATCTCATTGATTTGATCACGTTTTTTTTCGCGGCGGTTTTATGCAGCGCTGCCTGGAATATCTATGCGCTGGTAGCTTTCCGATTCGTCCTGGGCATGGGCATCGGGGCGGATTATCCCATCAGCGCCACCTACATGGCGGAATTCATGCCCAAAAACAAACGCGGCAGCGTCATCACATGGACTTTCGGCTTATGGACGGCCGGGGCCATTACCGCAGGATTGACGGCGTACAGTCTGCTGTCATGGGGGCCGATCGCATGGCGGCTGATGCTGCTGATTGGTGCGGTACCCGCTTTATTTGTCATCTGGCTGCGACGGAATTTGCCCGAGTCGCCAAGATGGTACCTGCGGCATGGGCAGCCGGAGAAAGCAGCCGCGGTTTTAGCGCGTGTGGATCCCTCGATTACCCCGGATGAATTGACCGCGATCCTGACAGCGGAACAAAAGAAAGCCATTGCGCCCAGAACGCCCTGGCGTGTGCTATTTCAAAAGCGCTATATTCGTGCCACGCTGCTGGTGTGCATTCCATGGTTTATCATGGACTTGGTGGGCTACTACCTGACTATTTACACACCGCTGATTCTCGGCCATCTGGGCTTTAAGACGGCCCACCAACAGATACTGGGGTCCGCGATGCTCTCGGTCACATTTTTGGCAGGTTATGTGCCTTTGGCCCTAACTGTAGACCGCATCGGTCGCATCTGGCCGCAGATTATTGGTTTTGTCGGCAGTGCTGGTGCGCTGGTGCTCGTGGGTGTCACGGCCCTGAATGTTCCACTGCACCACGTCGTGGAACATGGCCAATCGCAATGGGTTCTGCATTACAGCACGCTGGCATTGGCGATGGTTTTTCTGGGGATGATGCTCTCGCAGGCATTTAACGCTTTCGGCCCCGGCAATACAACGTATGTTCTGGCGGCCGAAGTGTACCCCACCGACGTGCGCGCCGCGGGCCACGGCTTTGCCACCGCGTTTTCCCGCCTCGGAGCCGTGGCGAGCACCTTTTTTCTTCCGGTATTAGGCCAGGCGATCGGTACGCCGAAGCTGCTGCTGGTGCTGGCGGCCGGCTCCGTTTTAGGCGGCGTGACGACCTGGCTTTTTCGTGTGGATACCACCAACACATCGCTGGCACAGGAACCGTAATCGGCTCGGAGTCGCCTCTGATTAATCTAAAGGGGTTGGCGGCATGTCGTCGCAAATGGCGCCCAACGTGCCGCAGCGAAACGGGGATATTTTTCGTGACTACATTCCGCTCCCAGCCATGACGCGGCCGCTGGCGGTAACTGGTAAAACTTCCGCACCTGAATGCGCGAGATTTGGTATACTTGCCCTGGATTTCATGGCTCAATCGTCAAGAGCGCGGCGATGAAAGGAAATGCAGGGTTAAAAATGTTTGCCGGGGCGTTGAGCCGTTAGACAGAACCGCTGGTAAAGTGTAACAATCCATTAAAATAATGCTTGCGGCGAAATGACTTTAATATATTGTATGTGTCGGAAATGAACCAACCCTTAAAACCTTTAATTAGCGATAGACCGCAGGCAATCCCGATGGCGGGCAAACGGCTCGCGGTTTGCATAGCGAAGGGCATACTGCTGGCAAGCGTGGCGACCAGCGCTCTGGTGGTTGCCGCCGCAGATCACCGGGTGGCAGGAGCACCCGGGCCGGCGCTCGTGCGATCCTGGGGGCGAAGTGTCGTGCGAAATACCTTGGCGGTTTTTTACCTGCCCAAACAAAAACTCTTGGCCGAGACCGCCGTGCGTGCGGGGCATGGGGATCAGTATAGGCCCGGCGGGCAGCCGGCGTTCGCCTGGTCGCAGTCGATGGTGCTATTAATGCTCGCCGAGGGGGTGAAGTGTCATGCGGTAAGTGCGCAAGTGCTGCACACATTTGTCGGTACACTGGGGCCTTACTGGCGGGTAGCCGATGGCGTTGGCGGTTTTGACGTACTGCCAGGGAAAGTGCCGCTGGATCGATATTATGATGACAATGGCTGGATGACATGGGGATTTTTGCGGGCCTATGCTGCCACCGGCAGCAGCCAATATCTGGTCCTCGCCCGGCGTGATTTTCAGTTTATTTTAAGCGGGGAATCTTCCGCGTTGGGCGGCGGGATATTCTGGCATGAACAGGTGAAAAAAACCAAAAACACCTGCTCCAACGGCCCGGCGATTATTGATGCTCTAAAGCTTTATTCCATCACCGGCCAGCACGCCTACCTGCACACGGCCCGAACAATTTATGTGTGGGTCAACAAACATTTATTGGATTACCGAGATTATCTGTATTTTGATAACATCGCCATGAACGGCACAATTGTCCGAACGAAATGGACGTACAACACCGGCACCATGCTCATCGCGAATTGTCTGTTCTACCGTATTACCCATCAGAAAAAGTATTGGCGAAGAGCCACGCGGCTGGCCCGGGCATCGCAATTGCGATGGCTCAGTACTACCAACGGCTCAATCCGCGGGCCGGGAGTGTTTGCATGGGTATTAATAGATGGCTACATCCAATTATATAAGATCAGCGGTGACAACAAATTCCTGGTTCTGGCCCGGCGTGCTTTGATTTATGCCCATGATCATTGCCGTGTGCCCGGCGGATTTTACGCGGGGACGTGGAATACGCCGGCGAAAGCGGGGCATACGATTAAGCTTATAAATCAGGCCTGTATTGGCAGCAGCTATTTTTCTTTAGTCCATGCCCTGACCCATTAGGAGTGTATCGATGAAGCGACGTGACTTTATAACTTCCGCGGCGGTTGCAGCTACCGGTCTGTACACCGCCACATCCATGGTGCGGTCCGCACCGGCCCGGCCATCGCACCGGCCGCCCGTGGGGCAGCGGCGGTTTGTATCGGCTGCGGTGGAAAAGAAGATTCATGAACTATCCGCGCAAATCGCCGATCCGGAATTAGTGTGGATGTTCCAGAATTGCTTTCCTAATCCGTTGGATACGACGGTGGAATTCAGTATGGCCGGCGGAAAGCCGGACACTTTTGTGATTACCGGCGATATTTCGGCCATGTGGTTGCGCGATACCATGTATCAGATGTGGCCATATCTGTCTCTGGTCCGGCACGATGCGCATTTGCGCCACATGATTCAGGGAGTAATTGGCCGCATGGCGCGTTGCGTGCTGATTTCGCCGTATGCCGAAGCATTTGTTAAATCCGGTTCAGATTTTTCACCGTGGCGCAGCGATCATACGCACATGGCACCGGGGGTGTGGGAGCACAAATGGGAAATTGATTCGCTGTGTGCGGTAATCCACCTTTCGCACGGATACTGGCAGGCCACCGGCGATACCACGCCGTTTGACGCCGCCTGGCGAAAAGCCATGGACCACATTGTGCAAACATTTCAAGTGCAGCGACGCCTGGATGGCCCGGGGCCTTATAGCTTCCAGCGGGCGGCCTGGAACAGCACCGATACATTGCCGCGCGGCGGGGTGGGGTTCCCAGCCAGGCCGGTAGGGCTTATATGCACCATGTTTCGGCCCTCGGATGATGCGGTCGTCTACCCACTGCATATTCCGGATAATCTTTTTGCTGCGGTCTCCCTGCAACGCCTGGCGGCGATGTATCAGGCGCTGGGAGTCGATGCGCAGCGGATTAACACCTGTACGCAATTCGCCAAAGACTTGCATCAGGCGGTGGGAGCCTGCGGAATAAAAACGCATGAGGACTTTGGGCGGATTTTTGCCTATGAAGTAGATGGCTTTGGGAACGCAGTATTTATGGATGACGCCAATTGGCCCAGCATTATCTCTCTGCCATTTCTGGGTTTGTGCGCTGCGGACGATCTAGTTTATACAGCTTCACGGGCGTTTGCCTGGGGACCGGGAAATCCGTACTTCTATCGCGGTAAGTTTGAAGGTATCGGCAGCATTCACACGGCGGACGGAAATGTGTGGCCCATGAGTCTGATTATGTTCGGCCTGACGGCAAGCAAGCCGCAGGAAGTTGCGTGGGCATTGAAACAACTCAAGCACAGCAGCGCGGGCACCGGGTTTATGCACGAATCATTTGACAAAAATGATCCCGAAAAATTCACCCGTCCCTGGTTCGCCATGGCCAATGTCATGTTCGGAGAGTTAATTGTACAAACGGCCAAACGCTTTCCGCATGTATTATCCCAGAAATTGTAACGCCACGCCGGGTGGCCGACCTCTTTAGCTCCATGCGGCAGCGTGGAGTTCGATGCGGAACGCGGCTCAATGATCGGAAGCCTTTTCCCATCGGCACTCCGGGCGGCCCACAGGTTGTTAGCTCAATGCGGCAGCGTTGAGTTCTATGCGGAACACGGTTCAGTGATACGAAGTCTTTTCCCATCGTCACGACTGGCACAGCAGGTGTCGGGATGGACTGCGTACATTTTCCGGCACGCCATTCCGCATCAAACCGTGGCGCTGCCGCGTCAGGCTAGCGCTATTATGCCTTGGAACGTGGGGGCTTCCGGCGCGAGGTGAGGACCAACCCTGCGCCTACACCAAAGTTTGATGATGATCAGCAGTCACGGCGTTTCAGGAGAGCGCACGCTCTCGCTGCCTCACTGAAGCACCATCTACGACCTGCTTAATGGAAAGTGTTTGGCTGCCAATGTAAACACTTTCGAGTTCCCCATGCGCTGTTTTCAGACCAAGTTACTGCGCTTGGTGCCTGAATAAATCCTCAACGGCTGGAAAGTTGCACGACAATTTTCCGAACCTCTTTGTGATACTCGTTTTGCTCCCGTGTGTCGGCGCTTGGACTCACCGTGACCGTAAATAATCCGGTTCGGCCGTCGGCACTGGCGGAAACAGATCCTACATTAAAGACTCTCGTGGTGGATGTACCAGCGATGCTGGAAACAGATCCTCCTTGAATGGATGCTGAAACGCCGTGCTTACTGTATCCGCTGATGGCAACTGACTTTTCACCTTTCGCAACAATCACGGTGAGTTTAATGCCGGTGTTTTGTGTAGCAGCCTTGGCAATTCTCTGGCGGCCCATTGGCACGAATTGGCGCAAGTCGCCAAATATTGCCACGCCGCCGGCGTCCTGTGGTGCGACAATATCATATTGCCATTGGTTGGAATGCAGGTTAATTTTCAGGGCGTGCCCAGCATCAAGATGGCTCACCGCGTGGGTGAAGTAGTTGTAGACGATGTAACGGCCATTGGCCGGCAAGCCCAGTTCAGCCGGGAAGATGCGCACCGACGGATGATCCCCCTTTTGCCGCCAGATAAATACATACGTTGTTTTTATTCCCTGATCGGAATAGGTGCCGGCGACAAATGGAGGATGCTTTCCTGAAGCTTCCGCCATAATCGTTTGATCGGTTGGAAGCAACGGTGCATCCGGCTTTACGATTCGACCGTCGGAGCGAATCACTTTTCTGATATTGCTCCAGGACTCATGGCCCATTTGATCGCCCACGCCAACCGGCCCGGCGGATAGCGTGGCTAAAAGAATATCGCCGGTGTTGCGGCTCATCAGTGTATCCGTCCATGGCCACAGCCCCATCGCGTGGGCCAGGCCGGACGTATAGACAAAATGCCGCCATCGCTGTTGAATAAAATAGTCATTCGAACAGCGAATCATCGAAAGATTCGGCGTGACCGCGCTTTGCAGAAAAAACCGCGGAAGCGGCATGCAATATATTAAACTCATATTGTGCCGCGCCAGTGCCCCAGCCATATTTCCAGTAAAGGCGTTGCCAA
>JAJZGH010000027.1 GCA_021798635.1 Planctomycetota bacterium | reverse complement strand
CCGGCCATGGTCGGGCCCGATGCACGGGTTGACTGTGAACCTGGTCAGGTCCGGAAGGAAGCAGCCATAAGCATGTTCAGTCCGGTGCCGTCGGTAGCCCGACCTTGGGCGGGGCGACGAATCGCAGACACCGCCCCGGCTCCATAAATTCTTGAGGCCCGCGTGACGGGTTTTAATCCGCAGCCAGTTCCAGATCTTTCGTTTAATTTACATCCACGGTGAAGCCACGGGCATCGCAGCGGCGGCGGTCGCGGCAATTTTTCCCGAGGGTGCAGAAATACTGCGAAATCATGGAAAAATCGCACCGGTTGGTCCAGCGGTAGCGCCGTGCGATTAAGGTGCGTGCCACCACCGGCATAGCCGGCGGCTATGTGATGCTTTGCCGCGCGGCGCGTTGCCCGGAAATATTGCCACGTGCCAGGCGACGGTCCTATTGCCGTGCGGCAGCACGTTGCTTTACCAGGCGCGGGATGTTGAGCCGAAGGGTTCCATGATATTGGGGCTGTTTTCCATTTCAATACTTTCATAGCAGGACTGAAGGGCCACGCGGCCGGGGCCTCTTAGCCGCAGCCATATATGTCGGCGGCGCAGCATTCCGGCGTGGCGGGGATATTCAAAATGCAGTCCAAGATGGACCGAAACATCGGAATAAATCAACGATCGCGGTTTAACAAGAAGCGTTTCATCCGGCGCCAATGTCCGCTGGAAGCAATTCCCCGCACAGTGCAGCAGCAACAGGCCGGGCTGTTTGTCGCACCGAAATATATCCACATACCGCCCTATAGGATATACATACTCCTGTTCGTCGGAATTGTTGCCTTTGCGCACCAGGAAAAATATTCCCAAGTCGGTCCAGTCATAACTCACCGGCCCGGTGGCGGCCAGAAATTTATGCTCCAGCACATGCACCGCCTGACCGGGGTCCAGCGGAACCGCCACGGTCTCCCCCGGTTCATCCCGGGATAGTGCCAGACGACCCGGGCCATGGGCTTCCAACATAAATACGGGTAGGCCGGCAAACAGGCGGGTAAGGCCCTGGCGCAGCGACATCTGCCCCATGAGCACCTGATCATCCCGCCACAATAGATAATGATGCGAAAAATAAATATGGTGACCCGCCGCCAGGTTAAAATCCGCCACTGGCACACAATGACCTTCAATTTGAACCGAACCGGCCCCCAACTGTATACGTGCCATATCCGCGACCGGCGGCAATTCCGTCCATCCCGCGTCATCACGCCGCGCCGCGACGCGCAGCGGTGCCCCGCAGCGCGGGCAATTGGTTAATGGTGCAACTGCGGCAAACGTATTACCACACCATTGGCAGTGGGCGGTGGCAGAGGTTGTCTGTGGCTGATCCATTTTTTAACCCTTACTTCCGATCCTGATGATGGTGATGATACATGGACTGAATCCCCACGCGCCCGGGACCGCGCACCCGCGCCAGCGCCATGGCTTTTCCACCCAGAAAAGAACCGCCGATTTTTTGAAATTCCACATCCATGGCCACGGAAGAATCTTTGTATAAAAATCCTCCCGGCTCAATAAGAATGCTTTCGCCCGGTTTAAGCATGCGTTGAAAAACGTTGCCGTAGCCGTGCAGCATCAGCAAGCCGCGCGCGGAGCGCGTGACGAAGCGGTCCATGAACATGCCTTCCCCGCCGAAAAATATATTCGCCAATCCCTTGACCCGCACAAATGAATAGTCCAGCGAATGCGAGGCCAGAACAAACGCGTGCTCCCGCACATCCATTTCCATTCCCGGGTGCATGGGCAGCACGACAAGTTCTCCGGATGCATCGCGGGAAAAGGCGATATGCCCCGGTCCTTTGGCCAGGGAAATACTGAAGGGCATGCCTGCAAATAACCGGGTTATGCCGCCGCTTAACGAAAGATTTTCCAGCGGTACTGAATCATCTTTCCACAACATGACATGATGTTCAAAAAATACCGCATCACCGGCACCGAGTTGCAAATCCGCCACCGGCACCATGTGGCCCTCCACCTGACACGTGCTGGTGCCAAATTCAATGCGGGTCATGTCCCGTATGCGCGGAGCCGCCGTCCAGCCGGAATCGCTGACCACATTTCGGCTATCCAGCGGTGCACCGCAACTGGGGCACGACACTGTGCCCACTGGACTTTGTGTGGTACACCACTGGCATTGAATAAACGTCTGGGCGGTTGTCATCATGTCGCTCCTGCGGAAATTGAAGCATCAGCTTCCCTCTGGTTATACCTGTAAATTTTTATCCGTCAAACTTCAATTTAGGTGTAATGTGGATACAATTCGCGGATGATTTCGCTGCAAAAGGATACTGACGCATGAATCCTCTGGAAAATATTCCGCCCCGGCTCTGGCTGGTTCGCCATGGCCAGACGGACTGGAATGCCCAACGCCGCATTCAGGGTCACAGCCCCACGGAACTTAATGCAACAGGTCGGCAACAGGCCGAGATGCTCTCCCAGTGGTTTGCGGCACGGAATTTTGCCGCTATCTGGTCCAGTGATCTGCCGCGTGCCCTGCAAACCGCGCAGGCCATCGCCGCCCGCCAAAGCTGCGCCATGACGGTCACTCCGCAGTTGCGAGAGCGCAATCTCGGTGCGTTTGAGGGAAAAACCTGGGATGAAGTCCGGGCCATGCGGGCCGACCTGACCGGCAACAACACCGGCAACGGCGATCTGGCCGACTGGACCGGCGTCCCCGGGGTCGAAAGCGATCAGCAGCTTTGGGAGCGAGCTCGGGTAGTATTGGACACGATGTCCGACGCGGTGAGCGGAAAAGATGTCATGGCCGTCACGCATGGAGGCGTGCTGAAACATGTTCTGTGGCATGTTTTGGGGCTACCTGCGGGAGCGCCGCGCCGCTTCGGACTGTCCAATGGCCTGACAGCCGTGCTGGAAAAGCGCGGGAGCATTTATTATCTGGTAAGCCTGTTGGATATTGAAATGCTCATGGGTCGCCCCCCCAGCGCCGATACCGCCAATGCACCGTCTGCTTAGTTGGGAGGGTTTTTCGCGAAATTTTTATGCCTGTCGCGTTCTGAAGCATCTGTGGTAAAATCGAATCTAGCGGTCAGGCATGTGAGATTTTGAAAAAAGGTGAACGTGCGATGGGAAGCGGCAACAAATCCGGTAACAAACGCGGCAAAACCGCACCGTTAATTGAATCCTCAAAATTTGCCCAGCAAGCTGCTGAAGTTCTTGAGGGCACGGAGGCGACCAAGCAGCCACCCCCCGGCAATTACAAATCCAGCTTCGCGCCGCCATCCACCACATCCAGTTCCTTTACCCAACCCGAAGGCCAAAGTTATCATCGCCCGGATCAGCCGACTCCGGCAGTGCCCCGCACCACCGCCCGCGATTTTCCGCCGCCGCCCTTGCCCGTGCGAAAACCCGCACTGACGGATACCGCGGTTCCGATCGGACCGGCGGCGGATGATGATCCAACCCAACCGCTGCTGTTTGAAATAGCGTGGGAAGTCTGCTGGCAACTTGGCGGTATTTATACCGTCATGCGTACCAAAGCCGCCACGATGGTGGAATCCTGGGGCGACCGCTACTGCATGATCGGCCCTTACAATGTTGATACCGCCAGCGTTGAGTTTGAGCCTGCTGAACCCAGCGGTGCCATCGCCGAGGCCATCCACCGCCTGGAAGAAATGTCGATTCGCGCGCATTACGGCCATTGGCTTATTGAAGGTCGCCCACGTGTGCTGCTGCTGGATTTCATGTCGGCGTTTGGACGGCTTGGTGAGTTCAAATACACCCTGTGGAAAGACCACGGAATTGAGGCTCCGGATAATGATGTTGATACCAACAACGTCGTGGTATTCGGAATGCTGGCGGGATTATTTTTTCAGGAGTTGTGCCGCTTTAAGCCCGAGCATCGCCCCATCATCGCGCATTTCCATGAGTGGATGGTAGCTCCCGGCCTGATGCGTATCAGTCTTCTTAAGCTTCCGGTAGCCACCGTGTTTACCACCCATGCCACGCTGCTGGGGCGGTATTTGTGTACTGATAATCCGGATTTTTATTCCAAGCTCGATTCCATTAATCCCGATCAAGCCGCCGGGCATTATGCCATTTATGCCCGTTACTGTCTGGAGCGCGGTGCGGCGAATTGTGCCGATGTATTTACCACCGTATCCGATGTGACAGCGTTGGAGGCTGAAAAGCTTCTGCACCGCAAGCCCGATGTTATTACGCCCAACGGGCTGAACATACAACGCTTTGCCGCTCTGCATGAATTTCAGACCCTGCACAAACAATACAAGGAAGCCATTCACACGTTTGTCGCCGGCCACTTTTTTCCCTCCTATACGTTTGACCTTGATCGGACCATTTATGTATTTACCTCCGGTCGGTATGAATACACCAACAAGGGCATTAATCTGTTTATTGAATCTCTGGCGCGGCTGAATCACTGGCTGAAATCCGGAAATATTCCCATTACCGTTGTCGCCTTTATCATTACACGAGCGCCATATAAATCCATTAATGTTGATGTGTTGAAAAGTCAGGCCATGTTTGATGAACTCAAACTCACGTGTGAAAGAGTCTCAGAGGAAATCGGACATCGTTTGCTCCAGAATGTCAGTCAGGGAAAAATGCCGGATACGGACCATCTGATCACCGAAAGCTCGATGGTTCGGCTCAAGCGTGGCTTGCATGCGTGGCGCAGTTGGAAGCAACCTGCCATTGTCACGCATGATCTCTGGGACGACGCCAAAGATTCCGTGTTGGAGCAACTGCGGGCGTGTCACCTCTTTAACGCGAAAGAGGACCCGGTGAAAGTGATTTTTCATCCCGATTTTCTCTCTGCCACGTCGCCGCTGATCGGCCTGGATTATGATCAATTTGTCCGCGGATGCCACATGGGCGTATTTCCCAGCTACTATGAACCATGGGGCTACACCCCAATGGAGTGCGTAGCCAATGGCGTGGCCGCAGCCACCAGCGATCTGGCGGGGTTCGGCAGTTATGTGTTAAAACATATCCATGATCCGGCCAATAACGGTCTATTTGTCGTGGGCCGGCGTTATGCTTCATTTGACCAATCCGCGCACCAGCTTACGGAAATACTTTTTAACTTTGCACTGAAAGACCGTCGCGGGCGCATTGAATTACGCAACCGCGTGGAGCGGCTGTCGGAATATTTTGACTGGCACAACCTTATTTCCCATTATGCCCATGCGCATCGCCTGGCGCTGTCGCGTAAGGCGGGGACAGCGGCTGGGGGTTAGATCTTAGTATGTAATATTCAGTTAGAAGGGGTGGAAGCGCTTCGCTTGGCGGGAGCTTGAAGACACCTCCGTAGGCGTTGGAAGTTAGGAATAACAATGATGAAAGCTATGACACTTTCCGCTAATGGCGGGCCTGAAGTTTTGGTTTTACAAGATGTGGCCAAACCGGAAATACGACCTGATCAGATTCTTGTGAAAGTTCAAGCCGTGGCCGTTAATCCCATTGACTGCAAAATTCGTAAAACCGGGGCCTTTGGTTATGGTGCCGGCTCGATTCTGGGATTTGACGTTTCCGGCACTGTGGAGCAAACCGGGTCGCTGGTGCGCAACGTTCAGGCTGGGGATGCGGTGTTTTACTGCCCCGACTTTTCCGGCCCAGGCGCTAATGCACAGTACCATGCGGTTCGAGCGGACATTGTGGCAAAGAAACCGGCACACCTCGGTTATATTGAAGCGGCGGCCGTGCCTCTGACCGCCCTGACCGCATGGGCAGGTCTGATAGAACAGGGTGATTTGCGGCTGGGGCAAACCGTTCTGATCATCGGTGCCTCAGGCGGCGTTGGCTCGATGGCCGTACAGCTTGCTCATGCTGCGGGAGCTTATGTTTATGCAGTCTGCTCGGCTGCCAATGCCGCCCTGGTGCGTTCACTGGGTGCGGACCGTGTCATCGACCGCCAGAGCGAAGATTTTGTCTCAGTGGTTCAACAAGAAGCCGGAATGGTTGATCTGGTATTTGACTGCTTCGGGGACACCTACGCCGCACGCAGCATTCCAGTTATTCGCCCCATGGGCCGCATCACGACGATTGTGGATCCCAAAGGTGATTTTTCATTAGGATACCGGCACAATATTGCCCTTCACTATGTAAGCCTCGCGTTTGATTCCATCCCCCGCCGGGTTGCCGGCATGACCAGGCTTTCCGCCCTGCTGGAGCGCGAAGTTCTCAAACCGGTGATCAACAAAGTCTTACCACTGGAAAATCTTGCCGACGCACATCGCGCTTTGGAAGCCGGCGGCGGCTTCGGGAAAATTGTCCTCACCGTTTCGCATTAAATCGCGGGCGCTTCCATTTCTTCTGCATGGCCTGCAATGACTGAAAATATTGCCGCTACTGATTCTGTATCTGGAATTGAGCATCAGGCCTTAAGCAGCGCCAGCGCTTCCAAAACATTCTAACTCCTCACTCCTAAATGCTCGTCCCCCGCGTCACGGTAACCGCACATAAAATGTTCGCAATTTGTCGCCCGCCATATCGACGGTAAACGGCACGCTGTTTGCGCCGCCCGCTGATACCTGAACGGTGCTGTCCCCTGGCGGCAATTTAGCGGGAATTACATACACGGTTCGCGGCAACATTTCCCAGTAACGTGTATCGGCCTGCGATGAAGCCGCCAAAAGTGCTCCTACACCCGCAACACCTAATCCAATCAGCGCCTCGGTTCCATTATTGTTATAAGCTCCATTATCCACAGCCGCTGCGCCGCCGACCATCATCCCTGTTCCAATAACCGCCTTGGCCTCGCGGATGGTATCTATGGTGAGCCACCGCTTGTCCTGTGCCAGCGCCAGCGTATCTACCATATCGGAATTGGCGATGCCGGAAACAGGATGGTTGTTATCCCATGCATAAACCGGGGGAATCGGACCGGCCTGCCACGGCGGGGGCGTAAAGACGGATTGTTCACCATACCATCCCGCCGCCCGGCGCCGGGGTCCGAAACCCCAATCCACAAATATCAAAGCGTTAATTCCCGGTTCGTACATTTTCTTGACCACATCGCTAATCGCCGGATCCAACTGCTGGGCCCGTTGAAAATTGGCCGCCGCCAGCTTCGGATGCCCCAGTTTCATATAACAAACGCCCAAGCCAAAGTAACCCAAAACAAAATTGGAATCGACGCGCGCATATTGCTGCCCCGGGGGAAGTTTTACATTCGGATTGGCGTATTTACGCAATCGAAAAAGACTGTTGGCAAAGGCCGCCCGCGCATTGTCGTAGTCCCCTTTAATCAGAAATATCAGCCCCAGATAATAATGTGCCATAGCCCTTTCAAAGGGCTGGCCCTTCCATACTTTCACGCCCTCATACACCACCACCGCTCCCAGCACCCGGCTGCCGGTATTGGTGTTGACGCTGTCCATCACCCGATAAGCCCGCAGAAATGCCTCCTGGGCATTCTCCAACTGGCCTGCCGCCAGGGCGCAAGAACCGTAACGGCAATTATTGAGTACGAAATTTCTATTTGGCTTGGTAATCAACGGCGCCAGTTCCTGCGCCGCCGGCGCATATTGGCCGGTGTAATAAAGCGTCACCGCATCGCGCACGCGCGCCGAAGTTTCACTGCACGCGGGCAAAAACAGTGTGCACGTCAGCAGTATGGCAATGCCTAAGCGCCAAAAGCTCGAGGGCACAATTTCCGGCTCATCATTCATAAATCAGTGGTCTCCATGCCGCGCGGATCCTTTGCAGCTTTGTCATTTATCCAAAAATCCGCTGTGGACCGCCTTTTTTGTTTCATACGTGCCCTCCCAGATAATCCGCCCTGTACGGATATTGGTAAGATAAAATGTGCATAAATAATAGGCGCTCCGATATTCCGGAGAGACTTTGTTGTCCGAATAAAATGTGGCCTGCAGGGCATAAAGCGGTTGCAGACGATTCACATCCGGCCCTAGCGGCCCGATGCCCGGCAGCTCACCAGCCGCGAGTCGTTGATACGCGGCCCTGTTTAACACAAATATAAATTCTCTACGTAACGACTGATGCGCCGTCAGAAGCACCCGCACGCGGTGCAGAAATATATCCCCCTGATTGCGCGGAATAATCTGATCCGTATTATTTTTTAGCGCCGTTAATACGATGGTGATTGGGCCATGCGAGGTAAGTCGCGCGATAACCGGATCGGAAGCAATCGCAGATGCCATTTTATCTGTCATGGCCACCAGATCATGCGAATCTAAAAAAGTGTTACGCATATCCGGGTTCAGCGCCGGGCCGCCGCAGCCCGCTAATCCCAGCAGCCATATCGTCAACGCAACGAGTTCCCAAAGCCGCATCGGTATCGGCATATGGCACGGTGAATTGCAAAACCTTAACATTGTTTCGTTCCGCAGTTGGGCGTTGAGCCGACAATCGGGGATGCAGGGATAATCAGTACAGGTTCAGCGTGCGGGTTTCATAATGCCCTTCCCATGTCACTTCACCCGTTTGCAGATTCACTAACTGGAACGTGCACAAATAATAGGTGGTGGCGGAATTCGGCAGATCATAAAATACGCCCTTGAGCGCGTACTGGGGAATCATGCGGGTATTCTGCGGCACCTGCCCCCGGCTGGATTGCTCAAACCCACCACTCGTTGCGCCTAGCTCTTGCTGCTGAAGTTGTTGCAATTTCTGCGGCTGGATGACAAACGCGATGCGATCGCGCGCATATTGATTCAACAACGCGCGCATTCTTGCCAGATAAATCTGATCATTTTGCCACGGCTGACTGGTTTTATTATCTATCCCCGTCATGACGATAATTACTTTATTCGGATTTTGCGCAATAGCCGGAATCTTAAGCAAATCCGCCGCCAGCCGATTGGTCATGTCCACCAGATCACGCGACTGCAACCCTTGATCCGCCGGCTGAAAAGAAGAAATACCCGGCCGATACGCGCTGTAGCCGGGCTGTGAACATCCGCTTAACACCAGACAGGCGGCAACCGCTGCGCCGACACCAATCTTAATGCAGTGGCTTGTAATAACCTGATAACACATGGAAACTTCGCCTCAAAAACACTCATAGCGTCCAGCCCATAAGGTACGGAACGCGTCAAAATTATCCGTCCGTTTAACTTAATGGTCAAATAGGCATATTATTGCCTGCATATTATTGCCCGACATCGTCGCCGCCGCTTGTAGAGCACCGGACGATGAATCCGGTGGTTGATCCAGTGCCGCGAACCGACCACCGGGTTACTACGCGGTATGACGCGATGCTCGCCCACGAGGCCAATAATTACGCCGTCACAGAGCGGCCATTACTTGGACAGGCTTCTGGGGCAATTGGGATTTACATAGGTTCCCAAGGCGACACAGTTTCCCATAAACACGAATATTGTGCTTATGCAACTTTTTAGGCCGCCAAGCGTAGGGCTTGGTGTCCGTTTGTGTCTTTTTGTGCAGAGGAGTTTCCCATGAAGTCAGCTAATCATCGCGGCTTCACTCTTATTGAACTGCTGGTAGTCATCAGCATTATTGCCTTATTGATCGGCTTATTGATGCCGGCCCTGCAACTTGCTCAGCAAGATGCCAAGCGCACCGCCTGCGCTGGCCAATTGCACAGCATCGGCGAATTATTTGCCGCGTACATGCAAAGTGAAAGTAATGAAATTTTCCCGGCGTGCCCGCAAATGCCCACGGTTAACTACACGATTCCCTGTGCTGATGGCACAACGGTAAGCTCCTCAACTTCCAACCCGGCGGGTTACGGTCCCTCACCTATTCAAAGTGTAATTGGCGGCGTATTGCCTCCTAATACAATTCCCAAGCCCAATTATGTGCCTACCGCCAATGATCGCGGTGCGGCCAGCGCATGGGATTGCCCGGCGGATGTCAATGGATTTACTGACTCCTTCACGGGTAAAACCTATCAAAGTTATTTCCTTGGCGAAGGCACCAGTTATCAATACAACATGGGCTTGGCCGGCGACCGAGTCACCAACTATCAGATCGGGCCACCTACCCATCGCATTAATCTGTATCAGCTTCTGCAGTCGACCGGGGTCTGGGTGCTGGCGGACATGACTACATTCCACGGTCCGGCCGGAAATCCGGATGCCGCCAACATTCTCTTCGCGGATTGGCATGTGGGAGACGCCCGCGATATTTCTGCCAATGCGGGCACACCTTTATGGAAACACTGACCAGCTATCCGTTCTCATTCATTGGAGATTTTACCATGACCGCGCCTGATCAAATCAAAAAACAATGGGCTTCGACCCGTCGATTCGTCAAAGACCGTAAGCAACTTGTTACGTTGGCGGCCCTGCTTCTGGCCATCGTCGTTGTGTATGGCTGGATGTTTATGCGGACCAGAGCTGCGGCCCCGCGCGACAATGTCGCACCGCAGGTCGCAAAAGTGCTGGCCGGTTGGAAAGGCCAAGTACCGCAGTTCCCGATGTTTGGCCCCCCTGCCGGCTTTCATCGTGGGGATTGGCTAAAAATGACCCAAGCCCAGCGCCATGCCATGTTCATGAAACGCCGCATTCAAATGCAGGCTTTTTTCCTGGCGTTTGCCCATGCCAATGCCGCGCAGCAGGCCGCCATCGTAGCCGCGGCCAAAGCACGCTTTGCCGCAATGCGCGCCCGCTGGAAGCAGCATCGCGCCGCGGGCGGCGGTCCTGGCGGCGGCCCCGGTGGTCACCACGGTGGCCCAGGCGGCCGTGGCAATTTCGCAACGCGATTGCCTCAAATGATGGCCAACCACCTCATCAGCGGAAATCCCGAGATGCACGCCGCAATGACCGGATTCTTCATGGCCATGCATAACAGCCACTGAGCCGCAGCCATAAAATAGCTACTTCCTTAAAACGTGGTGCAGGCCCTCGAACCTGCATCACGTTTTTTTTTTGCTCGGTGCGGCTGGACCATCGCATTGAGGTACACCACCGGCGCTACTTGTAGAGCACCGGATGATAATCCGGTGGTTGATCCTGTGCCGCCCCCCTCAACCACCGGGTTATCACCACGGTGCTCTATGACACGATGGTGCCCAAGAGGCTAAAAATCACGCCGTCGCAACCCGGCGATTAGTTGGAATGGAACCCGCCGTTGAATGACTTTGACAACGCCCCCTCTTGGCGATTATTTTACATCTGGTTAATATAATTCGCAGGGTGTAGTATTGTATTTCGCGGAATTTGGAGCGCCCATGACTGATCATCGCCCCGATGAATCTCTTAGAAAAATGGCGGACGAAATTTTCGGCCTTACCAAAATGTCCTGGCGGCAACGCTTGGCCACGCGACATCTGGGAGAAGAGGAACTTTCAGAATCGCAATTTCTCACACTTGATTCCATTGTCACCGGCGGAGAGCCGCAAACTGTCGGTGATTTACAACGGGCCATTCACGTGGTGCCCGCCCAGATGTCACGCATTATCCGATCCCTGGAAAACGATTTTGACGCACCCTTAATTCGCTGTGAACTCAACCAGGAAGATAAACGCAAAATCGATGTGCGGCTCACCGACGACGGCCGAACCGCGTATTCAGACTTTATCAGTTCCCGCATCGGCCGCACGCTGGAACTTTTAAACCGCCTGACGGAAAAAGATCGCTTGGATTTTATCCGCGTCTGCGGCCAGATGAGAAAACTATATGATCGCGATGACGCTGCCGAAGACGACGCAACGGACGATTAATCTCGTTTCCGTTCGTTTGATTCTTCCAAAGGCCCCCACTGAGAACCTATGACACGGAGTGACACACTAATGGCCAGAGCTGTAACACTTTTCACCGGACAATGGGCGGATATCCCCTTTGAAACGCTGTGCAAAAAAGCCAAAGCTTTCGGCTATGATGGTCTCGAACTGGCCTGCTGGGGAGATCATTTCGAGGTTCATCGGGCGCTGGAGCAGCGGGGTTATATTAAAAAGAAATGGGATACGCTTACGCGTTATGGCCTGAAATGTTTTGCCATCAGCAGCCATCTGGTAGGGCAGGCGGTGTGTGACAATATTGACCAGCGGCACAAATCCATTTTGCCAGCCCCTGTTTGGGGAAATGGTGATCCTTCGGGCGTGCGGCAACGCGCTTCGGAAGAAATGAAGCTCACAGCTCAGGCGGCACGAAAATTTTTTGATGCCGCCCCCGCCGCCGTAAAAAAACAATTGCACCGCGCGGTGGTCAACGGCTTCACCGGAAGCAGCATCTGGCATCTTGTCTACGGCTTTCCACCGGTACTGCCGCACCAACTTGAAAGCGGCTTTTCCGATTTCGCCAGGCAGTGGAATCCGATCCTGGATGTTTTTGATCAGTACGATGTGCTATTCGCCTTGGAGGCCCATCCCACAGAAATTGCTTTTGATGTTGCCAGCGCAAAGATGGCGGTAGATGCTCTGGGGGGACGAAAGGCGTTCGGCTTTAATTTTGATCCCTCACATTTGGTCTATCAATCGGTGGACTACGTTGAATTTATTCGTGAATTTCGGGACCGGATTTATCATGTCCACATGAAAGACGCATGGGTAAGCTCGGTGCCCCGCCGTAGCGGCGTATTCGGGAGTCATCTGCCCTTTGGCCATCCGGAGCGGTTCTGGGAATTCCGATCATTGGGCCGGGGCAGCGTAAATTTCGAACAAATTATCCGAGCCTTAAATGAAATTCAGTACCAGGGGCCGCTATCCGTGGAATGGGAAGACCAGAACATGGATCGCGAACACGGTGCCACCGAGGCAGCCGCATTTGTCAGAAAGCTGGATTTCGCACCCAGCGAAATTGTTTTTGACGCACAGTTTCACCGGAAGTGATTTGCCGGTAAACTCTCTTCGGTTCGTTTGAGCGCCCGTAGCGCAATTGGATAGAGCGCGTGGCTTCGAACCACGAGGTTGCAGGTTCGAGTCCTGCCGGGCGCATTGGGCCAAAGGCCCAATAGAGCAGGAGAATTTGGAGCAGGCGATCAGGAGAGCAAACAAGGATGGGACACAAATGTGGCTGTCGCCGAAACGAGCCACCCCTCCTGCGGTCTACTCTCTACTTTCTCCTCTCCACGCCCCCGGCGGCATAGGGCTTGGAGACTTTAGAAAGCCCACGGCACAGCAAAGTAACGCCAGGAACCACATTTTCACAGAGGCAAAGGAATTATGACAGAATCAGATCCATTGGCGGGCCTTCGAGAGCGCATTGATCAACTTGATCATAATATTGTGGAACTGCTTAACGCGCGGGCACGCGTTGTTGTGGACATAGGCAAAATTAAACAGCAATCCAATGCGCCAGTCTACGCACCGGATCGGGAAAAAATTGTTTTGGAGCGAATTCGCAAAGCCAATAAAAGTGTCGGCGGCCCGCTTCCGGATTCATGCCTGGAGGCCATTTACCGGGAATTAATGTCCGGCAGTTTTTCTCTGGAAAAACCCTTGCGTATCGCTTATTTAGGACCCAAGGGAAGCTTTTCCCACTTGGCATCGGTTAAAAAGTTCGGTTCGTCGGTCGATCATGAACCGGTGGCCGATATTGCCGCCGTGTTTGACGAAGTGGCGCGCGGCCACGCGGATATGGGGCTGGCTCCGATTGAAAATTCCACCATCGGCGGGATCGTGGAAACGATGGATGCGTTTATTGAATACCCCCACGTCACGATTGTCGCGGAAATGCAGATTATTGTGCATCACCATCTTCTGGCGTTGTGTGAACCGGCAGAAGTGAAAATAGTTTACAGCAAACCTGAAGTGTTGAACCAATGCCGGCGCTGGCTTAATGCCACTATGCCCGATGTGCAACGCCTGCCGGTAGCATCCAGCAGCAAAGCCGCTGAATTGGCGGCAGCGGAAACACATGCCGCGGCAATCGGTTCAGCACTGGCTGCAGAGCTTTATAACCTTAAAACACTTTTTGCCAACATTGAGGACAACGCCAACAACGTCACGCGATTTCTGGTCATCGGCCGCCAGCCTCCGCGCCGCAGTGGTGATGACAAAACCTCCATCATCTTCACCACAGCCCACAAATCCGGAGCGCTGGTGGATGTCCTGGATGTGTTCCGCAAGCACGGAATCAATCTTACCAACATTGATACACGGCCAAGCCAGAAGCGGAATTTCGAATATTATTTCTTCACAGATCTGGTCGGCCACAGTGAAGACCCCGCAGTTAAAACAGCCTTGGAAGAAGTGCGTTCACATTGTCTGCATCTGGCGGTTCTGGGGAGCTTCCCCCGCGCCGTCGAGACGCTGTAAAACTGCGGACACGGTAATTTTCAGACGGAACTGAACTAACATTTTATGTCACACTTTACTGCGGAGCTGGCAGGTCGCGGATAAATTCCACCAGATCCGCCAGCGATGGACTCGCGGCGTTGCGCACGTAGAATCCGCTGGTGGCTGTCCCCATGCACAACGATTCCGCAAGGTTAAGCCCCAGCAGCCGCCCAGCAGAAAAACCCGCGTTAAAGTGATCACCGGCCCCGGTGCTGATTTTCGGGTGTTTAACGAAGGGTCCGGCAAAACACGCTGAGCCATTGGCATCCGCGGCGGCACCTCCGGACCGCGGGTGAATCACGACGGTTCCAAGGTCCATTTTCTTTCTTATTGCAACGGCGAGAGCTTCGATTTCCTTTTCGGGATCGGCGGAAACCGGTATGTCCAGCGCGGCAGCCACCTGCGTGGCTTCTTTAAGATTCAAGCCCAGAATGACATGCATAAAAGGCTTAAAAACCGCCAAAACATCCAGCCCTGTACGCAAGTCTTCGCGCGTGCGCTTTTCCGGATCAGCCAGATCAACAAATAAAGTCCTCTCGCCCGGTGGCACCTCCGGCAACACATCAGCGGCCATACGCCGCCAGATATCATTCATGTAGGGCAACATGGTCCAGTTCACCGTTCCGATGAGCCGCGATGACGCCACCAGGCTGACCATTTCATCAATGCCAATGCGTGACACCAAGGTGTCCCAGGTGATCTCAGCGGTGGGCGTGAGTTTGCCGAGCATAATTTTGCCGTCGTCAAATTCCAGCGCATCGGTATGACATGCCTCGGCAATACTCAGGACCCGGGCATGCTTGGCAAGCTCATGAAAAACCGGATGAATATCGGGAAAGCCCAAGCTGCCGATGCAGGTCACACCCAGGCCGATGGCCGCCAGAGCGTTGGCCATGATCGGCCCATTGCCGCCGAGCTTCTGCAGTTTTACAACCACTTCAATATTGGCACTTTGCCCCCGGGCATCCCGGATGCGGTTGGCGAATCCTTCGATGGTAGCCAGACGGTCAAACTCGCCGGCGCTGGCGCGTTTATCGACAACCTGGGAAATTTCATCAACAAAACCGTCTAAGCCGATGACCGCGCCGATGGACGCAACATCCACCTTGGAGAGTTTACTTGACACCGCTAGACAGATTGCCGCACGTGTTGTTTCCGCCATAAATTCTCCACCGAATAATTATTACAAGTCCGTGAACTGCATTAATTCAATTTTTTCGTGGTGTTCCGGCAGCACCACTGCGGCATATTCTGCCAAGCCCAACTCCGACATCATCCGCCGCACGGCCGCGGGGTCATACGTGCCAGCCAAGTCCATCAAATCCCAGAAAATGCTGCCCGTAGACCGCGTATTTTCCAAGGGAGTAATGGCCTGCTTAAAGGACTGAATCAGCCCCGAATAATTTTCAAAGACGCCAGACTTTTCCGCCCACGTGCATACCGGCAACGCCAAAGAGGCCTGCGACACCAAGCCGTCCGGGCGGGTGCTTAATACCAACAGTGTCTCCACGCCCCCCACGGCGGTCTGCAATGTTGCATCAGCATGGCCAAAGGGATCAGCCAGAACCAGAGCTGTTTTAACCTGACCGGCTTTTATTTTACCCTGTACATCCGCGAGCTTGCATACATTACCCGCCAGTTTCGCCAGGACCTTCTCGGCACCCCGCCGATTAGGAGCCTTTTCCGCACGAAGCGTGTAGGTTACAGCCCCGGTCGTGGGATTTTTGAAAACCTGATCTTCGCCGTCAACCTTCGGCTCGGCCAACGTCAGCCACGCTTGCGGATCAATACGGCGGACCCACTGCGCGGCAAGGAACATTTCTTCCGTTGAATCAAAGGCGCTAAGAACAAGTAGTGTCGCACCCGGTGTCACCGCGGATTTTTTCACCGCCTGATCAAGTTGGCCGATGCTCTGCGCTGCGGATAATTCCTGCGGCACACCTTTGGCCGCCGGAGTCTGCAAGCGATTGTTGTGAATAAAATCCCATCCGTAACGGATGTCATCGGAAATCCACCATTTGTTGACATCCGCGTTGAATCGGGGTTTGATGCGATAGACGCGTCCCTGATTATGCTCAATGGAAATATTTTCCCCGCCGCTGGAAAAAGGGGAAATGCTGGGAGTTTTTTTCAAAAACCAGACCCGCTGGGTAAACAGGAAATCTTTATCCAACAGCGCGCCAACCGGGCAAATATCTATGACATTGCCGGAAAGCGGGTTATCCAGAGATTGGCCTTGAAAAACATCAATTTCTTCACGATGGCCGCGCCCAAATACGGCCAATTCACCGGTGCCGGAAATTTCCCGCGTGAATCGCACGCAACGCGTACACATGATGCAGCGATCGCTGTAGAGCACAACATGCTTGCCAATGTCTTTTTTGGGCTTTTTGGCTTTGTCCTCTTCAAAACGACTTTCCGACCGGCCATACTCATAGCTGTAATCCTGCAGGTGGCATTCGCCGGCCTGATCGCACACCGGGCAGTCCAGCGGATGGTTCAACAGCAGAAATTCCATAACCGCTTTCTGGTTAGCCCGTGATTTGGGGGAAATGCTATGGACTTTCATGCCATCGACGGCGGGCGTCTGGCAACTCGGCACCAGCTTGGGAACTTTGACCAGCTTAGCGGGATCTTTCGGATCCGGAGATTCAATTTCCACCAGACAAATCCGGCAGCTTGCCACAATTGAAAGGCCCTGATGATAACAATAATGCGGAATCTCCATGCCGGCATCAAGGCAGGCCTGGAGGATCATTTTTTTGCCATCCCAGGCAATTTTTTTTCCGTCAACGTCCATTGTGGGCATAAAAATCACACCTTATAGCATTGTGTCCACAATTATTTGCGGACAGGTTTTTCCGCTTCCCGCGGATTCGTTTTTTACACCGCTGCGGCGGCTTGTGCATCCAGCGTCACGCCCTGCACATGATCCGATTTTAAACGGGCTTTGAAATCTTCCGGGAATTTTTGCAGGAAGGTTCGCACCGCCCAATTCGCACCATCCGCCAAACCGCAAATGGTTGTACCCGGCATGGACCCCATACTTAGGCCAATTTCCATCAGCAAGTCAAAGTCCCGCGGCTTACCATACCCGGCCACAATACGATTAAGCATTTTGTGCATCCATGCGGTACCTTCCCGACATGGCGTACATTGGCCGCAGCTTTCATGGGCAAAGAAACGGACGATATTCCGCAGCATCACCACCAGATCTGTTTTGTCGGTCATGACAATCACACCGGCGGTTCCCAAGCCCAGCACGTTATATTTTTTTCCAATGTCAAAATCAAGTTCTGCATCGTACTGGTCCGTGCCCAGAACCCCCATGGATACGCCGCCCGGAATTGCAGCGCGGTATTTCCCACCTTTTATTCCGCCGGCATATTTTTCAATCAGGGTGGACATCTTAATGCCCAGCTCTTCTTCATAAACCCCCGGCTTATGCACCAATCCGCTGACGCCGAAAAGTTTCGGCCCCGCCGAAGAGGCTGTCCCCATGGACTTGAACCAGTCCGCGCCATATTCAATGATGTACGGCAGGCAGGCCAAGGTTTCCACGTTATTAATAATGGTGGGTTTCGCAAACGCCCCGGCGATGGCGGGGAATGGCGGCTTGATGCGGGGCCAGCCGCGCTTGCCTTCCAGAGATTCCAGCAACCCGGTCTCTTCACCGCATATATAGGCCCCGGCTCCGCGATGTACATAACAGTTATGTACAATATCCGTACCCGGAATCTTCTGCCCGAAAATTCCTTTGGCATAGGCTTCTTCTAAAGCCGTTTCAAGAATTTTCGCTTGCAGGTGGTATTCACCACGTATGTAAATATAGCTATTAGTAATATGGTTGGCGAACGCCGCGATGGCGATACCTTCCAGCAGCACATGGGGATCATGTTCCGCCAGGTAACGGTCTTTAAAAGTTCCCGGCTCAGATTCATCAAAATTAACCGCCAGATAGCGCGGATGCAGGTCCTTGGGTAAAAACTTCCATTTCGATCCACAGGGAAATCCCGCCCCCCCGCGCCCGCGCAAATTCGAATCGATTACCAGTTGTATGATCTGCTCCGGCGTCATCGCCTGGGCTTTACGCAGCGATTCATAACCACCGGTCGCCATATATTCATCGATGTTGATGAGCTTGCGCTTCGCCGGATCATCCGGAATACGCTTAAGTAGAACTGGGCCGGCAAACGCCATAATTAAACCTTTCCTGTAACCGTTCACGCGCCGGACTTCCCCCGGCACACTTCACGTTGGCCACGGGTTTTCCCAGGGCCGCATTTCATTTTTGCCGATCGATCAGTGCCCTGCGGCTGGTTGATCCGGCAACGCCTGCAACTGCGCAACAAACGCCTGCGGGTTAAGGCAGCCGTGCAGGTCTTCGTTCACCAGTGCACATGGAGCCTGCTCGCAGGCTCCAAGGCATTCAACTTCAAAGAGGGTAAATTTATCGTCGTCCGTGGTTTCACCTGGCTCAATGCCAAACACATCACGAATTTTATCCAAAATCCCCTGGTGGCCGCAGAGTTCACAGGAAATCGAGCGGCAAACATTGACTACATATTTCCCCGACGGCTGGAGCCGGAATTCCTCATAAAATGTGACCGCGTCCTGCACTTGTGCGCGGGTAATTCCCAGAAAGCCAGCCGCTTCATCAATGGCCTGAGGCGCAATGTAGCCGTAGGTGTGCATGATGGTGTGGAAAAGCGGCAACAATGCCGCCTGCTTGCGCGGATAGCGCGGGAAATATTTTTGCTCAATATAAGCTTTAATATCAGCGGTGAGGTACGGCTCACTGCGCTTCGGTTGGTACTGCTTCAGACGGTCTTCAACAATCCAGGCCATAACATTCCTTGCGTTTAACGATCCAATTCCGCGGCGATGATATTCAAAGATCCCAAAACCGCCACCACATCTGAAATGGTATGGCCTTCCATCATCTTGGGCAGGACGCTTAGGTGAATGAAAGACGGCGGACGGCATCGTGCCCGCCACGGATTTTTTCCGCCGTCACTGACAATATAAAATCCCTGTTCCCCATTGGCGGTTTCACTGCACGCATAGACTTCACCGATGGGCGGCTTGAATCCGCGATTGGTCATGACCAGTTCAAAGTGCTGAATAAGTCCTTCGATGGAGCCATAAACCTGCGACTTCGGCGGCAGAATATCTTTTCCTTCCGGGCTGACATTAATCGGCCCGCCGGGGATATCATCAATAAGTTGCCGGATGATTTCAATGGACTGCTTCATTTCTTCCAGGCGTACAAGATACCGCGCCAGAACATCGCCGGTTTTCATGATGGGGACTTTGAATTTTACCGCCGGTGCGCCTTTGCCATCCCAATTATCCTGGAAGCAGAAATACGGGTCATCTTTGCGGACATCCCGCATAACTCCACTGGCCCTGGCCAATGGACCGCTAAGGCTCCAGTTAATGGCTTCCTCACGGGAAATAATGCCGATACCCTGCGTACGATCAATGAAAATTCGCAGACGATTGAGAAGCTTTTCAACGTCCTCAATCGCCCGCGGCAGAGAATCATTAATAAACGCCTTTACCAGCGGACGAAATATGTTGTCGTCCGCATCTTTCATCACGCCGCCCACGCGGTTCCAACTGGTGTGGAACCGGGAGCCGGTGACATATTCCATAATATCATACACCCGTTCGCGTTCATTGAATCCGAAGAGAAATGCGGTAAACCCGCCCAAGTCCAACGCGGCGGCTCCCACACACAGCAGATGGCTTTGAATGCGCGCCAATTCACCCAGAATCGTACGATAGACTTTACAGCGTGGCGTAGGTTCCACACCAAAAAGCGTCTCCACCGCACGGATCCATGTCATTTCGTTGCCCATGGGGGCTAGATAATCCATGCGATTGACGATGGTCATGTACTGATTGTAATCCAGTACTTCCGCATTTTTTTCAAAACCGCTGTGCAGGTAACCGATAATCGGAACGACTTTAACTACCCGCTCGCCATCAATTTCCATCACCAGACGGATCACGGTATGCGTGGCCGGATGCTGGGGGCCGAAATTCAGGGTCCAAAGGTTGGAATCATCAGAAAGTTGAGGGGTTGTCATGGGGTCATCCCTCAGCAGGGACGCTCCCTTTTCCATTGTGTATGGCATGTCCAAAACTCCAGCACAGCATCTGCCCTGCGCAGCGTTATTCGCGGGGCAAGGCCCGGGCGGCCCGCTACCGGCACCACCCCCTGACTTACTACCTTGTGATGTTATTCACAAACCCCGCCTTGAGCAAGCGAAGCAGAGTAAAACGGCTATTTTTTTGCCAACCTGAATGCAATCCACAACACACTGGGCGCCAATTATCCCAAAATCCCTTAGCTCAATGCGGAAGCGTTGAGTTTTCCTCGGAATGTGACCTGAAGGCACGATGCGCCACCCCCGTCGCGAACGGCACCATGCGTGCCGCATCAGAACGCGTCATGCTTCCCAGCGTGACGTATCGCCGGCTGGCCGCATGTTCGATAACCAGATGAACAGACTGCGGGTTGCGTCCGAGCTGATCGAAAATCAGAAGCGAGTTTTTTCCGGCTTTGAGCCAGCAGGATGGGATATATAAACCCATGGGCATATATGGATCAGGATAGCGCCCTAAGTTGTGGCCGTTGATCCACATGTATCCGCCATCCAGATCGCCCCACGCCACCCGCAGGACCAGGTGGACACCTGCGGTTCCGGGACGGCAAATAAAACTGGTACGATAAAAAGCGGGAACATCCGGCACATGGGATAATTTCTTCCATCGCCCTGACAGGTGATCCTGCCCGATGCCACCGCGCATGCGCCAATGCTCAACGTTTATCGGCTTGGGTTTGGAGCCGGCATGCGTCAGCAGAACGTGCCCCCAGATTCCCATGGAGGCAATGGAATTATATGGACCGATATATGTCCATAATTTAGGCCTTCCATCCGAAATCGCCAGCACCGCCAGAGTATTAACACCGGCGGACAAATTTACAGGAATCGACTTCTGCGAACCCGCCTCCACTAGCCGGCCGTTGATAAACACGTCCGCACTGTTACGCAGATGGGAAAATACCAGACGATACTTTCCGCCATGTGCCGTCGTGATCTTGGCACGATACCATTCGTGCAGTCCGGGATAATCTCCCACGCCCATCTGTACCGGATTTACACTGGCCATCCAGGACCTGTCATTGTATTGCGGCATGGCGGGCGCATCAGCTAACTGAAACTGCCAGGAACCTAAGGCCGGAGGCATCACGTTCCGCGAAGGTGAAGCGGCCCCGGCGGCCGGCGAAATCGCAATAGCCCGAGACGAATCACCAAAATAGACGCTGGCCGCATGGACCTTCCCGCCCAGCGGCGTCTGCGTATCAAGGAGAATTCTTCCATGGACCTCTGATGCCGAACCCACGTAATCCGGCCCGCAAACCAGCGCCGGGCGGCCGCTTATATTCACATACCAGGTATGGCGCATGGCGTGGCGGCTTTCCACGAAAATGCGCAGAATATTCTCAGGCGTTTTTATGGAGTAAATATCCGCTCCATGCGCCGGCACTTTTACGCGCAGGACCAGATGGGAGGGAACTTGTTGGGTAAATGCGGGAGATTTGGCAACGATCCCGGCGTTCACGTGAACGTGAAACAGCACCTCAGAACCGGGCGGCCCGTAGGCTACCATCGCGGTCGTGGAAGCCTGTTTGAAAATTCCAAAAATTCGGGCACAACTTAACCGCAGGGTAAAAATTTTATTGATGGCAAAGTTTGAAACCACCGCAAACAGATGTCCCCCCGCAATGGTTTGCCTGCAATGACCGGGCATTAACACACGCCGCGGCAGGTAGAACAGATTTTGAAAAACAGTGATGGTGCC
Organism: Planctomycetota bacterium; assembly: GCA_021798635.1. Next base: position 4,634 of record JAJZGH010000027.1, on the reverse strand, counting down.
GTTGGGGCTTTTCCGCGCAAAGACGCGTACCCTTTTAACCGCCTTAAAGGCCACATGCCGCACATTGACGCTCGTTTCAAGAATCCGTTGGAAACTTCGTGCAAAATAGTTGGCGGTCTTATAGATGTAATATAGGGGCCGCAAATCACCGGCCTGTCCGATGGGGGCGCAAAAATCGTAACTGGGACCGACCGGCCCATTAACGAAATAGGATGGTGTGGTGCCCCCCACCGCCAGATAGGCGTCGTAGCCATTTCCGCCATAGGCAATAACCTGCCACATGGCCTGATGGGTCAGGCGGCTAAGCCAGGGCGGATGGGTGCGATATAAATTAAACCAACCGGTGTGCATCTCCGTGGTTAGCCACGGACAGGTGCGATTTCGGGTGCTCCAGGGGCCGGCCCCGGCCGCGTTGGTACCATGGTGCATGCCACTGAAAAACATCGGCACCTCAAGCCCCATGGCACGAGCTTTGGTATAAAGAAATTTGTAATAGGCATTGGGAATAACATTGCCCCAGCCTTGAGAATCTTCATTTTCCAACTGAACCATGATGACCGGCCCGCCATGATTGATCTGACCCGCGGCGACAATCGGAAGGAGTTTATTAAAATATCCATTGACGGCGTTAAGAAATGGCTTATCGCCTTCCCGCACGGCAAGACCGGGAATAAAGCGCAGCCACACCGGCCAGCCGCCTTGACTCCATTCGCCGTCGCAATATGGACCCACGCGCAGGATGGCGTACATGCCGAGTTTGTGCACCAGCGTAAGAAATGCCGCCAGATTATGGCGACCCTTAAAATTAAATTGTCCCTGCCGCGACTCTTGATAACTCCAGAAGATGTACGTTTCAACGGTATTAAATCCGGCACGTTTCATTTTCAACAGACGGCCGGCCCATAAAGCCCGCGGAACACGGGCATAGTGCATACTGCCCGATGCAATAAATACCCGCTTGCCATTGATGAGAAATCCTTGGCCATCAAAATTAATAAAGGATTTGGCGGCGGCGGTGGGCGGAAACATGCCGACATCTTCGGGGCCGAATGCGGCAATAGGCGACGCGATGATGCCAAGGGGGATCAAGGTCATTAACGCTAGTGCCCTGTATCCGCGGCACCGCCATCGCCCCATAAAAGCACAAAACTGGTAATACGCCGTTCGCAAGACTGGTGCTCCCGCTAAGAGTCTGCCCGAGTATCCGTCGGCATTGCGCTTAAACTTTATCCGGACAGTTCCCTGCTGTCACTGGGAGCTATGCAAAATTGCACGTCGCCGACAGGCGGACCGATCGATGACCAGATGTACCCCGGCTGGAGAATGCCCGCGCTCGTCAAAAACGATCAGTGAATTACTACCGGCTTTAAGCCAGCATGACGGTATATACAAACCCATGGGCATAATGGGATCCGCATATCGGCCTAAATTATGACCATTGATCCACATATATCCACCACCCAGCCCATCCCACGCGGCGCGTAGCACCAGATGCAGCCCGTTCTGGTTCGGCTGATAATTAAATGTTGCGCGATAAAATGTCGGCACACCGGCAGCGGCGGTAAAAGTGTTCCACCCACCGGCCGGGTCAACCGAACCGATACCGCCGTGCATGCGCCAGTTTTCAATTAAGCCGCCATTGGGCAAGGCCGGCGTTTGATCCCATTGACTTATGGAAACAGGCCCGAGCTTGATCATTTTTCTTGTGGGATTTTCAGTCAGTATTTCCAGGTTATTGGCGGAGGCACCGTTCCAGCCGCCACCCAGCACAATATGCAGCAATCCGTTTTCCGGTGCCAGCAGGGTCACGCGGCGACCATTGAGGAACACTGCCGAATTTGCGGGTAAATGCTGTAAGTTCAGAACCAGTCGCGCCGCGGATACCGCGGAAAACACCATTTGAATCGCCTGTGTTCCCGGTGGACATTCCAACTGCCGATGCTGGACGGCTACCTTTTTCCATGCTGGCTTAAATTGGCCTCCGCCGATAGCGGAAAGGCCTTGCGCATAGGTCTGATGAACCGGTGCCATGGACCAGGATTTTGTTTTCAGAAGCGACACGTGCGGTACACTTAGATGCAAAGCACCCCATAAGCCACGGGCGTTGACGATGTTGTAGGGGCCGATCCAACCCCAGTTTTTCGGACGGCCCTCATCCACGGTAAAAATCGCCAGGGCATTTGACCCCTGATTGAGGTGAAGATTAATCATCCGAGGCGCACCGGTTTGCACCAACTTGCCATTAACAAAAAATTCGCCGTAATTTTTTACAGGGTTCATGGTCATGATGAATCGGCCCGTGGCTGGTGCGATAATTCGCGTGCGATACCATTCATACGCTCCAGGATAATCATCAGCGCCCATGGGCTTGGGCCGACGCACGCGGAGCCATTTTTTATCATCATAGTTTACTTGTGCCGGCGCGGTAGCAACCCGCATTTGCCAACCCTGCAAGGACGGCGTTTGAGCTTTCAGAAATGTCGCAGTTTTCTTGGCCGCCGTGCCGGCGAAGGTAATGGGTGTTGCGGATGGGCCAAAAGCCAAAGCGGAATGAATCCGACTGCCCGGCCGATTTCGTATCTGCATGGTATAGCCGTTCGCCCCGGCGGTAATAGCACCGACATATTGTGGCCCGTAAAGCACCCACGGCGTTTTGCCCCGATTGATAAACCAGGTGCGCCGGGCTGCCGAGAGATTTTCCGCCAGAACCCGCAGCGTTTGCCCCTGGGTTTTCAGCGTATAGACCTTCGGAGGCCCCGCAGCATATTTGATGTTTAATGCCAGCGTAGCGGGTTTACCGGCAAGCCTGTGAAATGCGACAGCAATGGCCCCGGTGATCGGCGCGGTTGTCGTAACTTGTAACGCCCCTTGGGAACCGGTGGGACCAAACATGACCAGCGTGGTGGTTGAACCTTGTCGCAAAAACCCTAACGTCCGGCCATAAAGACGGCGAATGGTGATGAATTTGTTCAGCGGATAATTTAATACAATCGGTATAATTTCATTGGGTTTGATGGTCAGCGGCACGCCGCCGCGGGGTGTGGTCTGCAGCGGGGCATTATTGTAGTTGGTCATAAATGCCAGTGTGCCAAACGGACTTTGACGCGCATAGACGGCAGCGTGCGGAGCAAAGCCGCGGTATTGGGCGGTGGCGTTGTCGCTGTCTTCCAAAATCCGCTGAAAAGAACGGGCGAAATAATTGGCCGCTTTATAGGTGTAATAGAGAGCTCGCAAGTCTCCACCCTGACCAATCGGTGCGCCAAAATCATAGCTGGCACGCACCGTTGAGCAGTTCCAGTGAGAAAAATTTGTGCCTCCCACCGCCAGATAGGCGTCGTAGCCGTTGCCGCCAAACGCGATAACCTTCCACATCGCTACATGCGTTAGCTTAGCCGGCCCGAACCAGCCGCCGTTGGCCTGCGGAGCAGTACCATATTGCGTGAACCATCCGGTCCACATTTCCGTCGTGAACCACGGCGACGTGCGTGTTTTACTGCTCCAAGGCCCAACCCCGGCGGGACTAAAGCCATGGTGCATGCCGCTGAAAAACATCGGTACTTCAATGCCTTCCTGCCGCGCTTTGTGATACATAAATTTATAATATCTATTCGGCAACACCGCCCCCCACCCCTGCCGATCCTCATTTTCCATCTGCATCATAATCACCGGGCCGCCGTGATTAATTTGATTGGCCGCGACAATCGGCAGCAATTTATCGAAATATTTTCCCAGTTGCTTGATAAATGGCGGATTGTATTCACGGATGGCCAACCCGGGAATAAAACGCAGCCACACCGGAAAACCGCCGCTGTCCCACTCGCCGCAATCGTACGGCCCCACCCGCAATATGGCGTAAAAGCCCATTTTTTTTACCAGCGTTAAAAACGCCTGCAGATTATGCCGGCCCTTAAAATCGAAGTGCCCCTTGCGCGGTTCCTGAAAATTCCAGAAAACATACGTTTCCACACAATTAAACCCGGCCCGTTTCATTTTCAGCAGGCGATTGGCCCACAGCGCCCGTGGCACACGCGCATACGGCAAGCTGCCCGACGCAACGAAAACGCGTTTACCATGAATAATAAAACCTTTGCCATCAAAGTTAATAAATGGTTTGGCGGCCGGCAACGGCGGAAACATGCCGGCATGCGCTCGGGGCGCAGCCACGGTAAGCAGCAGCACGCCAAAGGCCACCGCCGGAAAAAATCCCAAAGGTAATGAAATGATCCGTTTAATAGACTTAATATAGCTCATTTGCCGCAGCCGCACTCGCGAAACACCAAAACATATCATACCAACGCGCCAAAGCGTGCAATGTTGCGAAAGATCGGCTTTTCCGGATTTCGGAAAAAAGTTATACTGCGGAAGCAAAACCCGAAATCGTCCGAAATAAGATTTCACCCGCGCGGCGATAAATCGGCTCAGGTGTTGGGAATGTGACTTTCCACAACAAACCGTTCTCATACCCGTTGGCTGTGATACCCGTTAGCTTGCATAGCCTGGCCATTTTAGGTAATTTAATTGCAAGTTATGGGTTGCAACTAAGGCGGCGGTAATAAATAAAGGTATCAACTTGTGGGAAATTGGGGTATGATAGTTAGGCATGAGACCTGCTGCGGTGCTAACACGGAAGTTCA
>JAJZGH010000026.1 GCA_021798635.1 Planctomycetota bacterium | reverse complement strand
GCGGCGGCGTCGCCGCAATGACTATCGGACAGTGTGTCCGCAGGTGGCCTGATATTTTAGAAGGAGGTTCATTATGAACCGGAGAAAAGGCTTTACCCTCATTGAACTCCTGGTGGTCATCAGCATCATTGCATTGCTGATCGCGCTACTTCTGCCGGCGCTGGCCAGAGCCAAACAACTGGCAGACTCGGTAGTGTGTTTATCCAACGTGCGACAGATCGGTTTGGCGGAAAACATGTTCGCCAATGAACACAAAGGCCTGGTGCAACCGATTACCGACAGCGGCATCATGAAATATACCGAAACGCCTGACACGGATCACACTATGTTCGCGTATCGCTACACCACCTATAATCCCGCTACCGGCACTTATTCCCCGGCCTCCGGAGCCCCGATTTTGAAGGACTGGGCCAGCGCGTTGGTGCCCTATCTCGGTGGCCAGGAAAATCAGACGTTCATGAATTTTGGCGTCAATGGTTCCGGCGAAAAAGTATTTCTCTGTCCCAGTGACCCAACATTGGACGACCCATATCCGGGGTACCAGTTGTTTAACAATGTCGCGGTCACCAATAACAGCCAGCCGACGCCCAGCGGATATCCCAGCCCATATTTCCAAGGGTATTATCCAATATCATACGGAGTCAACGCGGATATCGCCGGACTGGTATACAACGGCGGCGGAGGCGCGTGTAATCCCGGCGCAGACTATTTGGTTGCGGCCGGATCCACAGCCAAAGCGGGCCTCACGAATCCACTGGGATGCAAATTGGGCGGTGTACAGACCCCGGCCAGCACGCTGTTATTCGCGGACTGCGGTGTGCGTCCGAATCCCGGCGGCAACGATGTTGGAGGCAACATGCTGAACTTTTGTGACGCCTTGTATTACACCACTTTTTTTGATACGGGCGCGCCGCAGGTGGCTTCGGGAAATGTGAATCCCTGCTCACTGCAAGCCTGTGCGGATACGCCTTGGATTCGCGATCGTATTCCGCTGGCACCGGATGTATTACCGCTGCCGGTGGGTGATTCCGGTGGCAATAACATGGGGTGGATGCGGCATGGCACCACCATTAACGTGGCGTTCTGTGACGGCCATGCGGCAGCGGTGTCCACCAGCGACTTTCCCAACGTTTTTGTTTCACCTTATGGCGGCCGTTAAAGAAAGCGACGGCCTTATAGCGATCGAAGGCAGCCGCACCGTCCTGCTCCAGATGATCGTGATCTGATTTTATTGCCACCTGCGGCCATGGATAACCCATCCATGGCCGATTTTTTGCGCGCACCTCTGCCCTTACCCACCGAATCATTTCCTGATCGGAAAAATATTTTTTTCCTCCCTGTAGGGGTTTGTGCTACTGCGGCAACGTATAGGTTGAACGGGCAATCACCGAGGCAGGCCGCAACAGGCTGGCCCGATGATTGAAGCCTGATGTTGAGAAGTGTTTGGAAATTTAAGGAGTTTGCATTTATGAAGTACGGATCACGAAAACCCTCGCAACTTATCACCTTGGCCGCGGCGCTGGCGATGGCGTCCTCCTTTGGCATTGTCGCGATGGGAATTTTTGGTTCATCCCATGCCGTTCACGCCGATGCCGCGTCCGGCGTGCCGGCTATCAACCCCAAAGTAACGGCCTTTGCCAATCAATTGTCGAACGCCTTTGAGGCGGTAGATAAAGCGGATCGCAATGCGGTGGTCAATATACAAGTGGTAAAAGAAATTCCGCAAGCGCAAAACATCAATCCCGGCGGCCCGATGCAGTTGCCCCCTGGCTTTCGCAAAATGCTTCCTCCCGGGGCCTTCCCGCTAGTTCCCTCGAACCCCGGTCCGGAGACAATTTATGGCACCGGCAGCGGGGTTATTATCTCTTCCGATGGATACATTGTTACCAACAACCACGTAGTCAGCGATGCCACAAAAATCACGGTGACCTTGGCGGATCATCGCCGATTTAAGGGAAAAGTCATTGGCACAGACCCCAAATCTGATTTGGCGCTAGTGAAAATTTCCGCCAATCATCTTCCCTTTCTTACCTTTGCCAATTCGTCTCACGTGCGAGTGGGGCAGTGGGTGATCGCGATTGGTTCACCCTTTGGCTTTACCCAAACCATGACTCAGGGCATTATTTCAGCTATGGGACGCACCAATGTGAATGTCATTGCGGAAAATGACCCCAAGCTCGCCGGTTTAACCTATTCTGATTATCTCCAAACCGATGCCGCCATTAACCCCGGTAATTCCGGCGGCCCCTTGCTGAACCTCAAGGGACAGGTAATTGGTATTAATTCCGCCATCGCCACGAACACCGGCTCGTTTAACGGCATCGGTTTTTCCATTCCCTCCAATGAGGTCAAATATGTCATTCACGCCCTGAAAAAATACGGTAAAGTCGTGCGAGGCTATCTGGGCGTAACCATTGCGGATGTGCGGCATAGTGTTGTTCAGAAAACCGCGAAAAGCTTTGGCTATGACCATCTCCATGGCGTACTTGTGGAACAAGTGTGGCCGGATTCTCCTGGAGCCAAGGGTGGTTTGAAGGCGGGGGACATTATCACCGCCATTGATGGTGCCAAAGTCCGCACGATGAATCAATTGCGGGACGTGATTGCCGACACCCGCCCCGGTAAGGATGTCACGCTGGGTATTTTCCGGCGCGGCAAAATGATGAATTTGACGTTTGCCGTCGGCACGCAACCGGCCACTATCAGCCAACTGACCTTGGCCGGTGCCACCGGTGAGCAGCCCGGCGTGGTGCAATCCAAGTCTTTAGGCGTCACCGTGGCCAGCGTGAGTTCCGAAATTGCCAAACAGTATCACCTCGCCAAGCCCGAAGGTGTGATGGTCAGCAAAATAGATCCTAATGGCTTGGCCGCCGGCGCTGGTGTCAATCCGGGCGACATTATCCTGCGTGTGCAGGGCCATACCATTACTTCGGTAGATGAATTTAAGTCAGTGTTGAAAAAAGTGAGTCTGTCATCCGGGATACGCATGTATGTGCGTGGTGCTGACGGCTCAGAACGCTTTGTGTTTGTTCAGCAGAGCAATTAACGATTTCATGGCTTCTCCTTCTCCCTGATGCCTCGGAGCCACTCCCGCTCCGGGGCATTTTTTTTCGCATTTTTCCTAAGCATTTATGTTCCATAGCGGCGCAACTGGTTTGAACCGCGGATGGCGCGGATAACGCGGATGGCCATACCGCCTCTGGTCTGTTACGCCATGTGTTTTCTTGGCTGTCCCTGATTATTTGCTCGATGGCAGGTATGGCAGCGCGCAGGCAACTCTTTGGCCGGGTCAATTTGGCGTTTTCGGTCAAAATGTCGCATTGACAGGACCATCATAATCGCGTTTTGCCTACGCAGGGCGGAGAAATGAAAGAATTTGAAAAATATCGGCGCGGCACGGCAATTGCATTGTTATCTGCAGTGGGTAGCGCCTGAATGTGTGGGCCTCCATCCGAAGCAAAACTAATGGAGTTCGGTTTTATGAAACTGCAGAAAGTGGTCATCATCGGTGCGGTACTGTCCGCAGGGTTAGGTATGGTTGGCATGTCAAACGCGGGCGTGGTGACGCAAGCGGTGGATTACGGCCCCGGGCTTTCGCCGGAAACAAATCCCTTCACGGAGGCGATGGATTTTAACCAATTTCAATCGAGCTTGGGTACATTGACCCGCGTAACCGTGCAAATCGCGGATACCAGCAGCGGGAGCGTTGAAGTCACCAATAACTCGGCGACGAGTTCTGATTACAGCATCAGCCTCGGCGAACAGCTCTCTCTGACCGATCCAAATTCTAATCTCGTGGCCGGTTTCCTGAACAGTTCCTCGCCCAACTCGGCCACGATCGCCCCCGGAGATAACGCCACAATTGATACCACGGCCAGCGGGTCCAGTCCGGTCAAGACTCTGACCTCAAATCTCTCACAATTTATCGGCAGTGGCCAAATCGCGCTCACGCTGTCCGGTTCTGGCGTGGCGCTGGTTAGCGGAGCCACACCCTATTCCGCATCCACCAATTCGACCAGTGATGGCGTCGTGACGGTGGATTATTACTACTCAAACGTAGCTCCCGCCGGCGCACCGTTACCTGGCAGCGGTGCCTTGGCGGTGATTGGCGGAATCGCCCTTATCGGCACAATGGCCATTCGGCGACGCGTTGCTCACTGATCCATTAAGCCCGCAAATGAACTACGCCCAATTACCAAAAAGCCCAGCGGCTGGAACCGCTGGGCTTTTTTTCAATGCCTAAGGACACCCAGAACTTCGCGAAAGTTGCACCCGGCACCCGCACCTCTGCGAAAGAAAATGCAACAGCCGAACTTGACCGTTATGCCCTGACCGGGTATCTTCAATGGGCTATACATTCGCCGAGAAGGCCGGATTGATGGGTGTCATTCCGGTACGCCGGCTTTGATTGCAGCAGGCCGCGCCGGCGGGCGTTGTTGGCCTGTATGCTGAAAGGAGCTTCCATGTCCCGCTACTTAGGTCCTAAGGTGCGACTGTCACGCCGGCTCGGTGTGGCGATTGCCGATCTTCCCAAACATAACAAAAGCGAATTCGTTGCCCCCGGCATGCACGGGTTTCGCAGCAAGCGATTGTCAGAATACGGTATTCGTCTGCGTGAAAAGCAACGCATGAAAGCCCATTACAACGTGCTTGAAAAGCAGTTCCGGCGGTACATGGCCACGGCCAAAAGCGCCAAGGGTAACACCGCGGTTACGCTGCAACAGGTTCTGGAAACCCGCTTGGATAATGTCGTACGCCGCCTGGGCGTGGCACGCTCCATCTGGGCCGCCCGGCAGCTTGTGGCCCACGGCCACGTTCTGGTCAATGGTGGTAAGGTGGATATCGCCAGTTATCAAGTGGTTCCCGGAATGACCATTACCTTCCGTGAGAAAACCGCCAAACTGCTGCGGGAAAATATGGAATCCATGGCGGGCCATCAGGTGCCGGCATGGCTGGATTTTAACCCCGCGCAGCTGGAAGCCAAAGTAGTGGCCCTGCCCATGCCGGAGCAAATTCCCTTCCAGATTAACCCCAGCCTGATTATCGAATTTTATCGTTAATTCTCGGATGGTTATACCACAATCAAACAACCGCGCCACGACCACCGGTTTTGGCGCGGTTTATTTTTTTTGGGGCTATAATATCACCAGAATTGGAGAAGCTAGCGTGGCAGGATTCCGTTTCACACAGGTGTTATTCTCCTTAGGGCTTTGCATTTATTTTGGGGGCCTGCTGATTCTCGGGGCGGTCGTAGCTCCAGAGATTTTCCACACCATTTCCGCTGCCGGGGTTCATGCATCGGCCATTAATCCAAAATTAAATCAATCCAAGGAACTCGCCGGTCTAATTTTTGGCAACATCCTTCAAATATTTTCCGTCTTTCAACTGGTATGTCTGTTCCTGATGCTGTTTTGTTCGCTATTCCAGATGGCGTTTCATCTTAATGCGCTAAATATCTGGGTATGGCTGCGGCTGGGCGGCGTGGTGATTCTGGCGATGTTGCTGGGGTCGCAAATGCTGTACTTGGACCCCGCCGTCCGGCATCAACATGCTCTCTACGTGCAACGCGTGGATTCCAACCCTGCCAACGCCGCCCTGCACAAGGCTCATTTTCAGCGTTATCACGCCGCCGCCGAACGCAACGGCATGATTCAGATCGCCGTTTTACTGGCCCTGGTATTTATCCAGGGCTGGGGCATTAATTATCCCACACGGCGGGAATTTATACGCACCCTGGCGCAAAACGCCAAGCTCATTGAACCGCATGTCAAGTCCGTTTAGCCGCCGCTCCGCTTCCCGCCGCTTCGGATTTTCTGCGGTCCTTGCTTTTCTTCCGCGCAGTGCATTGCATGCTTTCGCTGATTCGTTTTGCGGTCTTCAATCGTTGGGCCGAAATTCTCGCAAATTCACGACGAACCGGCAGGCTGATGTTGTGCGGCGCATGATTGATATCATAGCACTGGAAAGGTGGCTCCGGCGCATACTCAACGGCTAACTGAATCATCTTCGCTTTTTTATACCCGACCAAAAGCGCCACCGCCCTCAGCGCACCATCAATCCCGGAAGTAACTCCGGCGCAGGAAATAAGCCGTCCGCTGATGACAACGCGCTTTTTGCGTGGCTTGGCACCAAATAATTTCAGCAGGTCCAATGACGCCCAGTGCGTGGTAGCCGGTTTACCAATAAGCAATCCAGCTGCGCCGCAAAGCAAAGCTCCAGTGCAGACCGAAAGCACAATCTTGGCCTGCACCGCCCGACTTTTTATAAAATCAAGGATCGCTCTGTCATCCATGATCCCTTCCTGCCCCGGTCCGCCGGGAATTACCAACAAATCAAGCTTCGGGCAGGCTGAAAGAGTCATCGTGGGCGTGAGAATCAGCCCATGAACATCCATTATCGGTTTGCGTGTTTTCCATATAACGTGAACCTTGGCTCCCGGTAAACGCGATAAAATCTCAAATGGTCCGGTAACATCCAGTTGATCGACACCGGGGAAAATCAATACACCAATATCCATAGCCGCACGCTCCGTCGCGATTTTCCGCTGGTTTACACACCTGCCGGTTCTTGCCGCGCAAGATGGTGATTATAGCCCGGTGCGCAATCTACGAAATGGCTATGACTCGCTCCACTTCCAGTTGCGAATTTCCGGCAGGTCTTGTCCGTGCTGTTGGATATGGCGTTTGTGTTCAATGAGCTTATCCCGCACCATCTGTTTAAGATAGGCCGCTCGCGTGCCCGCTTTTGGCACACGATCCACCACATCCTGCACCAGATGAAAGCGATCCATATCATTGAGTACCGTCATATCAAACGGCGTGGTGATGGTGCCTTTTTCCTTATAGCCGCGAACGTGAATATTGCGGTGATTGTTACGGCGGTACGTCAGGCGATGAATCAACCAGGGATACGCGTGAAACGCGAAGATCACCGGCTTATCCTTGGTGAACAGGGAATCAAAATCCAAATCGTTTAAACCATGCGGATGTTCGCTCGCCGGCTGAAGCTTCATGAGGTCCACCACATTAACCACGCGGATTTTCAGGTCCGGCAGTTCATGCCGCAGAATGGAAACGGCGGCCAGTATTTCCAATGTCGGCACATCACCGGCGCAGGCCATAACCACGTCCGGATCAACGCGGTCGTCATTGCCCGCCCATTTCCAGATACCAATTCCTTCTTCGCAATGAATCGCCGCGGCATCCATAGACAGCCACTGCGGCGATGGATGCTTTCCAGCCACAATCACGTTGACATACTGTCTGCTGCGCAGGCAATGGTCCATGACGGAAAGCAGGCAGTTGGCATCGGGCGGCAAATAAACCCGCACCACATCCGGGCTTTTATTCATCACCACATCCAGAAAGCCCGGATCCTGATGCGTAAAGCCGTTATGGTCCTGCCGCCACACATGGGATGACAGCAGATAATTCAAGGAAGCAATATCCGCCCTCCATGGCAGGTTGTCGGTGACCTCCAGCCACTTGGCGTGTTGATTAAACATAGAGGCAACAACATGAATAAATGCTTCATAGCAATTAAAAACACCATGCCGTCCGGTCAGCAGATACCCTTCCAACCAACCTTCACATTGATGCTCGCTGAGCATGGAATCCAGTACGCCGCCTGATGTCGCCAAAAATTCATCATTGGGCACGGTGCGCGCATCCCATTGCCGGTTGGTGTGATCAAAAATAGCCCCCAACCCGTTGGAAAGCGTTTCATCGGGTCCGAAGAGTCGAAAATTCCGCGGTGCGGCATTAAGTTTTGCGACATCGCGCAAAAAGGGCCCCAGGACATGGGTGTCACCAATGCCCATAACGCCGGGTTGCTTGACGGTTACGGCATAGTCGCGGAAGTCCGGCATCCGCAAATCCCGCAGCAGCTTGCCGCCGTTGGCATGACGATTCGCTCCCATACGCCGCTGTCCCTTGGGGGCCAGATCCGCCAGGTCCGGTTTGAGGCGTCCCTGGCCATCAAAAAGTTCTTCCGGATGGTAGCTTTTCATCCACGCTTCCAGCATCTTGAGATGTTCAGGATTTTTCGCCGGATCAGACAAGGGCACCTGATGCGCACGGAAAGTCCCTTCCACGGGCAGACCGTCAATATCTCGCGGCCCGGTCCACCCTTTGGGAGACCGCAGAACAATCATCGGCCAACGCGGGCGCATCGTATTGCCCTGCGTGCGGGCCTCATGCTGAATTTGGCGGATACGTTCGATTGCCGCATCCAATGCCGTCGCCATGGCTTCGTGCATCAGCGCCGGCTCGTGGCCTTCAACAAAACGCGGATCCCATCCATACCCGCGCAATAATTGTTCCAATTCCTCAGGTTCAATGCGGGCTAGTACCGTGGGATTGGAAATCTTGTATCCATTAAGATGCAGAATCGGCAATACCGCGCCATCGGTCTGGGCGTTGAGAAATTTATTGGAATGCCAGCTTGTCGCCAAAGGTCCGGTTTCCGCTTCGCCGTCACCCACCACACAGGCGGTAATCAGATCTGGGTTATCAAACACCGCTCCAAAGGCGTGGCTGATGCTGTAGCCCAATTCGCCGCCCTCATGGATGGACCCCGGCGTTTCGGGGGCCGCGTGGCTGGGAATGCCACCGGGAAATGAAAACTGCTTGAAGAGTTTTTTCATTCCCGCCTCATCCTGGCTGATATTGGGATAGATTTCGTTGTACGTTCCTTCCAGATACACATTTCCCACCACCGCCGGTCCCCCGTGGCCGGGACCCGAGAGATAAATCATATCCAGATCGTATTTGTTGATCACGCGGTTCAAATGCGTGTAAATGAAGTTTTGTCCCGGCGTGGTGCCCCAATGGCCCAGCAACATCGGTTTAATATGTTCGAGTTTCAATGGTTGTTTCAATAACGGATTATCGTAAAGATATATCTGTCCGACCGACAGATAATTTCCCGCCCGCCAATAGGCATCGAGTTTGGCAAGCATTTCCTTGGTCAGTGTTGTCGTAGCCATAAGTTATTTTCCTTTCGTTTGCATTTTCACGTTAAGCAAATCAACAACCGACCGGGCGATCATCAGCTCTTCGTCGGTATGTATAACGCGAACAGTTACCGCGGCCCCCGGCACCGAAATCACTTCGGCATTCCGGGTGTTGGCGGCAGCGTTTATCCGGATATCCAGAAATGCCAAATCACGGCAGATGTTTTGGCGAATTATCGGTGCGTTTTCGCCAATGCCGCCGGCAAACACCAGTGTATCCACGCCACCTAGTGCCGCGGCAAATGAGCCAATCCACTTTCTGGCCTGATAGCAGAACATGTCGATTGCCAAAGCGCAATGCTTGTCGCTGCCGCGTTTCGCCAACAGATCGCGCACATCAGAACTTCTTGCCGAAACACCCAGCAGTCCGGATTCATGATTCACCATATTCTCAAAGTGCGCCGCCGTCATGCCCTGTGTGCGCGACAGGTAATTAAAAACTCCCGGGTCTAAATCTCCGCTACGGGTGCTCATCATCAATCCGGCGGCGGGCGTAAAGCCCATGCTGGTGTCGAGGCTTTTTCCATTTCGCACGGCCGCCAAACTGGCACCATTGCCCAGATGCGCCAGAATCACCCGGCCTTTTTCAGCCGCTCCGTCTCCCAGCCGCCGCAGTTCTTCCATCAAAAACGCATAAGATAAGCCATGAAACCCATAGCGTCGCAAGCCTTTAGCCGCATAACGCCGGGGGATCGGCAGCACTTGCGCGATCATCGGCATATTGTGGTGAAACGCAGTATCAAAGCAGGCAACTTGGGGAAGTCTCGGATGCTTTTCGCGAAAGCTCCGAATAAGCTGAATTTCCCCCGGCAGGTGATCAGGATCATAGGTTGCGATGCGGTGCAGTTTGGCTAATAGCGTAGCAGTGACTCGCTCCGGCTGCGCATAGCCCATGCCATGCACCACCCGGTGCCCGATAGCCCGCACATCGGCAAATTCCTTTTGTGCCGCGAGAAAATTCAGCAGAAATTCCGCCGCAGTGCCATGATTCTGCGTATTTATGCCGCGGCTGATCTGCTGCCTGCCCTGTGAATCATGGGTTGTGAACTGTGTGCCGCGCCGGCCAATGCGATCAATGTTTCCGCTCATCGTGCGCCGCAATTCCGTACCCGCTTCAAACAGTGCGAACTTGATACTCGAAGATCCGGCGTTCACGGTCAGAATCAGCGGCGGTTGAAGGCCTTTTATCACCGCGGGTCCCGTCCGTGCAGTGGCTTTTCCGGAAACATTTTTGCGTTGCTGCGACATCAACTCATTTCACTTTCAACGTGCGGCTTATCCGCCTGAACACTTACTTCTGCCAGACGATATGCCCCAATTCCATCGGTGCCGCCAAACCGGTAATGTTCGGAATAATGCGGGCGGTATAGTCCGCAACCGGTCGTGCGGCCGGTATTTGTGCATGATATGCGTAACCGCCCGCTGCGCCGGTGAGCTTTCCCATCAACTTCATTTCCTGCCGGGTCATGCCGCCGCTGTCCAAGCCATCGGCAAACAGTTCCACACGCACCATCGCGGGGTCAAGACCATTGAGATAAACATGGGCGTCAAATATATGCGCTTCGCTGCTGGAACTGCTGTGCACATCACCGAAGCGCACACTTGCCCATTTTTCGTTTAACAGCCCCCGCACTTTGAGAATCTCCGCGCCTTGAGCTCCATTCTTGTCGGCCCGGGCCAGATAATTCCGCGCCGCCGGCAAATAATAAAGTTCGGTATACTCCCGCACCGTGCGATTGCTGCAGAATTGCGGCGTCAGATGGGCTATGCTGGCCCGGATGTGCGCTACCCATGCCGTTGGAACGCCGGCGGCATCGCGGGCATAAAATGTTGGAATAATGTGCTGTTCCAACAGATCATAAAGCGCATTGGCCTCGCAGGCGTCCCAATCCGGATCATCGCCGTGCTCCTTGCCATCACCCAGCGCCCAGCCCACTTCAGGATTGAACGCTTCCGCCCACCAGCCATCAAGTTCTGAAAGATTCAATCCGCCGTTGGCCAGTACCTTCATGCCACTGGTCCCCGAGGCTTCCCATGGCCGTCGCGGCGTATTAATCCATACATCCACACCCCGCACGAGCCGCTGCGCAAGGCTCATATCATAGTCATATAAGAACGCGGCGTGCGGCCGAACATCGGGGCGGCGAATAAAGCCAATCCACTGTCGAACTAATTGCTGCCCGGCCCAATCCGCGGGATGCGCTTTGCCGGCAATAACTAACTGAACCGGATGCTGCGCATGGGTTAAAATCCGAACCAGTCTTTCCGGATCATGCAGCAGCAGATTGGGACGTTTATATGTGGCAAACCGTCGAGCAAAACCCAGTGTCAGCACATTAGGATCCAACAAATGTTTTGCTGCCTGCACATCCTGATCAGAACTGCCCGAGGCCGCCAGTTGCCGCGTCGCACGGGCACGCACCTCTTCCACCAGCGCCGCGCGTCCGTTGGCACGCAATTCCCAAAGTCGGCCATCCGGTAACTTCTGAATCTTTTGCGTCAAAACATCCGGTTTATCCTGCCAGCAGTCAATCCCGCACTCTTTCGTCCATAGTTCTTCGGCTGCCGCGGATTCCCACGTGGGCACATGAACGCCATTGGTGATATGCGCTATCGGCACTTCCTCAATGGGCCAGCGCGGAAACAGCGATGAAAACAGCGATCGACTCACCTGCCCATGCAACCGGCTTACGCCATTGGCCGCGCCGCTGCCCCGCATGGCCAAATACGCCATGTTAAATGGTTCGTTCCTATCCGCCGCACCGCGCCGTCCCAATGCCAATAGATCACCCACGGATATTCCCAGCTTTTCCGTGGCATAACCTCCCAGATATTGGTTCACCAGTGTCGGTGAAAAACAGTCAAACCCCGCCGCCACCGCGGTGTGGGTGGTAAATATATTGCCCGCCCGCGTAACGGCTAACGCCGCCTCAAAAGATAATCCGGTCTTGTCCTTAAAGCTCCGCGCTCGCTCTAAAATGGCAAATGCGGCATGACCTTCGTTGAGATGGCATACCTCCGGCTTTAATCCCAGTGCTTCCAGCAATCTCCAGCCGCCGATACCCAGAAGTATTTCCTGTTGAAGTCGTAATTCCGGACCGCCCCCATAAAGTTCACTGGTAATACCGCGATGAACGGGA
The DNA here is from genome assembly GCA_021798635.1 of Planctomycetota bacterium. Next base: position 14,662 of record JAJZGH010000026.1, on the reverse strand, counting down.
TAATTGGCGGGATCATTGCTGTCCAGGAGATAGAGTTTTCCCTGTCCCACCTGCACCTGCCACGCCCTTACCCACATGGAATATCCAGGAAGGGCGATTTCCAGTCGCAACCATTCTCCATTCGCATCGCGCAACGGCGTAATGGGCAACTGCCCCGGATCATTGTACGGATACAACGACTGCTGGTTGCCATCGCGGTCGATATGCTGCCGGAAATATCCCTGCTGATACAACAAGCCCACCGCCACGACCGGCACTCCCAGATCACTGGCGGATTTAAGTTGATCGCCGGCCACATTCCCCAAGCCGCCGGAATAGATCGGCAGCGCCTCACTTAACATAAATTCCATGCTGAAGTAGGCCACACATGTCAAGGGAGATTCGTGATGCTCCCGCCTGAACCATGTTGGGGCGTCCGCCAGTAGCTTTTGGTTTCGCAGTAAGGCCTCGACCTCGGTGTAAAAGTCTTTGCTCTCCAGCAGGTTCTGAAGTTTGGCCGGCGAAACCGTCTGGAGAACCAGCCATGGGTTGCGCGTTTCCGCCCACAATTCCGGTTCAAGTTGCCGCCAAACGCCGTCGGCCGCCCGGTTCCAACTCCACCGCAAATCCAAGGCCAGTTCAACTAAAGCCGCATACCCCGGAATCTCCGTACACAGGGCATTGTGAACGTAAGCCAGTGTCTCACTGCGTTGTGTCATATCGCACCCGTTCCGGCTTTCTACATTTTGCCCCGCAGCTATATGCCTATCATAGCGCAGGCAGGTTTCCAGTCAAGAAATAGGATTTTTCCTGCTTCCCCGTTTTCCATGCTGCCTCATGCGTCAGCCGCTTTTCCGGGTGTTGTGGTGGACCGTTGGCGTTGCCATGGCTTTTTGCGTTTACAGAGTTCATAATGCCCCCTGGAAATAGCTGCTGCGGTTACCGGCTGGCGTTTGGTCTTATTGTCTGCGGCGGCATGTCCACGGAGAACGCGTGATGAAAAATCTGCCTCAACGTCGCGTAGATCGAATCGTCGCCACACTGGCGTTTTGTCTGTTGATATTCTCCGGCGCTGCTGGCATTAAAGCTGCTGCGATAAAAGGGCCTCTGCGCATCGCCTTAATTTGTTCCGGAAGCGTGACTGATGGCGGTTGGAACCAGGAAGGAAAGGATGCGATTCTGATCGTGAAGAAAAAACTCCATGCCCATGTATCGATTCTGGAACATATTTCCTCCGTCCGGGCGGTGGATGTGATGCGTTCTTACGCCATGCGGGGATACAATCTCATTATTGGTCACGGCTATGAATTTCTCATCCCGGCCACGCAAGTGGCGGCGATGGGGGGTAAAACAAAATTTGCCGTCAGTGGTGCCGACACCACCAAGCCCGGTGTGCTGACGCTGAATTTTGATCTTGCTCAGCCTTCCTACGAATTAGGAATTCTGGCGGCCATGTTAAGTAAAACCGGAAAAATCGGTTTCATCGGAGGTGAGGCCATTCCATCGGTCGTGGCGTGTTATCGTGGGTTCGTGGCCGGGGCCAAAAGTGTAAATCACACCATCAAAATCGCCGCTGCATACACCAGTTGGGATCAGCCGGCATTATCGAAAAGCCAGGCTCAGGCGTTTATCCAGCAGGGCATTGATGTTATTTACCAGAATGTTGATGCGGCCAGCCGGGGCGTATTTGAGGCCGTTGCCCAAGCCAACAAATCCGGCCATGGCCCCGTCTACGTTTTCGGGTCCAACAGCAATCAGAATAATAATCCCACATGTTCCCGTTATACTCCGGCCAGCGCGGTGATCCGCCTGGACCGCGCATTTCTCCGCGTCGCCCAGCAGGTGCAACGCGGGACTTTTAAGCCGGGCGTTGCACCGGAAAATCTGCAAAATGGTGTGTGCATTGTGGTATTAAATCCCAAGCTTATCGGGTCGGTTATTACGCCCGCCATGCGGCAAGCCCTGGCCCGAGCCAGGCGGGAATTACTAACCGGAAAAGTGCATGTTGCGGGGTAATCGCAGTGCAGGCCCCAAGGCCTGAATGCCTCCGACCGGCCGTCACACGCGACGCGACCACTGATAAAAGTTGCTAAACGGAATGTATCTTCTATGACGGATCATAATAATAGGTTAAAGCGGCGGTGCCCTGCGAAAGCGGTGCTTTGATGGCCGCAACCCCTTTGCCCTTAAAACTTGTCGGGATTTCCAAATCTTTCAGCGGTGTCTCGGCGTTGGAGGATGTGACGCTGGAAGTGCAGGCCGACAGCGTTCATGGCATTCTCGGTGAAAACGGGGCCGGTAAAACAACGCTCATGAATATCATTGCCGGCTTGATGCGCCCGGATTCGGGCCGCATGGAAGTCATGGGTGTCCCCATTTCCCTGGGGTCGGTGCGTGTCGGACGCGTGCACGGCATCGGTATGGTGCATCAGCATTTTAAGCTTGTAGAGAATCAAAGCGTTCTGGACAACATTGTCCTGGCGGTCGGGAAATCCCTCTTTCCGCGTAAACCCCGTAAATTGCTGAAGGATGTTGCTTACTGGTGCCAGAAATTAAACTGGCCGCTGGATCTTGATGCGGTCGTTGGCAGCCTGGCGGTGGGGCGTCAACAGCGAGTGGAGATTATTAAAGCACTTTGCGGCGGCGGTAAAATTCTTATCCTCGATGAACCCACCGCAGCTTTAACCCCGGCCGAAGTGGACGAACTGGCCCTCGCCGTCGCGGGGCTGGCGCAGGCCGGAATGACCGTATTATTCATCAGCCATAAGCTCGCGGAAGCAGTGCGTATATGCCGTACGATTTCCATTCTGCGGCGCGGGAAGCTGGTTTATTCCGGTACGACCGCGGATTTGTCCGTGGATCAGATTGCGGAAAAAATGGTCGGAGCCAAAGTGGATGTGCCGCGACTTGCGCAACCGACCCGCCACACCGAAACTCCGCCTCTGCTGGAACTTATTGCGGTGGATTGCCGCATTGGAAAACGCCGCCCGCCGATATTAAAGCAGATCAATCTGGCCGTGCATCGGCATGAAATTCTGGGCATCGCCGGTGTGGATGGCAATGGCCAAAGCGAGTTGGCCGCTCTGATTTCCGGCGCGGTAAATCCCATCGCCGGGCGAATCGTGCAGGGCAGTAGCGGCAATGGCACCACCCCCATCCGCTTGGGCTATATCCCGGAAGATCGGCATAAAGAAGCGCTTGTGCTGCCGCTACCCATTGTTTCCAATTTATTGTTGCGCAATTACCGTCAACGCCCATTTGCCCGGTGGGGATTCGGTCGCTTCGGAACTTGGCGGAAGCATTCCGCTGATCTGGTGCGGCAATATGACATTCGCTGCCGCCGGGTGGAGGATGTCGTCGCCACGCTTTCCGGGGGCAATCAACAGAAAATTGTTCTGGCCAGAGAATTATCGCAGGAGCCGGAATTGATTTTGGCGGTCAATCCGACGCGCGGACTGGATGTCGGCGCAACCGCGTTTGTGCTGCGGCAATTGCTGGAGGCTCGGGCACGGGGTGCGGCCATTATCCTGATTCATGGCGATCTCGATGAATTGCTTTCAATCAGCGATAGTGTGGCGGTCATCAATCGCGGAATAGTAACGATGACCGCCTGGCCGGATACTTCCCCGGCGCAGATCGGCCGCTTGATGCTCGGAGGCGCGTGATGATCAAGCGATTTTTCCTCCTTATGTGGAAGTCTGCAACCGCGGTAGCGCTGGCGGCACTGGTGTGTGCTGCGGTGCTGGCTCTGGCGATCGGGGCGGCGGCGCTTCTGGGTTATCCGCCGATACGCCTCGCGGATTTATGGCTCCGTGGAGCTGCGGGAAGCTGGTACGCCCTAAGCAGCTCCTGTGCCGATGCCTGCCCCTTGCTGCTGACCGGTCTGGCGGCAGGAGTCGCCTTTCGCGCCGGCGTATTAAATATTGGAGCACAGGGACAATTCCTTCTAGGGGCCTTGGTGGCCGTTGCCTTGAGCACTCGTATGATGATTTTTCATCAGCCGGAACTGGTGGTTCCCACCGCCTTGATCGGTGGGGCAGTGGCGGGGGGGCTGTGGGGACTTGTTGCCCAATATCTGGAACGCTATAGGTCCGTTCCCGTGGTGCTATCGACGATTCTGCTGAATTTTGTGGCCCTGTATCTGGCCGAAGCCGCCTTGCAAGGGCCGTTGCAGGCTGTGGGAACCGCAGCGGCCCAAAGCCCGGAGATTGCCGGTAAATATTGGCTGCCGCTGTTTGTCCCCTATACCGATTTTCACATCGGAATTATTCTGGCCCTGGTGCTTGCCATGCTGCTATGGGTGCTCCAGCAATACACCATCTTCGGTTTTGAAACACGGGTGGTGGGGTTAAACCCCGGCACCGCCAAAGCTATGAAAATGCCCGTAACAATCCGGCAATTTCAAATCATGTTTATTAGCGGAGCCTGTGCCGGCCTCGGCGGAGCCATACAACTTTTGGGGCAGGTGCATTTTATGACTGCCCACATGGGCAATTATGGCTATGCCGGCATTGCTGTGGCGCTTTTAGGACGCCTGAACCCGCTGGGAATTATTCTCTCGGCTTTATTTTTTGGTTTCCTGGATACTGGCGCGTTCCGCGTGGAAGAAAGCTCTCTGGCGCTGCCGCATGACATGGCCAATGTTATCAAAGCTGTGGTAATCCTGGTCATGCTGGTGCTGGCCGGCTTATCCCTGCGCCGCGCGCGCCGTAACGGCCGGGACATCCCTCCGCCTCCAACGCCTCCAATGCAGGAGTCCACGCTATGACCGCCTCGCATAACATGTTCACATTCTTATCCCGCCAAGCGGTCACTGCCGCCACGCCCATGATTCTCGCGGGCGTTGGTGAACTCGTGGGAGAATTATCCGGTGTTATCAACATCGGTATTGAAGGCACCATGCTCATGGGTTGCATCGCCGCGTATACCGTCACGGGTGTCAGCGGTCATGGCACGGTGGGATTGTTGGCGGCCATGGCCGCTGGAATGGTCATGGCAATGATATTCGCTGGTGCCAGCGTATGGGGCAGAGCGGATCAAATTGTCGCCGGAACGGCCATGGACCTTCTGGGCGTAGGTTTAAGCGGCATGATCTGGATGATGTACCAGAACTGGCGGGAAAATCTCGGCTTTTCCACCGCCTTGCCGCACGGCAGCGGCTTTTCCCCCGTGCCCATACCCGTACTGCATGATATTGCCTATGTGGGGCCGGTGCTTTTTGACCAGTATGGCTTGTGTTATATCACAATATGTCTATGTGTTGTGGTATGGTGGATGCTGCATCGCACCCGACTGGGATTAATTATCCGCGCGTTAGGCGACGCCCCGGAAGCCTGCCACGCTGCCGGTGTGCGGGTGCGGCTGGGGCGGACGTTATGTCTGCTGTTTGCGGGGGCGTGCTCCGGGGCGGCCGGGGCATATTTAAGCATTATGCAAACGCACGCTTTCGCTTCGGATATGACCGGCGGCGAAGGGTTCGTGGTTTTAGCGCTGGTTATTTTTGGTCGCTGGAAATTGCCCGGCCTCATCGGCGGATGCCTGTTTTTTGGTTTAATTAACAGCCTCCAACAGACCCTGCAGACCGCGCGGTACACCTCCCAAAATACCGCCCTCCACGCTCTGACGCATGTACCCTTCCAATTTTTTCAGATGCTGCCCTATCTGGCCGCCATCGCTGCCCTGGCCATCATGTCCCGCAAAGCCCCCGGCCCGCGCTTTATCAACGTCCCCTGGCCGGAGATTAAAACTTAAGCTGGAATTGCACAAAGGACACCAGGTTCTGCGCGTTGCTGACAATGTTCGTACTGCTGCTGGAAAGCGCCGCGGCATCAGGGATGTAGATAATCGCGGTTTGGATGCGGGCGTTGCTGCCATATAAATAATAATTCAGTCCCAGGCCATATTCCATCATTTGTCGGTTCCCTGATTCCGTCAGCAATTCGCCGGCGCGTCCGATGATCTGCCAACGACGTGGCACCAGGAAATATCCCATCTCTCCGTAATAAGCGAACTCAAAAAGACTGCTACGTCCAAACGCGGTCGCAAAGCTATCGGTCGATGCCCCTGCGGGAGGCCGGTCATTATATTGCTGGAAAAACGCAGTCGTGCTGGCATCAAGGCCTTCATATTTGATGTGGATATCCGTGGTTGCACGGTAAACTGCGCCGTTGGCCGGAATTTTGGGGTAGTATCCCGCGCCATCCGGTGTGGCCAGACCGGACAGGGTTAATGTCGTCTGTGGGGCGGGAAAGGCGGTGGACGTGGAATTTTGTTCCTCATACCCCAGCCCCACGCCCAGCATCCAGGCTAGATGGCGCCGCTCCCGAAAGTCCGCTTCCCTGCGGAAATCCAGCACGCGCCTACCCGACCACTGCGCACGTACGTAGTAGCCGAAACGGTTGTCCACCGCCGTGGAGGTGCTGCTGGCTTTCGAGCCGTTGTTGATCTGCATGTCGTAACTGAAATGCCCACTGACAAGCCGTCCCGATAAATCCAGTCCCATGGAACGCTCCGCATTAAATGGCACGGACAGCAGGGGGTAGGCACCAAAGTCATCTCCGGTGACCGGATAGTCACTTAAAAACGTAAAAGGCACCCGCAATACGCCGGCCCGCAGTACCAACGCTTTATCAAAGCGGTAACCGCCATAGGTTGTTTTAAGCTGGAAATAGCCATTGGTATTCGTTGATCCTGCGAAATCTCCGGAAATTTCATAGATAAGCTGCGGCTGAACAATATACCCCGAAAAAATCAGCCGCGCCCGACGCAACGTCAATTTATTCGTGTCACCCACCGCGGGCGGTCCAATCGGATTGCCGTTGACATTTATGTTCTGGGCATTACCTGCCGTACTGCTGGCAAACGTATACCCCGCCTGAATGTAACCGCGAATCCTCAGACGAAACAGATTGTCAGGCGCGGCGATGAAAAAGCCATGATCGTAGCCGGCGGTGGCCTGCCGTTGCAGTACTTTAGCCTTCTGCTGCGCGTTGTTGAGTACCGATTCCACAATCGCGTGTACCTGTTGCGTGGTGAATCGGCTGTCCCATTGCTTTTTCTGCTGCGTTTTAAGTGTGGCTACCTCTTGTTGCAGTGAGTCTATTTCCTTCTGGAGTTGCTGTATGTTCGCGGTTCGGGTTTGCGGGCTATTGTTTTTTGGTGACGCGGCCGAGGCAGTGCTGCCCAACAGCGCCGGCAGGGGGGCAGCAAGCAATGTGGCTAAAACGCAGATTTCTCTGGCAATTCTGTACGCCATAAATCATCCCAATCTTTAGACCTTCACCATTACCCGGACAGGCTCCCAAAATTTCATATTCGGCGTTTCGCACCCTCCAAAAAGCGAAGCGCTTCCAAACTCTTCTAACTCCTAGCTTCTCCGAATCGTGCAATTCAAATAATAATACCACGATGGCGGTAACGCGAGTTGCCTTGGCAACCGCAATACCAGATCCGCCTCATCGGCCTACGCTAGTCACACCGATGAAGAAATGCCGTGTCAGTAAACTGTATCCCGATTCAAACTCGACGCTGCCGCATCGAGCTAATTACGTCCCCTTGGCCCGGTGGGGAAAGGTGATCTGAAATCTCAAATCTCAAATTTGAGATTATTTTGTGGCTGCAGTTGCCCGAAATCGCTTCTGCCTGCAGAATACGCCGTATGCACGATGTGAAATCAGCCCGAAATGAACCGTCTCACCGTATCCTGCTTTCCAGCGGGGTGGAACTTCAGGCGTTATGCCAACAACTAAAAGCCGCGGCAGCTTTCGGCATTGATACCGAGTTTATCGGCGAAACCTCTTATACGCCTATCCTCTGCCTGATCCAAATTTCCATCGGGGAACAGGTGCACCTGGTTGATCCGATGGCCATCGATGATCTTTCCCCTTTACTTGCTCTTATGTCCGATCCAACCGTTGTAAAAATTTGCCACGCTGGTGAGCAGGATTTGGCCATCCTTGCGCAGCGCGCCGGCGCTCGGCCTGCCAACGTCATGGATACGCAGGTCTTGGGAGGATTGATCGGCCTGGGCTATCCGCTTTCTTATGCTCGGCTGGTTGAATATTTCTGCGGCGTAACTCTGGCCAAAGCTCACACCTACAGCGCCTGGGACCGCCGTCCCCTGTCCCCGGCCCAGCACGAATACGCCATTGATGATGTCAAATATCTATCCGCCATTTATGCCGCTATTTCAGACCGCCTGACCTCTTTGAATCGCCACGCCTGGGCCACAGCCGCGTGTGATGAACGTTGCGATGCGGCTGTGCGGCCCAATGATCCGCAACTGGCATATCTGAAACTCAAGGCACCGCGCAGTTTGAATTCCCTGCAACTGGCGGTTCTGCGCGAGTTGTGTGCCTGGCGTGAACAATTGGCCTATGAACATGATTTACCCGCTCGCACCATGCTGCCGGATAATGTTCTACGGGACCTCGCCAAACAATTGCCCGCCAGAGCGTCCAGCCTTAATAACATCAAAGAATTTCCGCCGCGGGAACTGGCGTCTTATGCTGATTTTATTATCTCACTGATTTCGCGCGTGAAAAATCAACCCGAATCCGCCTTTCCGGCTGCCGCCGATGAAATTGACGAATCGCCCGATGCCCGCGTGTTTGGCGAAACTGCGTGGGCGCTGGCCCAAACCATTTGTATTGCCAACCATGTCAGCACGGCCCTGGTCGCTTCACAGAGCGACGTGCTGGAACTAAGCCATCTGCTGCGCAGCGGTAAATCGCCGGCGGATCACAAACTTTCCAGCGGCTGGCGGTATGAATGTCTGGGCAAAGCGTTGCTGGAATGTCTGACTGCCCAGCGTTCGATTACCCTTAACTGCCGCAATGGTATTCTTGAACCTCTGACACAGTGAGTTCTGGCCATGTGTGGTTTTGCCGGAATTATCCAATGGAATCCTCCCGCCAATAAGCCTGCGATTTCTGACGACACTCTGAACACAGTTGACCAACTTCTCGCCCATCGCGGCCCGGATGGTTCCGGCCGCTGGCGCGATCCCCATAACCCTGCCTGCGTTCTATTGCACCGCCGATTAAGCATTGTGGACCTCGCCGGGGGTGCTCAACCCATGGCCAATGAGGATCAGAGCGTGCAGGTGGTCTTTAACGGCGAAATCTACAACCACCGCGACTTGCGATCCGAGTTAAAACAATTGGGACACTCGTTTTCCAGCGACCATAGCGATACGGAAGTTCTGGTGCATGGCTGGGAACAATGGAATTCAGCGTTGCCGGAAAAGTTGACCGGCATGTTCGCCTTTGCCGTGTGGGACACCCGCAGCCGCACGTTGTTTTTGGCCCGTGACCGCATGGGCCAAAAGCCGCTGTTTTACCAATCCGCAGAAAACGTCCTCTATTTTGCCAGTACGCTTCCCGCGCTGCTGGCGCTTGGTGCCAAGGCTGTTACCTCCATGCGGTCCATGGCGGGGTACCTGGCGCATGGCTACCTGCCGCCGCCCTTTACAATTTATGAAAATATTTTCCAATTATCCCCCGGAGAATGTTTAACGGCCCGTCAAGATCAACTCCACCGGCAACACTATTGGCAGGCCGCACCGGCGCTGCCGGACCCGCAAGCGCCGGCGGATGTGTCCGCTGTTATCGACTCGGCGGTTGCTTCGCAAATGCACGCCGATGTTCCCATGGCGTGCTTTCTTTCCGGCGGAATTGATTCCACCATTATCGCCGGGCTTATGCAGCGCCACGCCGCCAGGATCGGTGCCGGCCGCATTAAAACCATCAACATCGGCTTTGCGGAGGCGGCCTTTGATGAAACGGCTTTTGCCCAGATCGCCGCGGATCATATTGGTTCGCAGCATCACACCTTTCAGGTCAACCCGGGCGCTGACGTGATGGAGACCCTCCAATGGCTTATGCGGTATACCCTGGGCCAACCCTTTGCTGATTCGTCCATTTTGCCCACGTATTATCTGGCGAATTGTGCCCGCATGGTGGCACCATGCGCTATCAGCGGTGATGGCGGAGATGAACTCTTTGGCGGGTATGATCGCTATCGTGCCTTGCGGGTCATCACCGCCGCGCCGCGCTTATCACGCCTTCTGGCGAATGCTGCCATGCTGGTAAGCCCGCAGCCACGCACACGCCGGTTCGCTGCCGCAACACAGAAAAATTCCTGGCCGCTACGCTATGCCGCGTTAACCACCTTGTTTTCAGCCGCCGATATTCACACGTTGCTGCCGGAGCTTGCGGAGCATGATGTATTGCTGGCGTGGCCCACCGCGCAAGACGAAACATCCGATGCCGCACGCTCTGCCATGCTGCTGGACCAGCGGCACTATTTACCCGGTGATGTTCTGTGGAAAGTGGATAGCGCCTCGATGGCCAACGCCTTGGAAGTTCGCAGCCCATTTTTGGATCACCACGTCATAGCCTCCGCCGCCGCCATACCCACCGCAGAACTGCTAGATTACCGCACCGGAAAATTGGCACTCAAAAAAAGTTTCCCCGACTTGCTCCCGCCTGCCATATCCCACCGCACCAAACAGGGCTTCGGTTTACCGATCGGCCAATGGTTTCGCCAGCAGTTGCGTGAACCCCTGCACGACCTGTTAACCTCAAAAGCCAGCTTTTTCCAGTCCGCGCAAAGCCAGAAGTTTCTAAAAAAAATGATGCAAGAGCACCAGCAATTCCAACGCGATCACACCCATCGCCTCTTCGCCTGCCTGATGCTGGAAGTGTGGCACCGGCAGTGAGGTTACACGGTACACGGGACAGCTCAATGAGTAATGGGTGATGGATAGAGACTGGGAGTTGGGGCGCGGTTCGCTTCAACGAGTAGTGAATAATGGGTAGAAGCTGAGCGTGAAAGTTGGGGTGTCAGCCTGGTGCGGTCACGGAAAACGTGCTTGAAAAATTGCGCTATGCTGCCGTTTTAGACATCATGTCGCTTGCCGTGCGCACGCAAGGGGTGGACCGCCGATGGGGCTATATTTCTCCTGCAAAGCATTGACGCAAAGAAAATTACAGGGAATCGAGGACGCCGGGGAGCAATTGATTATTCATCGTCGGCACCCTTCCGCGGTTTTCCTCCGCTGCCTGCTTGTGAAATCACGGGTTGCGGATTCCAGGTTCCTGGCCACGGGTGGCCAGGTAGTCGGTGAGGATTTGGGCGGCGGCGATGGCGTCGAGGCGGCGGCGTTTTTGCAGGCGGGTGTATTGGCCGGCGATGCGTGATTCCGCGGCGAATGTGCTTAGTCGCTCGTCTACGCTGATGATGCGTTTGCCGGTGGCTGCTTCCAGCAGGGCGATGATCTTTTGCGTAAGCCGCACGCGGGGGCCGGCGGTGCCGTCCATGTTCAGGGGTAGGCCGCAGATGAGAATTTCGATCTGTTCTTGTTCAACGATGCGCTTAATGGCTGCGACGAGTTGGGTTTCGGTAAGATTTTCCAGTAAGGCAAACGGCGTGGCCAGACGCGTATCAGTATCGGCGATAGCCAAGCCGGTGCGTTTATCTCCGAAGTCGATGGCCATGATTCGCTGAGACATAGTTGTACCTTTGGGAACGTGGAACTTGGAACCTGGAATTTTGCATTTTGCAAAAGCGAGGTAGTGCAAGCGGGGCACCTGCGTTACATCGTCTAACTCCTAACTCCTAATTCCTCCGTCATCACGTATACCTCTCCGGGTATTGCTGCTGGATCTGGGCCACCAGTTGTTTAATCTGTTCGGTTTTGCTGGCGGGGCAGACCAGGGTGGCGGTGGGGGTGTGCACGATTACCATATCTGTTAAGCCGATGGTCGCGACAAGATGTTCATTTTCGGATACGGCCAATACCTCGGAGGAATCCAAGGTTGCCAGTCTGCAGCCGATGGCGCGGTTGCCTGTCGTGTCGGGCGAGACGGTGGCGGCTACGGAATTCCAGTTGCCTACATCCAGCCAATTCACCGGCATGGGCACCATGGCAACATGTGCAGCTTTCTCCATGACTGCATAATCAATGCTGATCTTGGGCAACGTGGGATATATTTCCGCCAGGATACGCTTAAAATCTTTGGTGCCCCAGGCGGCGGCGATTTTCATCACCCCCTCGTAGGATCGCGGTAAATGTGTTTGCAGTTGCTTTAATATGGTTTGTGTTTTCCAGACAAACATGCCGCTATTCCAGAAAAATTTGCCGGACTGCACATATTGCCGGGCGACGGCTTCCACCGGCTTTTCCTTAAATGCGGTGACCTTACAGGCTTTGCTGCCACTGCCCAGTGCCGCACCGCCCTCCACGTACCCGTACCCCGTCGCGGCATGGGTGGGTTTAATGCCGAAGGTTACCAGATAGTCCGGGTATTGATCGACGGTCTCAAAGGCTGTTCGCAGGGCGTTCTGAAAAACGTCCAGCGGTTCAATGATATGATCCGCGGTGAGAATGGCCATGGCCGAGTCAGGCTTTACCTGTGCCAGCACGGCGGCTGAAAGGGCTACGGCATTGGCGGTATCGCGGCCCATAGGTTCACCAATGACCTGGTTTTCCGGCAGCATCGCTAAATCCGCCAGCACCTGGTCGGCATAGTTTGCCGACGTGCACACATACACGCCAGCGGGCTCAATCAGGCCGCGCAATCGGCCTACCGCGATGGACAAAAGCGATTGGCCCCCAATAAACCGCAATAACTGCTTGGGGCGCAAACGTGTGGACATCGGCCAAAGCCGCGTACCGGAACCACCGGCCATAATCACCGCAAAACGCATTCGGGAATCCTTTCGTTGGCGTAACTCCTCGTCGCCGCTCTCCGTTATAATCGATTTTGGGCGGGGGATAAATCGGGCATGGGTATTTGCGACCCAGCGGATGATTGGGCGGATGAACGGGAACTAATGATGATGAAATATTTTCGACATTTTGCGGCGGTGGGCGCGGCCTCGTTATTAGCGGTGATGGCCCGGGGCGCAAGCGCGGCTACCAGGCCGTCAACTGCGGCGGCGGATAACTTGGTTGTGTTAGCCAGCCCTAAAATCAACGCACAGAAACATGAATTTACGATACCTGCGGCTTTTTGGAACGAACATGTCACGGATTGGCTGGATGTGGCATTATGCGGAAGGCCCAGTAATTTCCTTCACGAAACCGCTCTGAGCATCCAAACCACGCGAGACATCCTTAAAACCGCGTTTCATCGCATCGGCTATCATTCCGCCACCGAGTGGTCACCGGATCTTAGCGATTTTGGCTGTATTCGGGGGCAGCCAGTCTTGATACTGGTGAAGTTTCGAAGCCCAGGCACGGGCAAGGAGCAGACATTTCTTCTTGATGAATTAATTGAATTTCGGGCGTGGCACGTTTCGGTTGGTCCTTTTGGCTGGCTGTATCTTGGTACACATGATCCGTATGGTGCGGCGGCAGGTCCGCGGCCGCGGGCGGGGCAGCGCGTTGATCCGGCGGTTATTCTGGCTAATGACCCGCAGGCGGCCATGCAATTTCGCGGCATTCAGCATGCCTCGCAATCGCTGCTGGATTTTCCGCTTTGTTTTGATAATTGGATCTATCCGAATATCCGCTATCACCGCAATGTCGCGGTGCTTGCCATGAAAGTGTTTGACAGCAATGGAAAAGTGCCGGTGCGGTTGGTTGTTCGTCGGGTTTCTGAGGTGCAATATCTGCAGGCTGCCGAGAAATATTGGCACGATCCTGCTTTTGCAACCTATATTCAACCGCAGTTGCCGGTGGCAAAAGCTATTGATGCAGCGCGCCGGAAGTTGTGGCATTGGATTCACACGAAACACCTTTCATGGACGAATTGGCGGGTGGAGCGCTGTGTGGCGCAGTTGCAGGATGGATACGCCCGGCTTCAGGCGGCATGGGTGGTGTGGGATGTGGCCCATGCGCACTTCCGTGCCGCCAATAATTTGTCAGCAGCGCAGGTGAGGGCGCAGGCGAAACTGTTTTTATCGCATCTGCAGCAGCTTGCACAGAGTGATCATCAGCAATGGTTGGCGACGCAGGCGTTTGACCAACTGCAGCAACTCAAAAAATCGCCCACAAAAGCGAATGCCACCGCGATTCGGCAATTGCAATCTGCCGAACTGGCCGCTCGGTCGCAGGCATTGTTGGATTCCAACGGGCAGGATTTGGCATTCTGGCAATTAAAAAAGCAGAGACTCAAGCCCAACGATCCGCGCAAAATCTGGATACGCGATGTCGAAAGCCAATACGCTTTGGCCGTGGCTCAAAAGGCGATGGGGGAGGCGGGCTTGGCGTACGCGGCAGCGATGAAAGCCGGCGCGGCGGAAAAGTCGCAAAGCCAGTATCTTGCGGCCATTTTGCAGGTATCTTTGGCCAAGGAAAAGGTAGCGCTGGTTAATGTGGAGTTCCATATTAGCAATGATCAGGGATTTGTCAGCGCCGGGCACATGGCATCGTTAAAAGCTAAAAAAGCGGCAATTCTTAAACAAATCAATCTGATTATTGGACAGTTGAAAAAGATGAAGGGTTAGTGTCGCTCTGCGGGGCGTTGAACCTTGGCTTTCGCATTCGGGATTTTGCATTTCCCGGAGGCACCGGCGCGGCTTATCGCCAGAAAAAAAGATACCTGGCCAAAAAAAAAGGTACCTGACACCTTTTTCGGTGGGCGAGTGGGGCTTGCGTCTGGAAGTTCGTAAAAGAGAATATTCTTGCTATTCTTTTAAGTTCTGACTACCTTCGCTCCGCAATTCCTCGTCGGCA
>JAJZGH010000259.1 GCA_021798635.1 Planctomycetota bacterium | reverse complement strand
TATTACTATGTTAAGTATTGACAAGCAAAGTTTTTGTTTCATAATAGTGCGATGGAATGGAATCAAAAGCATTGGAGGCGCAGCGTCGAGGAATTCCCGGAGTTTCTCGAACCCTTGGTTTCGGGCATGGGCCGCAGTGAGCGTCGTGAGGGCGCAACGTTGTATGTGCAAGGCCTGCTGATTCCAGGGGAGCGTAAGTCGATCGAGCCGATGGCGGCGCGGCTGGGCACGGACAGCCAGAAACTCCAGCAGTTCATCGCGGACAGCCCATGGGATGATCAGACAATCTGGCGAACCATCCGGCAGGAAGTGGTGCCGGTGCTGGAACCGTTGACCGCGTGGATCGTTGATGAAACTGGGTGGCTCAAGCAGGGCAAGCATTCGGTCGGTGTGGCGCATCAATATTGTGGGGCGGTGGGTAAGCGTGCCAACTGCCAGGTCAGTGTGGGCGTGGCGGTAACCGATGGCGAGATAGCCGCCCCCGTGGCCGGGCAGTTGTATCTGCCCAAGAGTTGGACGGATGATCCCGCGCGGTGTGTGGCGGCGGGCGTGCCGCCAGGGATAACGTTCCAAACCAAGCCGGAGATCGCCTTAGCCTTGATCGGTCAGGTTCTGAACGACGGCGTAACCCCGGCACCGGTGCTGGGGGACGAAGCTTACGGGATTTCCGCGGAATTCCGGCGGGGCTTGCGGGAATATGGCTGCGAGTATTTTCTGAATGCCGGTAGTGACGTGTCGGCTTGGACTAAACCGGTGCAAACCCGAAAGGCCAAGAAATACTGGGGACCAGCCCCGAGCCAGCCACCGAGCCGGTCATTATCCGTTTTGAGCCGAACCATCACGGACCAGCAGTGGCATCCCGTCGCCTGGCGCACCGCAGACGGTGGTAAACGCACCACCCGGATCGGATGGCTGCCGGTCTATGTGTTAGGCGATCTTAATGAGCAGACCGGCGACTGGCCGCAGACGTGGCTGGTGGTGGACTGGCCCGCAGGTCACGAGAATCCATATCACCTTTACTTGGCTTCTCTTAAAGTTCCACCCACAGCCAAACGTTGTGTGCAATTGAGCCGGGGGCGTTTTGCCATTGAACAATTTTTCCAGCGTGATAAAACCGATTTGGGCTTTGACCATTACGAAGGCCGGTCATGGAGAGGATTCCACCACCACCTGGTGCTGTCGTGCGTAGCCTACCTGTTTGTGCTGCTGATTCTTCTGCGATCAAAAAAAAACTTCCGGTGTGACGTGGGAAGCGGCACTGCGAGCGATTCAGCCGTGGTTGATACGGTCCATCGGATGCTGTCCATTTTGCAAAACAAAATTCAACCCGAAATTCTGTGATTCTACTTAACATAGTAATATTAGAAGGCGACTTTGGTTACGGGTTACAGGGGACAGCCGACAATAGTACTGAGGAGTTGGGAGTTAGGAGTTAGAATTTGGAACCGCTGCGCTGCTATTTTGCTTAATTCCAGGTTCCAGGTTCCGGGTCACGAAGGACGAACTGATCCACCGATTCCACCGATGGACACCGATTAACGGCGACGGGGGATTTACCACAAAGACACGAAGAAAAGGGGGGTACGAGCCACAGAGATCACAGGGGGCACAGAGACGGACGGAGCGTGGTATCCACAGACTGCACAGATTGACGACGACGGGGATGCAACAGTTGGGAGGAAAGCGATACGGCTCAGGTCCGTTGATTAACTTCAGTATATTTTTTCTGTTGGCCGTTAGAGTTCCTCCGTTTGCCTCCGCTGCCTCCTGTGAAGTTGCGTCTTCTCAAGGCTGGCGCGAAAGCGTGGTTGTCGCTATTATTTAGTTTTCAAACAGCGGGGCGCTGCGCAATGATCACGGATCAATCGGGCTGTGGCCCGATAGGGCAGTAGATAGGAGAGAGTTGGACAGTAGATCTGTCAAATAAGGTTGGAGCAGAAGAGAGGCTGTCGCCGCAAAGTCGCGGGCACGCCTACTTTCCACTCTCACGTTATTTACTTTTCAAACAGCGGATGCCGTGCTCAGAAATCAAGGATTAATGAGCAATAGGCGATATTGGGGAAGCTATAGGGCGCGGGGGAGGGGTTAATGAACAATGAATAAATTATTGGAAGTTTCAAATTTCTGAAATCAATATTGGGCAGTATTTGCAGTATTTGCAGTATTGATCAGTGGTTTCGGTATTTGGGGGCATCATGTTGGGTAGGGGTGTTGTTGGTCCAGCGCGTGGGCTGGGGACCGCTGTTTTCCATCCTGGCTCATCGGGCAGTCGGCTGGCTGGGAGAGATCCACCGTGGAGTCTTTCCATGCGGTATGCAATACAAAATAAACGATAAAAAGACCGCGGATTTCGCGGATTACGCGGATAAAGGTACCTGACACCTTTTCGGCGGCCAGTGGACTTTGGCCACAAAGCTGCCAGCAATGGCCACTTTTGCCACGGCGTCCAATGGGCCCCCTGGACAACAACATTCGCCGGCTGCTGCCTCGTAGGCAGTACCGGTTTCGCTCAGGAGATCAAAACTGCGTGCGACGAAACTAGCTCGCTGATGCACTGGCCTCCCCAACGCAATACCGCACCAATCGCATTGAAAATTGTGTGCGCATATAACCCGGATTTCACCAGCATGCCAGCACGGTTGACAGCCGTGGCACGTCTGATATATTCGAGTCATCAGCATTCGCGGTGACGTGTACGGAGCGCAACGGTGGACACGATACGGCTCGTTCGAGTCAGCGAAGAACAGTTCAAATTTGGCCACGCCGAGAAGGCGGTCATCATGAGCGCGGCAGGCACGGGTGGCGACCCAACCCTGCGCAGCCCGAAAAAGGGCGGCCCTTGCTGCGAGGTTACGCTGGAAATTTACAACCAGCGCCTGACGCTGATCTTGGGCGACAGCCACTCTTTTTGGCGGAGCCACCAAAATGGCGACGCCCTCCGCGACTTCGACGTACTGGCAAGGGACTGGTCGAGGGAAGGAGAGCATCTTGCCAAGGTGGTTCGCGCAGTATTACACTAGATCTGGATATTGACTTAAACGCGAGGGTACCAGATGTCTACGCATATTTCAGCCCGGCTTGACTGGCATGACCGCGGGTGGGATGGGCACGTCTGTGACGACCCCGCCGCCAATACTTTTTGTATCGGCAACTCGCATATACGCAACTGTCTGAAACAGAAGCTCGATTTTGAGAAAGCAAATCACGGCCGGAGCATTCTCGAAATACAGCAACAGCCGCAATGCAAAAACTGGCAGCCCGCCTGCTCCCGCGTCCCGGGAGCTTTCGGCAACGTGAAGTGGCAATTCGAACACCCAAAGCGGCAATTCGAACACCCACGCGATCAAACCCTGGAACCAGCGGATTTTTCCGTGTTTGTGGACACCAGCCGCAACCATCGAAATGGTACGTTCTGGAATGATGTGGTGTGCGAAAAGTCGCTGGTGTTTTTTTATTGCAATTCCAACAGCCCGCTTTCCAACGATGCAGGTACCCAGCCAACCAGTGAAAAATTTCTCGTTGGCGTGGGCACAATCTCCAAAATCGGGCAACCGGTTGCCGAGGTTCGGCGTATCCAACACAACGGATTTCGCCTCCCATACCAGGAATATCTTTCCCAGCAAAAAGATCCTGCCGGAATCCTCTGCCGCGTTCCTGCTTATGCTCGTGCCCAATTCACCTACGCCTGCGAACAGGTAACCGACGATGTGGCTATTCCACTTCTGGAGCTGCTGCTCGCCTCCTTCCGCCAGGTAGCCGTCGATGGTACCGTGTCAGGCGACTGGGATCAGCCAATAAAAGCTGTCAAGGAACTCCTCAACCGCCTATGGCGGGATCGCGGGCCGTTCCCGGGCCTCGGTGCGGTCTTGGAGCACCTCGGTTGGCTTGATGGGCCGGCCTACCACCGCGAGGTGCTTTCCAAAATAGCCGAAGGCGGAGAAAACCCGTGGCAGGCAGCAGAGAACATTCTGGACGGTGCTTCTCCCGCCGATCAGCAGTACCGTACCGGTGTTTCCAATGCCGTTGGCAAATGGAAATGCATGGCCACTGATCACCGTTCTCTGGCAAAAATGCTTTCACGCTTCGGATTTTCCAAAGAAATTTGCCGCCAACTCCTGGACGCCGATGTTCGAGCTGGTCGTGGGATCGCTGGAACCCACGAAGCCATAACCCGGAATCCCTACCTTGTCTGCGAACAAGACCGCGGCGACAAGGATGGCATCTGCATTTCATTTGGTTCTATCGACCGCGGCCTATGCCCGAGTGACGAATCCCAGCGAAACTATCTCGCAAACTACGCCCTTGATATAGCCCAAGCGGATGATAAGCGCCGTGTGCGTGCGGCGACGGTCTCAGCGCTAGAGGATGCCGCAAAAAATGGACACACCGTCGTGCCCTTAAAAGCATTGGCAAAGCAGTTGAAAGGCCCCTTGCCGCCGCTGCCTGAATTCCATCAATTGCAGTCGCTGTTCGGCGACGATTCAAAATATTTCAGCGAAATGCTCCATTTTCCTGCCAAGACGGGTGATGAAAAGGACATGGCCTTCCTGAGCCTGAAGTTCCTGGCGGAATGTGATTCCCTCATCGCCAGCACCGTGGAAGCCAGATCTAGAACCGAAACCGCGGCCAACGCGAAGAGAGTTGACTGGCAGGCCGTAGTCCGAAAAGAGCTTGAAGAAAAGCAGGAAGTAATATCCGATGAAGCACAGATTCAGGCACTCCACACCACCTACACCAGCCCGTTCTCAATTCTCACGGGCCGCGCCGGCACCGGCAAAACCTTCATCGTTCGCACTCTGCTGGCCCAACTGCGCCAGGAAAATAAATCCACACTGGTGGTCGCACCTACGGGGAAAGCGGCCTTGCTGTTAAACAGTGATGGCAAGACCCAGGCCGTCACCATTCACTCCCACCTCCACAAAAACAACTGGCTGTTTGAGGGAAGCTTCGCTCTTAAGCCAACAGGCGGAAAGCGCTCCCGCGTCAGCACATTGATCGTGGACGAGTGCTCCATGGTCCCCACCGATCTGCTCGCGACGCTTATTAAGTCAATCGAACTGGATTCTGTGGAACACATTATCCTCGTTGGAGACCCCAACCAGTTACCCCCAATCGGGCCGGGAAAGCCCTTCGTGGACATCCTCAACGAACTCACTGCACACGGAATATCCCAATCTGCCGTGGCGGAATTGAAAATAATCCATCGCCACCAAACTGGCCACGCTGCGAAGCTTGCGGAAGTATTCCGGGGTATGGGTAGCGCGGAAAGCGGGGCCCGCGCGGGAGACATTATTGCCGAAGCAAAAAACGCCGCCGACTCCGATCTTGAAGTAGCCCTCTGGGCTGACCACGGTGCATTGGATGAACTCATCCAGAATACCATTAGCAAGATACTGCCCCAATGTGGGCAGGAGGATTGGAAGCGGATGAATGCCGCCATCGGCGCGGATGACAAATCACCCAGTCCCGAGCTGGCCGAGTCTTGGCAAATTCTCTGCCCCACGCGTAAGTTTCGGCATGGAACCGACCAACTCAACCGCGTAATCCAAAAGAACTACCGCGGCGGAATTATGGACCAGGCCGAGGTGCGCATCGGAAACCAACCCCTGACAAAGACGGACAAGGTGATTCAGACCCGCAGCCTCCGCAGAAACGACGCGATGATTGCCAACGGCGAAATCGGGATCATCGTCAAGGCAATCGGTGATAAGGGTAAAGGTGGTGCCTCGGTCGCATTCTCCACGCAACCAAATAAGCAGCAAAACTACTCCGCGCAGGACGCCGACCAGTACCTGGAACTGGCCTACGCCCTAACCGTACACAAAGCCCAAGGCAGTGGATTTGGAAAGGTAATTTTTGTCCTTCCAAAGAACTGCGGCAATCTGTCACGCGAAATGATCTACACCGCCCTGACGCGGTTCCGCGAAAATATTACCCTGCTGCTGGAAGGCGACGACGCACAGCTTTGCGACCTGGCCCAAAATGGCCCATCGGAAACCGCCCGCCGGAGCACCAATCTCTTCCGCCTGCTGATCGGCGCGGAACACGCTTGCGCAGTTCCGGGGAAGGCCTTGGTATGAAAATAATCTCGGCGTTATCATCAACAGTGAACAGGGCCTGCGGCGGCAATGCAAAACCATGGCGACGGTGCACAGGAGAAGATGAATGATAACAAAATGGACCGTGGCCAACTTCAAATCCATCGCCAAGGAAACCACCCTTGATCTCGCCCCATTGACCATTTTTGCGGGGGCAAATAGCAGCGGCAAGAGCGCGTTCCTCCAAACGATTCCGATGATTAGCCTGACTTCCCCCTGCCATGAGCGAAAAGCGTTGATTTACGGCCTTCCCGCCGTAATGCACTTGCTACATTCAACCCGGTGTCCAAGCCGGCGGCTGGGTAAAGATTTCCAGCAACCCCAGTTTACTGAGAATGGCGTTAAGGTCTTTGGGAACGCGGGTGACCTTGATTTTCAGACTTTTACCGTTCACCTCCAGACGCCCCAGCCGGATGGTCTGTAATTGCCGCAGCAAATTATGCACTTCGATGGTCGGTGGCATTACAAACGGTGCGTGATCGCGGCCCCTCGGGGGTGTGGAAGGATTGTCGCACCGGAAAAGTGAAGTAGGTGGC
>JAJZGH010000258.1 GCA_021798635.1 Planctomycetota bacterium | reverse complement strand
CGTAGCGATCTTTCATTGCTTCAAGAAGTTGGATTTGCTGATCGGAAATTTTTCGGTTTGTCTTTCCAGTGGCGACGAAATTAAGCCGGGCCATGGTGCGCGAAAGCGTATAGAGAATTTCATCTCGCGTGATAGTCAATTCCTGCCAGGCTAACGCTTGTTCAGGATTTAACATATCGGGGGGAAATTCCAAGCAGGAACAAACTGTGGCAAGATGCTCATACTCCTGCTCCAGCGATTCGGTCTTAGTGAGATTCAGGAATTCTTTCTCATGCCACGGCTCACGCATGAGCTTGAAATCCAGTGAGGCGTTGGGCAGGGGTTCTTTCGTGATACGCTGATAAATATTTCCCATGTCTTGGAGGGCCGTGGCGACAGTACTCCGGTGATCGCCCAGTAGGTGCAGCCCCGCTGAGAACGCGTGATCTTGTGCGGAATGTTGCTGCGCATTCCATGCCACCGCCGCACCGTACGCCATGGGAAGCAAGCTTACCGCCAGCGTCTGCTGATGGCCGTAATCTCCCCAGTCCGTATTCAAAAATCCTGCAGCGCCATGTTTTAAGCCGCACTGAGCGGCATTGCGCAAATTCGCGGTCGCATTATCCCAGCGGCCGCCCAGGGATTGCCAGGTGGATGTGCCGGGGCATACGTAAAATGCGCGGCCTGATTCGGCGAAAAGTTTTCCGTGCTCGTCAAACGGATGATCACCGGCATAACCCCATTCCAATAGTGTGGCATTTTCGGGAAGTTCGTGAATCAGTTCCGGATGATTGAGAATAATATCCCCCCAAAGTTGCACACGCTTTCCATGGCGGGCGGCAAGCTCGCAGCAGAACTTCACCCATTGCACGTATAACTCGCCAATGCCTATGGCTTTTGCAACGCTGGCGCTGCGGCCCAGGCCCAGATCCCAGGATTCATCGCAGCAGATATTAAAATTCGGGCTGGAAAAATGCGGGAGAAATTCGGCGTACATCTGCGTTAAAAGGGCTTTGGCCTCGGGATCCGTCACGCACAGCGTCCACGGGTCATCCGACCATGTTTTAATGCCGCGGCGTTGCAGGTCGGCGGGTTCAATTTCCACCAGATGGCGATAGCGGGGAAGGCGGAGAATTTTGTCAAAATGGCCCAACGAAGTCAGCGAAGGCACAAAATCAATATGGTATCTGCGGCACAGCGCATCAACCGCGTGTATATCATCCGCCGTTAGAGGCGTGGTGGAAGAATACATATCAGCGTGGCCGGGAAACTCAAAGACATTTTCAACGTACAGTTGAAACTCATTGATTTTCAGTGCCGCTAACTGTTTGACCATCCATAACAGCGTGTGGCGCGTGGGCACTTTCCCGCGCGACACGTCATGATAAAAACCGCGCCGGACGTAATCCGGAGCATCCGTAATGTGCAGGCATGGCCACGCTCGGCCATATTGACGGGCGATCTGAATGAGGGTTTGCAGACCATAAAACAGGCCAATATTCGTTTTTGCCTGAACTGCCGCAGTAGTACGGGAAATGTGCAATTCATAGCCTTGAGGATGGGCTATGGCGGGGTTAAATGCGAGCAGGATTATGGGAATCGTTGTCGGTTGTTCGGCGGGAATGAAGAGTGGGCTTGTGGTAATCAGAGCGACTACTTCCGCCAGTGCATCGCGCACGGCGGGATCGTCTGATGGCGTCTGAATCCGCGGCGGGGCTGCTCCAAAATAAAGCTCGCCATTCGCGGGTTCACATTGCTTCGGATAGGGAATTAAGTGAAGCGGCGAACTTGCTGCTGTTAGATTACCCATGAAAGCCATAATAAGTGATTCCCCGTGGGTTTATGAACTTGGTGATTGCGTTTGATTGACGGATCGCTTTTTCCCGGCAGGGCAATGTGATTCAGAAATTCCTTTTTCTACCGGTCATTTTATCACCACCCAACGCCCGCCTTTGTCCGGGCCAATTCTTTTAAGCCTTCCGTGGGCTTTTAATATCGCCAGGCGCTTCTCCACAGCCCGCGGGGATAAGCCCAATATTGCGGCAGCTTCACGAGCACTGGTCGTGCTTCTGTCGGTCAGAAGTAACAGAAGTTTCTCCGAACTTGTCTCCGAACTTATCTCCGAACTTATCTCCGAACTTATCTCCGAACGCGCTTTCGCGTTCGGTGCCGCGTTCACGGTCACATCAGCTTTCGAAGATTTCAATGCAAAATTGGCGGGTCGATGAAATACCGCAGTAAAAAACTCACTGGGCTGGAATTCCGGTGCGCGCAGCCCCGCTGTGCGCATGGATTTCTTCATTTTCTGGATACCCATGCCTACGCGCTCGACTTTGTGCAGGCGAAAAAAAAGGTCGGATAATATTTCATTGCGCCGAATTGAGACCTTGCCGAGGTTGCGGGGCGACAGCCCTTTTGGAAGGCTGCCGGGATTGGTAATCTCTACCCGGTCGTCGTAAATATCGACGCTGACCTGTGTGCCGGTGATGTTGTAGTCCCGGTGCATCAGCGCGTTCACGATCGCTTCGCGCAGGACCTCAATGGGAATCTCATAAATATCCTCCCGGTTGACTCCTTGAATTTCGCTTCGGACATTTAGATGCTTGCGGATAAATGCCATGGCCTCGTTGAATTGCGTCAAGAGGTCATCACGCACATCTCGACGGTCATAAATAAGATCTTTCGTGATTCCTTTAAACGCGAGGAGAGTCAGTTGCGCCTGACGCAAATGTCGATACACATCCGTGGCAAAAAAGAGAACGCCGGCGTTGTTGATGGAAGTTCCATGTGCGGCACCAAGGCTGCGCAGGAAATCAGGCACGCCGGTGTTGCCAATGCGCAGTTCGGCTTCCTTGAGGAAATTGCGCACTTTCGCCCGGGAAACGTCATCAAAGGTTAAGCCATTTGCGATTCTTTCCTCAAATAAAATCGGGGCATTATCCGTGAACATCGACCGCAATTCGGCATGGCTCATCTTTTGTGTGGACCCGTTTAACCTGCGGTAGTATCCGGCACTGCATGCATATGGTTTCTCCGGACCCTCCGGTACGGTAATGGCCACAATTTTTCCGATTTGCTTTGCTTCAATGGAAATGCCAGGGTTGCAATTTCTTGACAAGCTATTGATTCGTGCTTTCAGGTCGTTGGTCAGATGCTCGCCCAGGATGGTATTGTCATCCCTGACGCCAAGCAGAAGTGTTCCTCCACGCGCATTGGAGAACGCAACAATATCCTCGTCGATGCGAGGTGTGTAACGCTCTTTGAATTCGACTGAAAGTCCCTCCCCCTCTTGTATGAGAAGCATAATTCGATCCATATCCGAGATTGTTTCTTTCACGACTCACTCCATGACACTATCGTCGCTTAAACTGCTTTTCCAGATCGCGGCGGTCCAGGCGAATGGCGGTGGGGCGGCCATGCGGGCAATTACTGGATCGTTGCACCTCCATTCGGCGTGCCAGTAACGCAGCAATTTCCTGATTGGCCAACGGGTCCCCGGCCTTCACCGCCGCTTTGCACGCGGCCATATCCAGCACCTCGTGCAGCAATTCCTCATCGGTAATCCGCGCCGATTCCTCAGCGACTTTATCAAGAACTCCTTTGATAAAATCCATGGTATTGAGCCGGGACAGCAGACTCGGCAGACTTTGCACGGCTACGCTTGAAGCGTCAAACTGGGTTATTTCAATTCCCAATGACGCCAACAGTGGTCGCACGCGTTCCAGCCCGGCAAGTTGCCGCGGGCTGACGGAGACGACCACGGGCAGCAGCAGCCGCTGGCCCGAAATGGTTCCAGCCCGCACCCGCGCCAGGAGGCTTTCGTAAATCACGCGTTCATGCAGGGCGTGCTGGTCGATCACCAGCAGACCATCGCCATCTTCCACCACGATAAAACTATTGTGGAACTGCATGAATTTTGGTGCGCCGGCGGTAAGCCCCACAGGCGCTGCTCCGGGGAACACTGCACCAGCGACCGCCGATGGCTGTGCTGCGCTGGAAGGCATCGCAGTATCAGGTTCCCCATGCAGGGCAGTGTCCGGCATATTAAAGTCAGTTGCGGCAGTATGGCCCGCGGTTTGGGGAGCCGGTGTTACAGGCAAATCCAACGATTGCTGCAGCGGTTGCGGATCGCGGAAAAATTCGGCAATCACCTCTCTGCGCTCCTGCGTCTGATGAGCCATGAATTGTTCCGCTTTTTCGGCGCTTGGCGGGGCGGTCAAGCGCATGGGCGGCGTCAGATCCGAACCCAACAGGCGCTGGCGAATGGCCGCCAGGACGGCGCGGTAGGGCAGATTCGGCTCGCGAAAGCGCACTTCAATTTTCTGCGGATGCACGTTCACATCAAAGGCCGCAGGAGGCATGTGCAAAAATATGACCGCCACCGGCTGAGCCTGCGGTTCAATCAAACCGCGGAAAGATTCCTTCACGGCATGAAAAATCGAGCGATCCCGAATATACCGACCGTTGAGAAACAGATACTGATAATGTGTCGTGGCCCGTGCCGTGGCAGGTTTTCCAACAAACCCTTCCACCCGGATGCCGGTTTCGCTATGGTCCAAGGCCAAAAGCTGGCCCTGTAATTCCTTATTTAAGGCAGCAATCACGCGAACCCGCGGATCATTGGTGGCAGGCAGATTTAAAGTGCTTCGACCATTATGGCTTAGAGCAAATGTGATTTCCGGGTGCGCCAAGGCGGTACGCAACACGGTTTCGGAAATATGGCCGAACTCTGTAGAATCCCCACGCAAAAATTTGCGCCGGGCCGGCACGCAATAAAACAAATCCCGCACTTCAATGGTGGTGCCTACCGGGGCGGCGCAGGGTATCGGCGAATCCAAAACGCTTTCCTGCGCCACCACCCGCACCGCCTGATCATCCTGCGCACGGCGGGTAATAACCGTGGTATGACTGACCCCCGCGATGGAAGCCAAAGCTTCACCGCGAAACCCCATGGTCTGAATCGCAAATAAATCATCCATGGTCTGAATTTTACTTGTGGCGTGCCGGGCCAGCGCCAACCCCACCTGATCTGGAGCGATCCCCGAACCGTCATCGGTCACGCGGATCAGCGTGCGACCGCCGTTTTCAATGGCTATCGACACTCGTGCGGTCCCGGCGTCCACCGCGTTATCCAGAAGCTCTTTCACCACGCTGGCGGGCCGCTCAACAACTTCTCCGGCAGCGATTTTATTGATCAGCGCATCAGGCAGAACATGAATGACATGTGCACTGTCCGATGATGCCGAAGATGTTGGTTCCGTGGTGTTCATTATTGCTTAGCATAGCGTGACAGGGTATTGGCGAAAAGGTAAACTCCTGCGGGCCAGGATGTTTTATGCGGGAGGAAGCTTTTTGTAGGCGGGCAAACTGCGGCACGAGTCGAAAGACCCCATTGGATAATCGCCGGGGCTGCGCCGGAATGTTCCAAGCCGCCGTAAAATATGGAAAATACTGTCCGGGATCGGATGGATAATTCGTGCAGTCCAAGGGAGATACGTCGTCGGCGGACAAGCCGCGCGGCATTACTTAAGGACCTTAGACCATGGAAAGATTCGGGTATCTCGTATGGGCGTTTTTTGCGTTTGGCCTTGAATCATTCATCTTGGCAATCGCGAACGGGAACCCGCATGCGCCACCAGCAGAATATTGTATAATCACGTTAATTGTCGTGCTCGATGTTGTTATTGCGGGTCATGTCATCAACCGTGTTTCACCACCCCCGAAGGAAACGCCCTCCCCCCGGGCCCAGCCCCGCCCTCCGGCGCGCTGTGCAGGCAAGGAGCCGTTGGCGGAGCCAGCTCTGGAGCGGCCCCCTTTATCCAGCCCTGAAAAAGCGAGGCTTGTCGGTTGTCTTGGCATCTGGGCGGCTACCATCGTGGCCTTCGGAGCAGCGGGGGTATTCGCCCTGTGGGGCTGGTGGTATCGCTACGTGGAGCACCCTATTGGACACGCTTCCGCCATGCCGCTGTCGCGGTTGCTGATGCTACCGATGTTTGCGGCGGTGGCTGCGTCGTATTTCTACGCTGCTTACGTTCTCGGCCAGCCGTTGGTCTTTCCCTTTTGGTTGGCCACCCGACCGCGTCGCGAGGAGGCCTTGGCGTTGCGGCCCGATGAGTCGGGAACACTGGACTTGCGATCCGCAAACCTGCGGCCTTGGGCTGGTACCCCGGAACCGGCATCCGTCCCCGCAGTACTGCCCGAGGAACTTCCGATGGAGGTCATTAAGCTTCTTGATTCCCGCGGTGAGTTGGGAAACTCGCTGACCAGGGAGAGACTGGTCTCATCCGGCGAGTTTGTTCCCCTCTGGGACCGGCGCGGAGGCCGGAATACACTTATCTTGCTTGCTATTTTCGTCGCAGTGATGGCGATGCTGGTCGCGCCGTTTGGGTTACGAGCCATTAAGCCCTGGGGATCCGCACTGATACCCGCATGCATTTCTCTGGGTCTACTGATTGCAATCGGGGGTCCATTTTCCCTGCTTTGGGTCAAGAAAATCGCCGTGCGAAACCGCAGAGTCTGCCCGGATTTGGAATTCCTCGCGGAGTTGCCCCCATTCAAACCTTATTCTGCACCTGCAGCCGTCGCCGTGCGGCGCGCCCTGGCGAGCCTCGCATCCGTTGCTCCAGAGATCATCGGCGCCAACGAGTCACCGGATTCGTACGATGTTTTTTCGCTGGGCCGTCCTCTGCTTATCGAGTTTTCCGCGCTACTTTGTGAGCAGCCAAACTTCCGCAGCGACCC
>JAJZGH010000257.1 GCA_021798635.1 Planctomycetota bacterium | reverse complement strand
GTCCGAAAAACCGCACGCGCTCCTGAATGCCAATTGCAAAGACTGCCAAGATCAGCAACCCCGCACCCAAGGCGGTGGGAACGGCTATCAGCCAGCGCAGGCGCTGCAACATTTTCTCCATGGGCGCAAAGGGCTTGCGGCTTTTTCCCATGGATCGGATTTTTACGCCCGGCCCCAGGGCTTTTTCTAAGGCGGTCATGCCCGCCGCGTTGGTAATGCCCGGCCGGAATTTTATATCAATGCGGCCCCAATGCGGCGCTACGCCTGTGAGCTTTTGCAGGGTCTGTCCGGTGATATACGCGGATGGAAAAGAAAAATAACGCTTCACCGCCGAGCGCTGCACCAGGCCGACAATCTTTACCCGCTGCGCGCCGGCGGGTCCCAGGAGGGTGGCGGTCATGCCAACGTGGGCATTGAGCCTGTGAGCCAGGGCGACATTGAGCAGGATCTGGCCCACGGGGCTGGTCA
The DNA here is from genome assembly GCA_021798635.1 of Planctomycetota bacterium. The sequence goes on along the minus strand of JAJZGH010000257.1, from coordinate 6,253 downwards.
GCGGGCCACCGGCGGAAAATATGGGAGGAATAATTTTTTGCGCCGCCGGCCAACTTCCCACGATAAGATGCGCCGGCCGGGTGCGATGCCCGATGCGAATTCGGGAAAAAGCCATTGTCCGGCCCGCCGCATATTGCACCACCGAGCAATTCGCCGCTTTGGATAATATGCCCCCTGGAACTGCGGAATCCGCCCCTTGGGTAATAGGCGTGATGCGGGCGTCAACTTGTCCCAATACGGAAGCCAGGTTGTTTTGCAGCGAGGCTCTCATGCTGGAAAGCACGCTGCAGGCGGTCATCACCAGAGCCACTGCCGCGGTTATGACTAAGGCGGTCAACAGGGGTTTAACGGGTTTACGCCAAAGCGTGCTGATAGCGAGTTGCAATGCTGCCGGCATCATCCTGCTCCTTCACATTAAAACTCCCCGCCAGGGTGCCGTCCCGCAAAACCAGCACCCGATCCGCATAGGCGGCGGCCGCGGGTTCATGCGTGACCACCACAACGGTAGTCGGCGATGCCACAGAATCCGCCAGGACGCCTTTGAGCAATCGCCAGAAATTTTCCGCGCTAATCGAGTCCAGATTTCCGGTAGGTTCATCGGCTAATAGCACACGCGGTTTAAGAAGTAAGGCTCGGGCGATGGCGGCACGTTGCTGTTCACCGCCGGAGAGCGCATCAGGCCGATGCGTGATACGCTCGGCCAGTCCTAACGCGCCAGCGAGTTCAACGGCCCGGTCCCGGACGGCGGGCGTATATTTTCCCGCCAGGCGAGCGGTCAGTAAAACGTTGTCCAGCAGGGTTAACGTGGGCACAAGATTAAAACTCTGAAATACAACCCCTACGGTTTCCCGGCGGAATAATGTGGCTTGGCGTTCGGAGAGCTGTGCCAGGTTGCGGCCATCAACGCTAATAGTGCCGGCATCGGGAGTGTCCAGTAACGCACACAGATGCAGCAGCGTGGATTTTCCGGAGCCACTGGCCCCCATTATGGCGACAAACTCACCGGCGTTAATGGTCACGTCCACACCCGCCAGCGCCCGCACCGTGCGCCGTCCGAGGCGATAGGTTTTCTCCACGCCTGTAATAACTATTCCACCCACATGTGTGTCAGTTGGTCCGTCTATCATAATGTTTATAATATGCGGCATCATCTCGGTAGGAAAGCGTCGCGCGAGGGCGAAGCATCTGGCATCTCGCATCTGGCATTTGGCATCCAGCCGTGCCGCGTCCGTTAGCTCAATGCGGTAGCGCTGAGTTGCCGCGGAAATGCGACCTGCTACCGCGATGCGCCCCGGCCCGTCGCGATTGATGCGGCGAGAGACGAGGTTGGCGTGGGGGATTTGCCGCCAAAACAGCAGATACCTCCAAGGTTTTTTTAATGGGCGTTTTGGTTTATCATAAGGACATGGCGGAGCATTCACTGACGGAAAATTCGATCGCGCGCAAAAGGCTGCTGCTGGGAGCCTTGGCGTTTTTGCTTCTGCTAGCTATCGGCAGCGCTTATGCCGTCACGCTGATCACGCGCCTGGATGGCAATACGCTGTACGGAAACGGGGGCGCTATGCACGCGGCGGTCAAAAGCTCGCGCGGATTGCAATACATAACTTCCGGCAATATTGATTTAGAAGGCCGCGACCGGCATTACCAGCAGGTTTACCTGGTGCTGGCACCGGGATTAAAAGCCCCGGCCAAGACGCTTGCCGGACATGTCTACCGAAGGATGCTCTCGGGCGGGTGGCCGCATGAACGCAATGTATACGTGGAAAGCACTTTTCGGCACGGCAAGATGTATATTTATAAAGCCATGGGCGGGCCGGGTGGAAAATTCATCTGGGTAGCGGCCATGCGCCACCGACGCGTGGTGAACCTGATCAGTTATGAGGGCCGGAATCTGGATTTACCTCTGGATGAACAGGAATTTAATACGCTGGTTCAGTGGGTTCAGCAGAACCAATCCCATTAATTTAATTTCGCACGGAGTTTTTAATGCGCGCACTTGCGATGAAACAATCGTCCCGAAAAATTCACCTGTATCCACGGATCACGGTGACCGGCCTCCTGCTGACAATATGTCTTGTGTTCGTGGGGATACCTCGCGCTGCGCAAGGTGCCCGAATGCCCGGCATGAACATGCTGGCACCGGTCTGGATTGACGCCCTGGATGGTTTTGAACTGCGCCCGCCCCTGAATTGTGAAGTATTGCAGCCCAAGTTTAAGCCCCCCCCGCCGCAAAAAAATGGAGCTATCCCAGTGATGCCCGGGACGCTGGTGACGTTTGTAAATAATTCTCTGCGCTGGGGCATTGTCGTGCATCTTAGTGAACTGGAAAAAGACGTGCCGCTGAAAACCCTCCTGGACCAGACTGTCGCGGAAGCGCAACATAACTATCCCAAAGTCAAGGTCCTGGCGCGACGAATGTTAACCACCTCGGGCAAACCTTCGGGCCTTTTGGTTTTGCAACTCACCACCGCATCAAACAATCAACCCGTCATGCGCCAACAACTTATTGTCCGGGCGGCACCGAAGCTCTATTACCTGCTGACCTTTTTCAGTCCCGCCAATCAGGCCGACGGAGCGCGGGCCTGCTTTCTGGCCATGACCCGGCACTTTCATCTTTTGAACCTGAAAGCCCTTCAGCAACAGCGGGCGGCGGCGGTAAGCGCCGGGCGCACGTGGTTAAAAGGTGTCTCGGCACTGGATCTTGCCCATAAAGCCATTCATCCCCATTTGTATCAAATTCAAGCCGGCGGGCGTGATATTGGATATGTTCTTTTGTCATGCTACACCGGCACGGAAGACGGGTATACCGGCATTTTCAGCAGTACCAACGCGCGCACGTTTTTACCCAATGGCACGGTAATATTTTCCAAGACCAGCAGTTTCTGGGCGTACGGCCAGCAAGGCAAAACCCCCGGTCCCACTACGCATTACACCACATGGGATAAAGCCGTCGAAACCCTGGTGCCCATTAATAATCCACAGGAAGTCAAATTGCGGCAGGAACGCATTGTTATTGACCCGAAGACCCATAAGTCCAAATTAATACATATCAAAGTCCCGTATCCCAACAGGCAAATTCACTGGGCCCAGGAAACCGGCGATGAACAGTCCGCCTATGTTCCGGCGCTGGATAAGCACGGCAATCCAACCGACTTGATGGTGCATCACCGTTGGATGACGGTGTACATGCAGCGGCGGCACGTGGTCCCGGGTCAACCCAATAAGCCCACCCACTTTGAATTGCCTTCCTATATGCCGGCCTATTTGCCCCTGACGTTAAAATATTTTTGGCCCCGGTTAGTAAATCTAGCCAAGCCCTCGGCGATGGGATTTGTCACCTTTAATTCCGGCACGCGCCGTCTGGGATTGCGGCTGCTGACGGTCCACGGAACACAACGCATCACCGTTAACGGCCGGAAGATCACGGCCTATCATCTCACCGAACAACTGGACCCCGGAATTTCAAACTTCTGGGTGAATTCCAAGGGCGTATTGATAAAATATGAGGGTTCTGACGGCAGCGTATGGACGCCGACAACCGCGGCCGCCATGAATAAAAAATGGAAAGCCTCTCTGGCCGCCCTGAAACAATAAAGGATCCTGCGATGCGAAATTTTCTTAAGCGCGTAATTGTCCTGGTGGTCTTGACAACCGTCATGGCGGCGGGCGTTAATATGGCCATCTATTTCGCGTCGCGCAACGCCCGCATCCTGCAACTGGAACGTGAACGCAAGCGCCTGCAGGTGATCATCAACCGCCTGACCGGGAAGCGCCGCATGGCGGAACTGGTGGTAGACGGACAAGTCACCAACGGCAAGCGACAGGTGCGGCAAACCACGCTTCTGTGGGAGGAATTTGTTACCGGCAGCGATGGCAAGCGCACGCCGTTGCCTATAAAAAAAATAGTCATTCCCGGTGATACACCCTACGTGGATGGATATGTACTGAAGTTCCGCAAGAAGTTTGTGGAAAACGGCGACTTGCTTCGGGGCAAGTCTCTGGCCTTTTTCCGTCGGATTTTCTCAAGCAAACAATCTCCACAGTTAGGCAGCAGTCTGTTGGGTTCGCACGGCGTACCCGAGTGCCTGACTGGAAAATCCGGACGCCCGGATACCTTTACGCTTAATCTCTGGCAGCATATCCGCCAACTCATGCAGCACCCCGCGTCGGCGGCCAAGCTGGGGCTGGATGTGGTGCAGGGGCAGGCCGTGTACCGACCTGTTAAACCGGGTCGTCTGTATGTGATTTATCTGCAAAATGACGGCGGGCTGGAATTCACGCAACAGGCGGGGGAATCTTCCCTTATTAATCGGCTGCTGAAGGAAGCGGACAGGACGCATTCTCAAACCAATACCGCGGCCACTTCTCAGTGAGTTCTAAGTCTTGGTCGTCTGGTTCCACCATTGCCGCGCGAAGGGTTCCAATGCGTCAACAAAATTGGTTGGCACATGGGTGAGTGTTACCTGAGAGTCCTGTGGCAACACGGCCAGCATGGGCGTGTGCATAAGCTGCGGCAATTCGTCCAAGCTGCTTTGGATAGATATATCCCGCTCAATGGGCACCCGATTAGCCACCAGGCCCGCCACCGGAATATTGCGTGCCCGTATGGACTCCACCGTCAAGGATGTGTGATTAAGCGTACCCAGATAGGCCCCGGTTACGACCACAGTCGGCAGCGCCAGGATCTGTGCCAGATCAGCAATGGTAAAGAGTCGCCGATTTAACGGCACCAGCCACCCACCGGCCCCCTCCACCAGCAGAAAATCACAGGCTCCACGCCAATAGTTCATCGCCGACGCCAGGCGATTCCAATCCGGCTCGCGATTTTCAAGTTGCGCAGCGACATGGGGCGAAACCGGAGCCGCAAATCGGATGGGGCTTATCGCCCGCATGATGTCTTCATTGGCGATATCCAGCCCGGCCATAGTCGCCGCCAATACAGCATCCGGCGACAATAAATCATCATCACGGAGGTGCTTACCATTGCCGCGATTTGGATTTTTGGGACACCCCGACGCGATAGCTTTGCACACCCCCACCCTGATATTTAAACGTCGAAACGCCGCCGCCAGTGCCCCGGTCACCGTAGTTTTTCCAATATCGGTATTCGTGCCGGTAATAAACAACCCGGGCTTACCGAATGCAGAGAGGATTTTATTGGGATGAACAGGGGTGTTTAGTTCCTCAATTTCATTGAATTTATCGGATTTCATGACGACTGCATCTCCTGCTTGCGGCCAATGACCGCTTCCACCTTGCCTATAGATTCTACAACAATTTCCGTCATGCGCTGAATACTTTGCGCTTTGGCGGCTAACGGCGGCATGAGCACCAGCGTGTCCGCCAGCGGCCGCAATATCAGTCCCTTTTCGCGCATGGACGTGCACAATTCTCCCCCAATGCGCCAATGATAATCAAAGCGCGATCCCGGCTTGCGGTCGGGTACAATATCCACGGCGGCCACCAGGCCAACCTGCCGGACGTCCCCCACATTCGGATGGTCACGTAGTGGGGCCAAGCCTTCAGCCATGACGGCGGCGATCTCCTGCGCATGATCCAGCGTATGGGCGGATTGCATCAAATCCAGGGAGGCCAAGGCCACAGCGCAGGCCAGCGGATGGCCTGTAAACGTATGGCCATGAAAAAATGTTTTACCCTCCCGCGGGTCGGCGTAAAAGGCATCAAAGATTTTATCCGTGGTCAACGTGGCCCCCAGCGGCATATATCCTGCGGTGAGACCTTTGGAAACACACAGCAAATCCGGTGTGATGCGTTCATGATCGCAGGCAAACATCTTGCCCGTGCGCCCGAAACCGGTCATCACTTCATCACAAATTAACAGCACGTCATGTTTATCCGCTATTTGCCGCAATGCCTTGAGTGTACCAGGCGGATGCATCAGCATTCCCCCCGCCCCCTGCACCAGCGGCTCAAGCACAATGGCGGCGTATTGTCCGGGATGCTGGGTGAAAAGTTTTTCGATATCCGCCTGCCAATGAAGATTTCCCGCGTGCCGTGCGGACGCTTGCGGCGGCGCAATGGCGGCGTTGGTGCCGGCAAAGGGGCGCAACAGAGGCGGGGCAATGCGGTCTACGGGAAAACACAGCGGCTCATAAACCTGATGAAACGTCGGGATGCCTCCGAGAGCGACCGCGCCCAAGGTATCACCATGGTACGCGTCCCGCAGGGAGATAAAACGACTTTTTTCCCTTTGCCCCTGGTTCACCCAGTATTGATAGGCCATCTTGCAAGC
>JAJZGH010000256.1 GCA_021798635.1 Planctomycetota bacterium | reverse complement strand
CGGCGCTTCGCTGAGTGAATAATGAGCAATGAGTAATGGGCAGTAATTGCAGTATTGATCAGTATTGGGCAGTACATTCAGTACATTCAGTGATGGGCGGTGCGTTTGGGGGTGGCGATGGGGTGGGATTTTGGGGAGGGGGAAGTGGTTTGGTGGGGTGGTTGTGGCGGGGGCGGGGCGAGTTTAATGGGTAATGAGTAATGAATAAAAGCGAGGGAGGGTACGCTCCAGTGTTGGGGGGTGGGTTGGGTGTTGGCGGTTAGGGCTTATCGTGCCCTTCAGGGGGGCTGCGGTTTGCCAGGGGGCATAGGTAAGTAAATGTAGATGGCGCTTTTGTTTCACACGGATTTGGGCAAATGTTTACGGAGCTTGGGGCGAGCAGGCTGGAAGCCTGCACCACAATGGGGACGTCTTCTGCAATGTCACTGTTCTTCAAATCCGTAAGTCTCGAATTTCAATGTCCGGCAGTTTTCGGTCACGTCGCGGATGGTTTTATCCGAAACGTTTTCGGCCAGATCGGCGTGGATTTCCAAGGTGATTTCGACGTTTGCTCCCAGCAAGCCGGTCAGGTGCTGGACAACCTCCTCGGCGATTCGTGCAGCGTCGCGGCCGAGCCGCAGCGGGTCAACCTTGACAGACCCATGGAAACGGCGGAGTTGCGGCACTGCCTGCCTAGTTCCGGGCCGGCCCGTGCCGCCCGAGGAATCCGCTGGCACCTCGCGGCCGCTTGTCCCTTGTCGGGCTGCGAGGTTTGCGAGAGGACCAGGGCTACCAGCGGTAGCGGCGTCCGCATCCAGTTGGGCTTTGGCTATATCAGATCTTACCAGGACGCTATGGCTGTCGAAGACGATCGGTGCCGGAGCGGAGCCCGCCTGCAGGCCAATAAACCGGCCCGAAGCCTCATCAAAGCGCTCTGCATAGGCAAAGCCCTCTGTCAGCCAAGTCGTCCGGCCAACACCGTCGCGTACAGCCTGAAGGAGCACCTCGCGATCCCGCAGGCGTGGCAGGTATAAATATTTGGCAAAGTCGTCCGCAAGTTGCTGCAAGCCCACGTGATTGCCCCGCCAGAGCGGAACGCGATCTAATTCCAGACGCAACACGCTGCCGCTCATCTGGACACGCAACAGATCACCGTCGATCAGTTTTTTCGCGGTGCGTTCGGCCAAGCCGCCACCGTTCTGCAAACGCACCTCGGTCCACTCTACCGGGCCTTTTTTATCCGGCTGCGTGGGCACCAAGGCCCATTGGTAGGTTTCCGGGATGCGACGATCTGCGGTTTCATCCGCAGATTGGCGGCGTGATTCGGCTTGGCGGGCCTGGAATGAATCCAGATTCAGTTCCTCGCGCTCCTGGCAGACACTGCTCCACGCCAGATATTGCGCAACCGCCTCCTCAAGTTCGCGTAGCCTGTTGGCGTCACCGGCAAGGAACACAATGGCATTACGGTGATTCCGGGGGCCGGTGCCCCTCGAATCCAACATAATCTGGGCCTGACGCCGAGCTTTGCTATCAGGGTCTTTGGCGATGTGTTGCCGGCCAGGCCGCAGAATGACGAGCCGTGCCTCCGGCTCATCCGGGACGTCACCGGGACCGGGCGCGCACACGTGAACTTTATCAAATCCGCCCCGGCTTTTGGCCTGTTGCTGCAACCGCCGCACAATCTCATCGGTTACCTGATGCTCATCGCGTTGGTACTGCCCTGCCCGGTCCTCGGCAACGCGCGTTACGGTCGGTTGTGTTGAGTACCAGTAGCGTTTGCCGTCAACGTACAAGTAGGTGGCGCTATCGGTCAGGCGGCGCAGCGCATCGCCAAACGTGGCGACAGATTCACCCGGCTGTACGCAGCCAAGTTTCACTTGCCTGTCGTCGATGCCCTTGTGCGCCGCCCGCAGTGTCGGGGCTGATCCCATATATATCGTGCGGGCGATGCGCCGGGCGGCGGAATAGCGCCCCAGATTGGGATTATCTCTGTCCAGATTCAGCGGCAGGGAACCCGGGCCGTCAACATCCTTCTGGATAACGGGCACCCACGTGTCATCCAGGTAGCGCGTAAGTTCAAATTGGACCATCTGGTCATCAATGGGCACGTTGCCGGGCATGATGAGGAGATTGCCATCATGCCGCTCCCATAGGGAATGAATCACCGCCGCCATGAGGCGCAACACGCCGCGCGTGCGCTGGAATTTATCCAGTGTGGACCAATCGTTATAAAGCCGGTCAAAAAGTTCCGGGTGAATCGGATACGCCATTTTGATGCGGCGTTCATAATCCGCTTCGCGGCATTCGGACGGAAATTCCTGCTGCTGGGATCCATAGCATTCCACAAACGCGCGGGAGACGGCATCCCGCGCGATAAACTGATCGCCCGTAAGAGGCTGAAACAAACGTCGCCGCACAATTTCAAATCCCTCATCCGGACTGGCCGGGCGCCAGGACGCCTCCACGCGGCCTATGGCATTTTTCAGGCGGGCCAGCGCCGCGCGGCCACGCTCGCCGCCCACTTCAATATCCGTGACGGCATGATCGGCTTTCTGGTGCGGGCTTTCAGAGGCTGGAATACTAACCACCAGCAACGTATCCTTTGCGGCCTTGGCGGCTTCGCTAAGCGCCTGGGCAAATGTAAAGTGCGTCTCAAAACTTCCCGCGGGTAAATCGGCGTCGCTGTGCAGTTGTCGGGCGTACGCAACCCATTCATCAATGAGAATCAGGCAGGGGCCGTATTTGTTGAATAGCTCTTTGAGTGTGTTGCCGGGATTGGTAGCCTTTTCGTCGTCCTCTTTGACCAGCCTATAGCCCTCCTTGCCTCCGAGCTGCCAGGCAATCTCCCCCCATAGGGTACGTACCACCGTGCCGTCGGGCTTCTTGTGGGGTTTGCCCGGGGAAATCTGCGTGCCGACGAACACGGCACGGCGGATGTTCTTGGGCAGCGTTACATTGAGTTCCTTGACCAGTTCCTCAGCGCCGGGAAGATCGGCGGGTGGTGTTCCCGAAATCAGGTGATACAGCGCCAACAGGGAGTGCGTCTTACCGCCGCCAAAATTGGTCTGCAATTCCACCACGGGGTCGCCCCCCTTGCCCGCCAGGCGGAGGACAGCCTGGGAAAGCAACCGTCGCAGGCCTTGGGTAATAAAAGTTCGCCGGAAAAATTCGATCGGACTCCTATACTCGTCCGATCCTTCGCCTTGATAAACCTGCCATAGGTCGGCGGCGAATTCCGCCTGTTGGTAGCGGCCACTGGCCACATCCGGATGCGGGGTGACCACCTCCCGCCAGGGTTTGAGGCCGCCCTGGGGTTTGCCTTCGGTGGGCTGGGATGTCTTCTTTCGCATTTCCGAGCGGCGCTGCTCGTCAAACATAGACCGCATCACGTCCATGCGCATCTGGCCGACTTCAAGGGCGACATTAGCGGCCGAAACGGCATTAAGAACCCGCTCGACTGAATCAAGCGCTCGAATGGCATCGTTGCTGCTGAACTGCACATTGTGTGCCCATTGGTTGCGGATGCCCCGAAGCTCACTGACGATACTGCGCTCGGCGGGGCCGAGCACGTCGCGAAAAACGATATTCCACTGATCCCAGAGGACGTTTAATAATACCTGTGGATCATCCAGATTCACCGATTTGCCCCGCGGGGTTCGCCCCGCCGCGTCGGGTAGAGCGTTCTGCCAGTTATCGCCCAGTTTGGATTTCAACTCGCGCTCAACAAATGGGCGAAGGCCGCCGGCCAGAAGATCCAGGCCCTTACCAATTCGTTCACGATTTGTTACTGCCATGTATCAGCCTCAAGTTTGTCAATCGTAACCGTTCACTATAATCTCGTCGAGCAGGCTGGAAGCCTGCACCACAATAATGTGCCCGGTCCCCTGGTCCATGTAGTTGCGAACGGTTACTTTAAGTCGAGCCAGTACCCTTATCACTACCCTTATTCAGGGGTATCACTACCCTTATTCAGGTTTGCTTGCTCCCAACGTGCCCCAGCCCCGTGTCCGAACGACCGTAGCTCGCCGGCCGCTTTCATCTGCCTGAGAATATTTCGAATCCAATCGCGTCCCACGGCGGGGCACGCACGCTCCAAATCCGCTACTCGAAAGCTGCCCTGCTGACGGTAGATGGCCTGCCGCACCAATTCCGCCTTAGCCCCAAGCGGTACCGCGATTTCCCCGACGCGCTGCTCAAATTCTTTGTAGGCCTCCTTGAGAACCCATAAGACATAATTGACAAAGGGCCATGGATTGTGCCGACCGTCATGCCAACTCCGAGAACTTTCTTCAAGGGTTTCGTAATACCGCTGCTTGTTCTGCTCGATCAATCGCTCAAGGCTGATATACCTGCCGACTTCGGCCCCGGCATGGTAGGCCTGTTGGAGCATAAGCAGCCGTGAGACGCGTCCGTTGCCATCACGAAACGGGTGAATACATAAAAAATCAAGTGTGAATCCAGCCAGCACTATCAATGGACTAACTCTCCGATCGCGCAACAAAATATTACATCGCTCAACGAGTTCGGCCATCGCCGCCTCAGTCGCCGGGCCGGCTTCCACCGGCATGAACCGCACTCGGCTGCGGCCGTCGGGAAACCGTTCAATAATTGGCTCGGCCCTTTGTTTATATTTGCCGGCATCCCAAATTTCACCGCGCGCCAACTCATGCAATTGGCGAATGTTGGATTCTGTCAGTGCCAGCGCTGCGCCCTTGCGATGGATCAAATCCAACGCGGCACGGTAACCACGTACTTCCTCCTCATCACGGTCCTTCAATATGGGTGAACCAAACATTAACGTAGCGACCCGCTTCTGATCCACCTCCACACCCTCTATGCGATTGGAAGACACGGCGCTTTCGACCAGGGCGTGCTCCCGAAGCACCCTAAGCTTTTCAGGTGATTGCCGAGTAAACAATTCCTGTCTGCCCAGCGCCACACCCAAATCGCCGACCATCCACGTGCTGGCCAGGGGCACACTGGCAGCCCGATCAGAAAAGAAACGCAGCGTCATCATTAAAACATTTCCTTTTGTGACTCTTGAGGTTGCATCTCGCTGCGGGCTAATTTGGTAATTTCCGGCCAGGAGACCACCAGTGCATTATACGCCAGGGCTTCATCCGACCATTTTTTGCGTTCGCAGATCACGTACAAGCGGTAGGCCAGATCACGGGCCGATTCTCCGGCGTTGTCCAGTTGCCGCAGCAATCCGGCGGCGGCTTGTTCGCCATCCGATTGAAGGTTGCGGATCAGTTGTTGTACAACCAGCCATTGTGATGCACCTTCCTGTGATGCAAGTTCTTGTGATTCCAGCTTTTGTGGTGCAGGCATCTTGCCTGCTGGTTTGGAAAGCAGGCTGGAAGCCTGCACCACAATTTCACCCCGCTTTAGCAGGCGCACTTTGCCGCTGCGGGCTGCGATTAAACCGGTTTCCACCAGACCATTGACGGCAGTATTCTTGGCTTTGCTTAGTGTTTCTGCCACACCAAATGGGCCCTCATTCATGCCGAATTGTTCAAACCAGGCCAGCGCCCAACGGGTATCGGCATCAAATTCGCCCTCCTGCTCCGCAAGAACTTCATCCAGTAATTGATTGATTAAACCCAATGCGGTGCGCACGGGCATGGAGTATCCATCGGCCTCCATCACGCGGGCATACCGGGTGAAAATAGCCATCCCCGGCCCAATGGCCGCCTGAGCCAAATCCACCGGGGCGATATTGCTTTCCTGCAAATGACGGAGGGCATCCGGCAGCTCGCGCTTAAGGGCGTTCAAAAATTCTCGGCGGGTGGCCGTGGCGGCATCAACGGCCCGCGGCCGGCAGGCAAGGACGATAGATGAGGCCAAGGCGCTCATGTTCTTCTTTAGGTTGCCAACAAGCTCTGTGCGCATCGGCCACGTGCCAGTAATGGCAAACCCGGCCCGGATTAATCCCGCCAGCATGGTCTCCCACCCCGTCGAAGCATGCGCCGTTTGTGACCCAGCCCCCCCTTCCGCTACAGGCCCCGCGTTTGCTGCAAGTCCCCCTTGTGGTGCAGGCATCCTGCCTGCCTCCCCAGCATCCACACTCTCGTCTGTTTCCTCAGACTGCTTAAAAGCATAAAACACAGTCATCGGATATTCCGCCGGCTGAACCTTGCGCATACTCTCAAAAACCTTACCCAACCCTGTTTCAAAAAATTCCTGCGCCTTGAGCTTGCCGCCATGCCGGTAGGGTGAAGCAATCAACTCCTCAGCCTTTGGTGTAAGCACCGTCTTGAATAAATCAGGATAAACATCGCCCAGCGACCGCCGCAGCCAAATATAGAAAAAATCCGAAAGGTCGGCATAGCCAATGTTGTCGTAATAAGGCGGGTCAGTGGAAATGATCGGGGATCCCTGGAGAATCCCCGCGGCCGAACGCTGGATGACCCCGCCGGGCGCTCCGGGCGGCGAGTAGCCGACGCACTTTGCCGTGAAATTGATATGCGATCCCCAACTTCCCGATGAATCGCTGAAGGGGTTTGCCTCGCAGAAATCCCATGTCATCGGTAGCGCCTGGCGGCCGAAAGCCTGCTGCACGTTGCCGGCACCTGTGTCCCAAAAGCAGAGAGTACAGCCCCGATTCGCTGCCTTATCCACCGCGAACGCCAGATAGGTCGCCACGGCATCAGCGTAAGCCTGCGGGCCGGTACCCCCCTGATCCAACGGCAATCCCTTGTGCTGCAAGCTTCCAGTCTCCTGCTGGTCACTATCCTTTTGGTGCAGG